>DASTAE010000267.1:0-17358 GCA_035712985.1 Actinospica sp.
CAACGCCAACACGCTCAACCTGCTCGGCTGATCCACTCAAGCACGGAACTGCACACGATTGCAGTCGGTCCACCCGACTCCCCATCCCGTCCTCGCTGCGCCTGATTGACAGAGGCCCAGGCCGTTACTAGCGTCGAAAGCAATCGATTGCAGCGGTCAGCGAACCTGCGACGGAGGGCGTGCATGGCGGTCGGGTGGATCGGCACGGGGCGGATGGGCGCGGCGATGGCCCGGCGGCTCGCGCGGGGCGAGGGCGTGGCGCTCGTCGTGTGGAACCGGACGCGAAGCAAGGCCGAGGCCCTGCGCGCGGAGGGGGAGCACGTGACGGTCGCCGAGCGGATCGCCGATCTGGCCGCATGCGAGGTCGTATTCACCACCGTGGCCGGCTCCGCGGACCTCGAGCAGGTCGTCAGCGGGCCGGAGGGCCTGCTGTCCCGCGCGGACGCCGCCCCCGGGATCATCGTGGACGCCTCGACGGTCTCCGAGGAGGCCTCGGCCGCCGTGCGCGCGGCCGCCGCGGCCCGCGGCACGGCGTTCCTCGCGGCGCCGGTCAGCGGCAACGCCAAGGTGGTCGCCGCAGGACGGCTCGGTTTCGTCGTGTCAGGACCGGAAGACGCGTACCGGCAGGTCGAGCCGCTGCTGAAGCTGATCGCCGGTTCGGTCACCTACGTCGGCGACGGGGACTCCGCACGCCTGGTCAAGATCTGCCACAACCTGTTCCTCGGCGTCGTCACCCAGTCGCTCGCCGAGATCCTGGTGCTCGCCGAGAAGGGCGGCATCTCCCGCGCGGCGATGCTCGACTTCCTCAACCACAGCGTGCTCGGGTCCACCTTCACCCAATACAAGACCCCTGCTTTGGTCAAGCTGGACTACACGCCCACGTTCACCCCCGTGCTGCTGCGCAAGGACTTCGACCTCGGACTCGACGCCGCGCACGAGCACGACGTGCCGATGCCGGTCTCCGCACTCGTCCAGCAGCTCGTCCAGGGCACGATCGCCGGCGGCCGCGGGGCCGAGGACTTCGCCGTCCTGCTCGACCAGCAGGCCGCCAGCGCGGGACTCGTGCTCAAGCCAGAAGACGCAGAGGTCGATGACGGCCTGACATAGACAGGGAGGTCCATCAGGATGACGACGCTGGTCCCCGCCCCCGGGAGCACGGCCGTCGACTTCGAGGAGCGCGTCGACTTCGCCCGGCTGCGCGACTACCGGCTGGCCCGAGCCCGGTGGGCCCTGGACCGCTCCGAGCTCGGCGCGCTGCTCGTCTTCGACGTCAACGACATCCGGTATCTGACCTCGACGATGATCGGCGAGTGGGCGCGCGACAAGATGGCCCGCTACGCGCTGCTGGCCCGCGGCGCCGAGCCCGTGGTCTGGGACTTCGGCTCGGCCGCCCGACACCACCAGCTGCACGCGCCCTGGCTGCGGCCGGAGAACTCCCGGGCCGGGATGCTCGGCCTGCGCGGCTCCGTCGCCCCCGACGCGGGGCTCTTCGACCGCGCCGCCCGGGAGATCAAGGGGCTGCTGGACGACGCGGGCGTCGGGGACCTGCCGCTCGGGGTCGACGTGGCCGAGCCGCCGATGGTCTTCGCGCTGCAGAGGCTCGGGATCGAGGTCCGCGACGGCCAGCAGGTCATGCTCGACGCCCGCGAGATCAAGTCCCAGGACGAGATCACGCTGCTGTCCACGGCCGCCGCGATGGTGGACGGCACGTATCAGACCATTGTCGAGGCGCTCAAGCCCGGGATCCGCGAGAACGAGGTCGTCGCGCTCGCCAACAAGCGGCTCTACGAGCTCGGCTCGGACGACGTCGAGGCGATCAACGCCGTCTCCGGCGAGCGCTGCAGCCCGCACCCGCACAACTTCACCGACCGGATCATCCGGCCCGGCGACCAGGTGTACTTCGACATCATCCAGTCCTTCAACGGCTACCGCACCTGCTACTACCGCACCTTCGCCGTGGGGCGCTCGACCCCCGCGCAGCGCGACGCCTACCTGCGGGCCCGCGAATGGATCGACGCCGCGATCGCCGCCGTGAAACCGGGCGTCGGCACGGACGAGATCGCCCGGCTCTGGCCGAGGGCGCCGGAGTTCGGCTTCGCCGACGAGATGGCCGCCTTCGGCCTGCAGTTCGGGCACGGCCTCGGCCTCGCGCTGCACGAGCGGCCCATCATCAGCAGGCTGAACTCGCTGGAGCATCCGGACGAGCTCAAGGCCGGCATGGTCTTCGCCCTGGAGACCTACTGCCCGGCCGCCGACGGCTACTCGGCCGCGCGGATCGAGGAAGAGGTCGTACTCACCGAGGAGGGCCCGCGGGTCATCACGCTCTTCCCCGCCGAAGAGCTCTTCGTGGCGAATCGGTACTAACATGAACAATATGAATCATGACGGCGCGCTCAAGCTGGCCCCCACGCAGCTGCTGATCGGCGGCGAGCGCCGGGAGGCCGCGGACGGTTCCCTGATCGACGTGTACGATCCGGCGACGGCCGAGGTGGTCGCCCGGGTGGCGGACGGCGGCGTGGCCGACGGGCTGAGCGCGGTCGAGGCCGCGGCGGCGGCCGGACCGGCCTGGGCCGCGACCCCGCCCCGGCAGCGCGGCGAGGTGCTGCGCCGCACCTTCGAGCTGATGACCGAGCACGCCGAGGAGCTCGCCCAGCTGATCGTGCTGGAGAACGGCAAGGCCCTGCGCGACGCCCGCGGCGAGGTGGCGTACGCGGCCGAGTTCTTCCGCTGGTACGCCGAGGAGGCCGTGCGCGGCTTCGGCGAGCTCGGAACCGCCCCGGCCGGCGCCAACCGCATCCTCGTGATGCGTCAGCCGGTCGGAGTATGCGTGCTGGTCACGCCGTGGAACTTCCCCGCCGCGATGGCCACCCGCAAGATCGGCCCGGCGCTGGCCGCCGGCTGCACGATGGTGCTCAAGCCCGCGAGCGACACGCCGCTGACCGCGCTCGCCATCGGCGCGCTGCTGGAGCAGGCGGGGGTGCCGGCCGGCGTCGTCAACGTGGTCCCGTCGCGCAAGTCCGGGCCCGTCGTCTCCGCGATGCTGCACGACCCGCGCGTGCGGAAACTGTCCTTCACCGGCAGCACCGAGGTCGGCCGCGCGCTGCTGCACGAGGCCGCCGACACCATCGTGAACACGTCGATGGAGCTCGGCGGCAACGCCCCGTTCCTGGTCCTCGACGACGCCGACGTTCCGGCGGCGGTGCAGGGCGCGATGATCGCCAAGATGCGCAACGGCGGCGAGGCCTGCACCGCGGCCAACCGCTTCTACGTGCACCGAAGCGTCGCCGAGGAGTTCTCCCGCGGGCTGGCCGAGGCCATGGGCCGCCTCGTCGTCGGCCCCGGCAGCGATCCGGACACCGAGCTCGGCCCGCTGGTCAACCCGGCCGCGGTCGAGAAGGTCCACGACCTGGTCACCGGAGCCCTGGACGACGGCGCCCGCGCCCTGATCGGCGCCACCCGCCCCGACCGCGCCGGCTGGTACTACGACCCGACCGTCCTGACGGGCGTCGAGAAGACCAACCCGATCCTCGGCGAGGAGGTCTTCGGCCCGGTCGCCCCCATCGTCGTGTTCGATGACGACGAGGAGGCCGTCGCGGCCGCGAACGACACCGAGTTCGGCCTCGTCTCCTACCTCTACACCGGCGACCTGGCCCGAGGCCTGCGGGTGGCCGAGGCGCTGGAGGCGGGCATGGTCGGCCTCAACCGAGGGCTGGTCAGCGACCCGGCCGCGCCCTTCGGCGGCGTCAAGCAGAGCGGCATCGGGCGCGAGGGCGGCCACGAGGGAATGCTCGAATACCTGGAGTCGAAATACATCGCCGTGCAGTGGTGAGCTGATCGCCTGATCTTCTACGTCGCCTTGGACCCGGTGAGTAGCCGCTCCCGATCGAACATCGACGACACCAGCCGGAACGCCAGCATGTCCACGATCAGCAGGGCCGCGCCCAGCAGGACGGCGATCCGAGGGGTGGGCGTGATGACTCCGAAGCCGATCAACGACGTCACCGCCAGAGGAGGCAGGCTGACCAGCGTGCTCAGCTGCTGCGCCACCCGCACGTCGTTCGCCCGCGTCGAGATCGCGATCCCGGCCCAGATGGCCCAAGCGGCCAGCAGCGGCGTGAACAAGACCTGCGCGAGGATGCGCCCGGTCTGGAAGACGTCGTCGGCCACGTTGGGGTGCGCGAACAAGCCCACGCACGCAAGGAAAATCCCGTACATGAAGTAAGAGATGATAAGCGTCGGAATATAGGCGGCCAGCGCCTTCCCGAACAGCAGCTCCTCGCGCGTGAGCGGCGTGGTCAGCACCGGCTCGAGCGTCCCCTGCTCCCGTTCGCCCACGATCGTATACGAGGAGACGACCGCCGGCACCAGCGCCGGGATCAGCGTCAGGTAGAGCACCGACACGCCGATCCCCGCGTCCAGCCTCGCCGCGGGCGCGTCGGCCGGCAGTGAGAAGATCGTGACGATCGGCGCGATCATGAACAGGATCGGCATGATCGCCATCGTCGTCGCGATGAACCGGTTGCGCCGGTAGTCGCGGATCTCCTTGGCCACGACGGCCTTGATCCGGGTGAGATTCAGAGTCCTGATCATCGCTGCTCGGCCTCCACGTCGGAGTCGATCATCTGGAGGTACACGTCCTCGAGCGAGTGCCGCGTCGGCGTCAGCGCAAGCAGATCCGCGCCGGCCCCGAGCACCGCCCGAGCCGCGGCGGGCGCCGCGACCTCGGCGTCGCTGACGGAGACCACGTAGGTCCCGTCCTCGGTCACCCGCCACCCCTCACTCCCCGGAAGGCCGCCGAACACCCGCTCCGCATCCGGGATCGGCTCCCGCGTGCGCACCTCGATGCTCTTGCTGAACAGCCGATCCCGCAGCTCATCCGGCCGTCCGATCGTCCGCAGCGTCGTGTTCATGATCCCGACCCGATCGCACAGCCGCTCCGCCTCGGCCAGCCGGTGCGTGGTCAGGAAGATCGTCACCCCCCGCTTGCGCAGCGCGTCGATCAGGTCGTGCACCTCCCGCGCCGCGACCGGATCCAGCCCCGAGGTGGGCTCGTCCAGGAACAGCACCTGAGGATCGGTCAGCAGCGCACGAGCCAGCCCGACCCGCTGCCGCAGCCCCTTGGACAGCGACCGGCACAGGTCGTCCGCCCTATGCTCGAGCCCCACCGACTTCAGCGCCCGCCCGATCCGCTCCCGCCGGTCCGTCAGCTCGTAGAGCCCGGCGAAGTAGGCCAGGTTCTCCGCGACGCTGAGCCGTAGATAGAGCCCCGGCGCCTCCGGCATCACCGCGATCCGACTGCGGATCGCCACCCCGTTCGCCTCGCTCAGCGCCAGCCCGGCCACCTGGGCGGTCCCCGACGTGGGCGCGATCAACGTCCCCAGCGTCCGCACGGTGGTGGTCTTGCCCGCGCCGTTCGGCCCGAGGAACCCGAAGACCTCCCCGTAGTCCACCGAGAACGACACCTCGGAGAACGCCGTCCGCTCCCCGAACCGCTTGCTCAATCGGTCGACGACCAGCGCCGGCCCGCTACCACGCTCCACGTTCACGCTTAAAGTGATATCACTTTGCTATAGGCGAGTCAACGGTCGCCAGCCTCGCCGCGAGCCAGTCGGCGGTCTTGAGGCGGTGCTGGGCGGCCACGTTCATGCAGCCGTGGTTGCCGGTCTCCAGCAGCAGGAGGGTTGCGGAGCCGCCCGCCTCGTCGGCCTCGGCGGCCAGGCGGGCGGCGTCCTGCCAGGGGAAGAGGCGGTCGCGTTGGCCGGCGACGACCAGCAGGGGGCAGCGGATGGAGGAGGCGCGGCCTTCCAGGCCCAGGGTGAGGGCGAAGGCGCGGGCCTGTTCGGGGTTGGCCAGGTGGGAGCGGACGCGGAAGGCCTCGCGGGTCAGGGCGGGCAGGCCGTCCCAGCAGGCGCCCAGGTTGTACGGGCCGGCCAGGGACACGCAGGCCTTCACGCGCTCGTCGCCGGCGGCCACGCGGGGGGCGTAGTAGCCGCCCAGGCTGATGCCCCAGACGGCGATGCGCCGCGGGTCCACGCCGTCGAGCCGGGCGACGGCGTCGATGACGGCGGCGCCCGGCTTCTCCCAGTCGGCGCGGATGGGGAGGTCGTACTCGGCCTCGCCCTGGCCGGGGCCGTCCACGCTGAAGGTGCCCACGCCGCGCTCCAGGAACAGGGCCTCGGTGGTGCGGAACTCCTCTTTGGCGGAGTCCAGGCCGGGGATCATCACGACCACCGGATGCGGGCCGGGCCGTCGGGGCAGGCGCAGGACGCCCACCAGCCTCGCGCCGTCGTAGGGGATTTCCACGCGGGTGCCGGGCGGGTCCAGGTGGGGGAGTGCGCCGTCCAGGCAGCGGACGGCCTCGGCGTGCGCGGCGCGCATCTGGTCGGGGTACCGCACGAAGAGGAATTTGGCGAAGTGGTAGTAGACCGCAGCCTGGGCGAAGTGCTGCCCTGCCGAGCGCAGCCTCCCCTCGGCCTCCGCCTCCTCGGCGAGCGCGCGGTGTTCGGCGGCCACCTCGCTCCACGCCGCGCACCAGTCCTCCCAGCGGTCGAGGCCGCGGGTGATGCGTTCGAAGTCCGATACGGCCACGCCGTTCGTGGTGAAGCGCGGCGCCCAGTTGGCTACGGCCGAGGCGACCAGGTCGTCCATGGCGGCTCTCCCTCTTCGAGCTCTGTCAATGCACTCCGAGATAGAGGTGCGCGATCTCCGAGCTGTCGCGCAGTTCGGGGCCCGATCCCTCGAGCCGCACGTGGCCGCTCTCGACGACGACGGCGTGCGTGGCCAGCGAGAGTCCCGCGCGGACGTTCTGCTCGACCAGCAGCACCGTTCGGCCCGACTCCCACATCGCGCGGACCTGCTGGAGGACGAGTCGCAGGGTTTTGGGATCGAGGCCCATCGAGGGCTCGTCCAGCACGACGAGTCCGGGTTCGAGCATCAGGCACCGGGCGAACTCGACGAGCCGCTGCTGGCCTCCGGAGAGCGATCCGGCCTTGTCCCGGCCGCGCTCCTGGACGATGGGGAAGAGTTCGGTGACGCGGGCCAGCCGTCGCGCGAGCTCCTTGCGGTCCCGGACGAGGAACCCGCCGAGTTCCACGTTCTCGCGCACGGTCATGTCGGGGAAGAGCGTGTGGTTCTGCGCGACCTGCACGATGCCGAGCCCGAGGATCTGCCGCGGCGAACGTCCGGCGATCACCTGTCCGGCGAACGTGACCGAACCGCGGCGCGGTCTGAGCTGACCGCTGACCACCCGCAGAATTGTCGACTTTCCGGCGCCGTTCGGCCCGACGATGCAGGTCACGCTGCCTTCCGGCACCGTGATCGTCAGGTCGCGGAGCACGTCGCTGCCGCCGTAGCCCGCCCAGACGCCGCCGAGCTCCAGCAGGCCGCTCATCGGCTCGCCTCCTCTTCCTGCGCGTCCTGCCCGTCCTCGTCCAGGGCGCCGCCGAGGTACGCGTCGAGCACGCGCGGGTCGCTGCGCACCCGCTCCGGTTCGCCGTGCGCGATGACCGTTCCGTGTTCCATCACCCACACGACGTCGCACAGACCCATGACGAACTCCATGTTGTGCTCGACCACGAGGAACGTCACGCCGCGCCGATTCAGCTCCCGGATACGCTCGCCGATCTGGGAGATCAGCAGGGGATTGATTCCTCCGGCCGGCTCGTCGAGGAGCACGACGCGCGGTTCCTGCGCGAGGACCATCGCCAGCTCCACGAGCTTCCGCTGGCCGTAGGAGAGCGATCCGGCCCGCATACGCGCCATCTCCACCAAGCCGACGAAGTCCAGCAGTTCCATGCATCGTCGGTCGCTGTACAGCTCCTGGCGTCGGGCACGGGGCACTCCCGCCCGTCCTACTTGGAGGTTCTCCACCAGGGTCAGCCGGCCGAAGACGCGGGTGAGCTGGAAGGTCCGTCCGACCCCGCGCTCGCAGATCCGTCCGGGCGGCGCGTTGGTGATGTCCTCGCCGCCTAACGAAACGACCCCCGCGTCGGCCCGCTCGTAGCCGGTCACGACGTTGAACATCGTCGTCTTGCCGGATCCGTTCGGCCCGATCAGTCCCGCGATCGAGCCCTCCTCGACGGTGAACGAGCAGTCGTCCAGCGCCCGCAGCCCGCCGAAGCTCTTCCGGACGCCGGCTACCTCGAGCAGCACGGTCATCGCGACCTCACCCGGTGGTAGAGCTGCTCGGCCGACGGCACGATCCCCTGCGGGAGGAAGCCGATCACGATCAGGAACAGCGCGCCGAAGAGGATCAGCGACAGCCCGGCCGCCGTGAACTGCTGCGTCAGGTACTGCTGCAGGGGTTCGAGCAGCAGCGCGCCGATCACGGGGCCGCTCACGGTGCCGAGGCCGCCGAGGAAGGCCATCAGGGCGACGGTCAGGTCGAAGACGGCCTCGAACGCGAACGGGGGATAGACGCTGCCGAGGTAGTAGGCGTAGATGGCGCCGCACATACCGGTCAGCACGCCGCTGAGCACGAACGCCGTCAGCTTCACCCTTCCCGTGCGCACGCCGAGGCCGCGCGCTCGGTCCTCGTCGTCCCGGATGGCGAGCAGTTGCAGGCCGAAGTGCGAGCGGCGCACCAGCCACGAGGCCAGGATCGCGATCACGGCGGCGATGAGTGCGGCGAAGTAGAAGTAGTCGTTGTACGTCGCGGCGATCCACGGCGGCAGCGGCAGTTGCATCCCGGCCGAGCCGTTCGTGACGGACTGCAGGTTGTAGGCGAGCAGTTGGAAGATGAAGAAGATCGCGATGGTGATGACGACGAACGTGTGCCGCCGCGTGCGCAGTGCGAGCCAGCCGACGGGGATCGCCACGAGGCCGCTGAACAGGCCGGCGACCGGCACCCACGCGAAGATGCCGACGCCGCCCGACAGGTTCAGGTGGTTCGTGACGTTGGCGATGAAGTACGCGCCGCTGCCGTAGAACACCGCGTTCCCCAGGGCCATGTAGCCGCTGTAGCCGGAGAAGAGGTTCCAGGCCGACGCGGCTCCCACGTAGAGGACGGTGAAGAAGGCTATTGACGTCGTCGCCGGATTGCTGAACACGAAGGGGAATCCGATCGCGCACAGCAGGGCCAGGGCGATGATCAGGCGGCGGCCTCGGGCGAGGGTCACTGTGCACGCACCGCCCGTGTACCGAACAGGCCCGCCGGTCGGACGATGAGCACGAGTACGAGCACTGCGAAGAACATCGTGCTCGACCACACCGGCGACCACAGCACCCCCGTCACGTCCTCGATGACCAGCGCGAGGATCGCCGCCACCAGCGCGCCGCCGATGCTTCCGAGGCCGCCGAGCACGACGATGACCAGCAGCCGCGAGATCAGGTCGTAGCCGGAGTCGGGATTGAAGGTGTTCGTCGCGCCGTAGACCATCCCGCCGGCCGCGGTCGCCGCGGCGCCGATGCCGAAGGTGATCGCCGAGACGCGGTCGATGTCGATCCCGATGAGCTGCGCGCCCGCCCGGTTCTGCATCGACGCCCTGATGCTGTAACCGGTCCTCGTCCGGTACACGAACAGGTACAGGGCGCCGATCAGAACCACGGCGAGCGCGAAGCCGAACAGGTAGATGTACGGCAGGTAGAAGCCCCAGACGTGCACGGAGCGCTCCACGTACCAGGCGTTCAGCGTACGCAGATCCGCCGAGTAGGACTGGGTGAGTATGCCCTCGATGATGATCGCCACGGCGAACGTGGCCAGGATCGACAGGGCGGTCCGGTCGCGTGGTGCCAGCCTTCTGATGAACCCCCACTCGATCGCCATCCCGATCGCGAACATGGCCGGGATGGTGATCAGCAGGCCGAGGAAGGGGTCGATGCCCGCGTGCGCCTCGAGCGTGTAACTGAGGTAGGCGCCCAGGACGACCATCACTCCCTGCGCGATGTTGATGATCTCCATGACTCCGAAGATCAGCGTCAGTCCGGCGGCCATCAGCGCGTACACGCCGCCGGTCAGCACGCCGTCGACGACCGCCTTCGCGAGTTCCGTGCCCACGCGCACGCCCCTCCGGTGTCTCTTACCAGGTCGGCTTGGGATAGATGATCGGTGAGGTCGCCGGAGCCACCGGCTCCAACGAGTTCGCGCTGTTCGGCTGGAAGGGGACCAGGGCGCCGTTCTGCCACTGGAAGATGTAGGCGAACGCCTTGGTGTTCTGCCCGGTCGCGTCGAAGGCGACCGGTCCTTGGACCGTGGTGAACGTGCCCTTGTGCAGTTCGGCGATGAGCCGGGTCTGGTCCAGGTCGCCGTCCGCGGTGACCGCCTGGGCCGTGACCTCGCCGACCGAGTACGCCTCGGCCACGTCCGCGCTGATGTCCTGTGCGTTGCCGCCGTAGGCCTTGAGGTACGCCGCGACCATCGCGGCGTTGCCCGGAGCGGTCGAGGTCGGGTACCACTCGTTCGGGACCATGATGCCCTGCGTGTGGTTCGCCCCGACGTTCGCGATGAACTGCGAACCCTGATCCGGACCGGCGGTCGCTATCAGGGCCTTGGGATTGTAGCTCTGCTGCACGAACTGCTTGATGAACGCCGTGACGTCCGGCAGCAGCGTGCCGACGAGCACGATGTCGGCCTTCGAGCCGATGATGCCGGTCGCGATCGGCCCGTAGTCGGTGGTCTCGGCGGGGTACGTCTGGTTGTAGACCGTGCGGACACCGGCCTGCTCCAGGATGCCGCGCGCGATCTGCAGCTGCGGCGCGGTGAAGGGATCGTCCTCCGTGGCGTACGCGGCGGTGGCCGGCCTGCCGGCCGCGGGCATCGCGGCGATCCACTTCGCGAAGCTGACCAGGTTGTTCGCCACCGGAAGGCTCACGTCGAACACGTTGTGCAGGCCGCGGGTGAAGACGGCGGGACCGCCGCCGGCGCCTTCCACGAACGCGTAGCCGTAGCGGGCGACGACCTGCGAGGAGGCCTCGGTCAGCGAGGTGGAGAAGGGCCCGAAGACCAGGTCCACGTGGTCGACGCTGATCAGCTTCTGGTAGTTGGTGGCCACCTGGACGGGGCTGCTCGCGTCGTTGACGATGTCGAGCTTGACCTGGCGGCCCAGCAGGCCGCCGGAGGCGTTGACCGCCTTGGCCCACAGTTCGTAGCCCTGCTGGAAGGCCTGGCCGTCGGCGGAGAAGTCGCCGGTGAGGGAGAGCGAGACGCCGATCGTGATCGGCCCCTTCGCCGTGCCGCCCCCGCTCCCGGAGGAACCGCACGCGGTGCACGTTCCGAGCAGACTCAGCGCCGCGAGCGTTCCCGCGGCGACCCTCGACGTCTTCAACCCCTACTCATCTCCCTCTCCTTCCCGGCTTAGCAATCGATTGCATTGGTCGCAGTGTCGCGAGCCGGGACAGGCGCGTCAAGGGCGCGCGGCACAGCCGTTTCACGCGCGGTGATCCCGCTGCAATCGATTGCGAATGGACCGGGGAGAAGACCGCCGTACAATGCGCTTGTGCGACGACCTACCCTGCGCGACGTGGCCGAGGGCGCCGGTGTGCACGCGGCGACCGCGTCCCGCGCGCTCAACCCGGCGACGCGGCACCTGGTGAGCCGGGAGACGGTGCAGCGGGTGGACCGGGTCGCCGTCGCGCTGGGCTACCGGGTCAATCCGGTCGCGCGCAGCCTGAAGACCGCGCGGTCCTCCAGTATCGGCCTGATCGTGCCGGATCTGCTGAACCCGCTGTTCCCGCCGATCGTGCGCGGCGTCGAGGACGTGCTCGGGCCGATCGGCTACCACGCCTGGATCGTCAACACCGACAACGATCCCGCGCGGGAGACCGCGACCGTGGAGGCGATGCGCGACCGCAACGTCGAGGGCTTCGTCTTCGCCACGGCGCGCCTGGAGCACCCGCTGATCGAGCAGCTCGACGCCGCCGACGTCCCGCTCGTCCTGGTCAACCGCCGCACCGCCCGCGCGGACATCCCGTCGGTGACCTCCGACGACGTCTCAGGCGTGGCGATGGCGATGCGCCACCTCGTCGACCTCGGCCACACCCGGATCGCCCACCTCGCCGGACCGCAGGACCTTTCCACCGGCGTCAGCCGGCTGCGCGCCTACCGCCAGGCCCTCGACGACCTCGGCCTCGAAGCCGATCCCGCGCTGATCGCCGCGTGCAAGGAGTGGTCCCAGGCCGCCGGGGCCGAGGCCGCCGGACGGCTGCTCGACTCAGGGGTCGAGTTCACCGCGGTCCTCGCGGGCAACGACCTGCTCGCGCTCGGCTGCTACGACGCCCTCGCGCAGCGGGACCTGCGCTGCCCCGAGGACATGAGCGTGGTCGGCTTCAACGACATCCCCTTCATCGACCGGGTCAGCCCCGCGCTGACCAGCGTGCGCATCCCGCAGTACGACATCGGAGCCGAGGCCGCGCGGCTCCTGCTGGAGGAGCTGCGCGACCCCGGCCGCCATCCGAGGTCGATCGTCCTGCCGCTCAAGCTGTGCGTGCGGGGATCGACGACCGCCACGGCGGATCAGCGCCGGGCACGGCGCAGGTAGCCGCCGCGTACGCGCAGGCCGCGTCGAGCACGGACTGCGTCACCGCCCCCGCCCCCGCTCCCATCAGGCCGTCCAGGAGCGCCGCCATGAAGGCGTCTCCGGCGCCCACGGTGTCCACGACCTCGACGGGTTCGCCGCTCCCGTGCAGCATCCCGTCGCCCGAATACGAATCAGCCCCCTGGCCGCCACGCGTGACCACGACGGAGCGCGCCCCCGCGGCCAACCACCGCCGCGCCACGTCGCCCACGCCCGACTCGGGGTACAGCCACTGCAGGTCCTCGATGCTCGCCTTGATCAGGTCGGCCAGCGCCACGGCCTGCTCGACCCGCCGTCGCGCGTCGTCCTTGTCACGGATCAGCATGCCCCTGATGTTCGGGTCGTAGCTCACGAACACGCCGGCGCGCTTGAGCCGCGCGACGGCCGCGAGCACCGGTTCGCCGCTGCCCGGCATCCACGAGGCGATCGACCCGAAGTGCACGCCGTCCACCGCGCCCGAGGCCGACTCGGCGAACAGCGACTCGCGCGCGTCCCCGAGATGGAACTCGTACCGCGCGGAGCCGTCCTCGTTCAGGTCGAAGATCGCCGCGGGCGTCGGCCCCGACCACTCGCCGGACCACTCCAGCGAGACGCCGGACCGCTGCGCGTGGCGTCGCAGGATACTGCTGAGCGCGTCCTGCGCGAACCTGCCGACGAACTCGGCCCGGTGGCCGAGCCTGGCGAGCCCGATCGCCACGTTGAACGGGCTCCCGCCCGGCTGCGCCAGATAACCGTGCGCGGCCGGGCGGAGGTCGATCAGGGCTTCGCCGAGTATCGCGAAAGAACTCACGACGCCCCTGCGATCTGCGGTTCGTCAAGCTTGCGCGCGCCGGTCATGATGGCGACGGCGTCGTTCATCGTGTACTCGGCGGGGGTGATCACGCCCGCGCGGCCGCCGAGCCGCTGGATGTGGATCCGGTCCGCGATCTCGAACACGTGCGGCATGTTGTGGCTGACCAGGATGATGCCCAGGCCCTTCTCCCGCAGCTCCCTGATGAGCTTGAGGACCTGCCCCGACTCGCGCACGCCGAGGGCGGCGGTCGGCTCGTCCAGGATCAGCACCTTGCTGCCGAACGCCGCCGCGCGGGCCACCGCGACCGCCTGGCGCTGGCCGCCGGAGAGCGTCTCGACGGCCTGCTCCACGTCTTGCAGGGTGCTGATGCCGAGGTTGGCGAGCTCGGCCGAGGCCTCCTGCTTCATCGCCTTGGTGTCCAGCATCCGCAGCACCGAGCCGAGCGGCCCCTTCCGGCGCCGCTCGCGGGCCAGGAACATGTTGCTGGCGATGTCGAGGGCCGGCGCTACGGCAAGGTTCTGATACACGGTCTCGATGCCCGCGCGCCGGGCGTCGGCCGTGCTGCGCAGCTTGACCGGCTCGCCGTCGACGTGGATCGTGCCCGCGTCAGGGATCTGCGCGCCGGACAGGCAGGCCATCAGCGTGCTCTTGCCGGCGCCGTTGTCGCCGATCACGGCCAGCACCTCGCCGGGGTAGAGCTCCAGGTCCACGCCGGACAGGCCGACGACCCGGCCGTAGGTCTTGATCAGCCCTCTGGCTTGCAGAACGGGGGTGGCGGTCGTGTTCATGCCTTCACCTTCCTGATCCACTGGTCCACCGAGACCGCGGCGATCACCAGGATGCCGACCGCGAGGACCTGGTAGTTCGCGTCGACGCCGGCGAGCGCGAGCCCGTTGTCGAAGGTCTGCACGATCAGCGCGCCGAGCAGCGAGCCGATCAGCGAACCGCGTCCGCCGAACAGGCTCGTGCCGCCGATGACGACCGCGGTGATCGACTCCAGGTTGGCGTTCAGGCCGCTGTTCGGGTCGGCGCCGCCGACCCGCCCGGCCAGGATCCACGCGGACACCGCGATCACGATGCCCGCGACGAGGTAGGCGCTGAGCAGCACGCGCTTGGTGTTGATGCCGGCCAGGCGCGCGGCCTCGGCGTCGTCGCCGGTCGCGTAGAGGTGGCGGCCCCAGGCCGTGCACCGCAGCGCGTACGCGACGACGATGTAGAGCACCGCCATCAGGACCACGCCGTAGGTGACCCGGAAGTTGCCGATCAGGAAGCTCTCCCCGGTCCACAGCAGGCCGGAGCCGGGATTGAGCGTGATCGTCTGGCCCTTGGCGTAGATCAGCGTGATCGCGGTGAACGCGTTGAAGGTGCCGAGCGTGACGATGAACGGAGGCAGCTTGATCCGGGTGACCAGCAGGCCGTTGACCGCCTGCGCGATCACCGCGACCAGCAGCGCGACGAGGAGCGCGAGCGGGACCGAGGTGTGGTCGGTGTAGATCAGGTTGGCCGCGATGAACGAGGCGAGCACCATGATCGCGCCGACCGAGAGGTCGATGCCCGCGGTCAGGATGATGAGCGTCTGGCCGACGGCGAGCGAGCCGATCACGGCGGTCTGCTGGGCGACCAGCGAGAGGTTGACGGCGCTGTAGAAGCGCGCGTTGACCAGGCTGAAGATCACGATCGCGATGATCAGCACGGCGAGCGGGCTCAGCGCGGGGCGGCGGTGCAGCAGGTGCTGCAGGCGCCCGGCGAGGGTGTGCCCGCGCCGGGCCGAGAGGTCGGAGACCGTCTCGGCCGGCTCGAGCACCGGAGCGGTGCTGGAAGACATGTTCGTTGCAGTCCTTTGATTCGTCCGGCGGATGGCGTCCGGCGTCAGCCGGTCTGGCCCCAGCAGGAGGAGTTGCCCTGCGCGACGGTCTCGGTGGTCACGCCGCTGATCGAGGCGGAGGTGACCAGCGCGGTGCCGGTGTTGTAGAAGTCCAGGCCCGTGCTGGTGGTCGGCTTCGAGCCGCCCTTGGCGAGCTTGGCGATCGAGTCCACCCCGAGCGAGGCCATCTTGCCCGGGTACTGCACGGCGTCCGCCGCGAACTCGCCGCTGGAGACGAAGCCGATGCCCTGGCAGGAACCGTCGATCGCGTAGATCTTCACGTTCGAGGCCTTGCCCGCGGCCTTCAGCGCGGCGTACGCGCCCTCGGCGGCCGGCTCGTTGATCGCGTAGACGACGTTGATGTTCGGGTTCGCCGACAGGCAGTCCTCCATCGCGGTGCGCCCGCCGTCGATCGCGCCCTGCGTCGGCTGCTGGCAGGCGATCTGGTACGCGCCGCCGCTGTAGTTGCCCGACTTCGCCTCCTGCCCGTTCTGCGTCGTGCTGCCCGGGTCGATGCCCATGCCCTGCAGGAAGCCGTGGTCGCGGTCGATGTCCACCGAGACGACCTGGTTGTTGAAGAGGTCGAGCATCGCGATCACGGCCTTCTTGCCGCCGAGGGTCGCCGCGGCCGCCTGGCCGTCCAGCTTGCCCGCGGCGGTGTTGTCCGTCGCGTAGGTGATGTCGGCGACGGACGCCGGGGTCGGCGCCGTGTCCAGCGCGATCACGTACAGGCCCGCCTGCCGCGCCTGGTTCAGCGCCGCGTTGACCGCGTTGCCGTTCTCGGTGATCAGGATGCCCTTGTCCCCGCGCGAGATCGCGTTGTCGATCGCGCTGATCTGGGACTGGGTGTCGCCGTCCGAGGTGCCGGCCGCCACCGTCAGGGTCACGCCGTCCTTGGCCGCGGCGGCCTTGGCGTCGTTCTCCATGGTGACGAAGTAGGGGTTGCTCAGGGTCTTGAGGACCAGCGTCACACCGACCGTAGAGGAGCCCGAGGAGCTTGAGCTCCCGGCGGCGCTGCCACACGCCGACACGCCGAACGCGGTGGTCGCCAGCGCGGTGAGGGCGAGCAGGGTGCGCGGTGACTGCTTGAGCTTCACGGATTGTGCCTTCCGCTCGGGCGAGGCCCGCCTCTCGGGGCGGGACCGTCGCCGGACAACGTTGTCTCGACGGGCCACGGTAGGCCCGAGTCCAGCTGCGGTCAAGGGGGCGTGACCCGATCGAGACAACGTGAGACTGAGCGAGATCCGGGCGCCCCTACGCGAGCGCGCTTCGGCGTTGTATGGTCATGCCGTGAGCGAAGCCGTGCCGGAATCCGAGACGACCACCCCAGCCCCGCCCCCGGCGCCGCGCGAGCGCCCGACGATGCGCGAGGTGGCGGCGCTGGCCGGGGTGAGCCTGAAGACGGTCTCCCGCGTGGCCAACGACGTGCCCACGGTCGACCCGGCGCTGGTGGCGAAGGTGCAGGCGGCGATGGACCGGCTGGGCTTCCGACCCAACCTGGCCGCCAGCAACCTCCGCCGCGCCGACGGCCGCACCCACACCGTCGGCCTGCTGGTCGAGGACGTCGCCAACCCTTTCTCGGCGGCGGTCCACCGGGCGGTGGAGGACTACGCGGCCCAGCGCGGCGTGCTGGTGCTCAGCTCCAGCCTCGACGAGGACCCCGAACGCGAACGCCGCATGGTCCGCGCCCTGGTGGCCCGACGCGTGGACGGCCTGATCATCGCCCCAGCCAGCACCGACCACCGCTACCTCGTCGCCGAGCAGGAGGCGGGAACCGCGGTCGTCTTCATCGACCGCCTCCCCACCCCCCTCATCGGCGACGCGGTCGTCACCGACAACCGCGAAGCCGCCGCGGCGGGCGTGGCGCACCTGATCGCCGCCGGCCACCGCCGCATCGCCTACCTCGGAGACACCGACTCCCTGATGACGGCGAGGGAACGCTTCGCCGGCTACCAGGACGCCGTCAAAGCGGCCGAATCACAAGGCTGCGAGATCGACCCCGCCCACGTGGTCCACGGCCTGCGCACCACCAAGTCCGCCGACGCCGCCGTCACCGCCCTGCTGAGCCGGCCCAACGCCCCCACGGCCCTGTTCACCAGCCAGAACCTGGTCACCATCGGCGCCGTGGAAGCCCTGCACCGCCTCGGCCTGCACGACCGGGTGGCCATCGTAGGCTTCGACGACTTCCCCCT
>DASTAE010000268.1:0-3355 GCA_035712985.1 Actinospica sp.
CAGGTCCTGGCAGGCCGTGACCACGCGGGCGGCCATTCCGGCCTCCGCGGACTTGCCGTAGGAACGCGGGTCGTAGAGCTTCTTGTTGCCCACTTCGCCGTCGACCTTGAGCACGCCGTCGTAGTTGCTGAACATGTGCGCCACGACCGGACGGGTGAACGCGTACTGCGTGTCGGTGTCCACGTTCATCTTGACGACGCCGTAGTCCAGCGCCTCGCGGATCTCCTCGAGCAGCGAGCCGGAGCCGCCGTGGAAGACCAGGTCGAAGGGCTTCTGGCCGTGGCCGAACTTGGCGGCGACGGCGTCCTGGATGTCCTTGAGGATGGACGGGCGCAGCTTTACGTTGCCCGGCTTGTAGACGCCGTGCACGTTGCCGAAGGTCGCGGCCAGCAGGTAGCGGCCCTTCTCGCCGAGGCCGATCGCCTCGACCGTCTTGATGACGTCCTCGGGCGTGGTGTAGAGCTTCTCGTTGATCTCGTTCGCGACGCCGTCCTCCTCGCCGCCGACGACGCCGATCTCCAGCTCGAGGATGATGTTCGCCTTGGCCGTGAGCTCGATCAGCTCGGCGGCGATCCGCAGGTTCTCGTCCAGCGGCACGGCAGAGCCGTCCCACATGTGCGACTGGAACAGCGGGGCCTGGCCCTTGTCGACGCGCTCCTGGGAGATCGCGAGCAGCGGGCGCACGAAGCCGTCCAGCTTGTCCTTCGGGCAGTGGTCGGTGTGCAGCGCGATGTTCACGTCGTACTTGGCGGCGACCACGTGCGCGTACTCGGCCAGCGCCACGGAGCCGGTGACCATGTCCTTCAGGCTGCCGCTGAGGTACTCGGCGCCGCCGGTCGAGACCTGGACGATGCCGTCGCTCTCCGCCTCAGCGAAGCCGCGGATGGCGGCGTTCAGCGTCTGGGACGAGGTCACGTTGATCGCCGGGTAGGCGAAGGCGCCGGCCTTCGCCCGGTCGATCATCTCGGCGTAGACTTCGGGGCTTGCGATGGGCATGGCTTACTCCAAATAATCCAAGCGACTCTGCGTAGCGTCTTTATCCTCGCAGAGACAATCTACTTCCGGTGCCGCGCTCCAGCAGGCGAGACCCCCGCCACCGCGACGTCCGGGGCGCCGATCCGCTGCTGGTAGAGGTGCTCCTGCTCGCGCTCGAAGATCTGCAGCTCGGTCTCCTCGCCGCGCTTGGCGGCCTTGCGCTCCTTGAGCATCTCCAGCGCGAGCGGGATCAGCGTGATCACGGCGATGACGAGTGCGATCGGCAGGATGACGCTGTCGATGCTGCCCTTGACCTTGTCGCCGAGCTCGTAGCCGAGCACCAGCATCAGCTCGACCCAGAAGATGTTGCCGATTGCGCTCCAGATGAAGAAGCTGCGCGCCGACATCTCGAGCATGCCCGCGAGCGGGTTCACGAAGGTGCGCACGCCCACGATGAAGCGGCTGACGACGACGGCCTTGGGGCCCCCGTACTTGTTGAAGTAGAACTCCGCGTGCACCGAGTACTTGCGCTTGAAGAAGCGGGAGTCCGGCTTGTCGAACAGCCGACGGCCGAACTTGGCGCCGGTGAAATGGCCGATCTGCGAGCCGACGATGGCCACGATCGGCGTGCCGATCAGCAGCGCGGCGAAGTTCAGGTGCGTGCCGACGATGGTGTTCGCCGCTCCGGAGGCGGCGATTCCGGCGATGAACAGCAACGAGTCGCCGGGCAGGAAGAAGCCCACGATCACCGCGAGTTCGATGAAGATAATGGCGTAGACGCCGATCACACCGAATGTGCTGATCAGCGATTTTGGATCGAGGACGTTCAGCGCTACGTAGGTCACCGCAGCAGAGTACAGGGCGCCAGTAGGAGCTTCGTCGTCCTGAAGGACTACTCAAGCAAAGAGAAACGGCCTCTCACGTGCCGAGCAGGTCCGCCTCGTTGTAGGCGGCGTAGTACGGCAGGCCCGCGGACTCGATCGCCGCGGCCGCTCCGCGCTCGATGATGCAGGCGACGGCGACGACCTCGGCGCCCGCCTCGCGCGCCGCCTCGACGGCGGTCAGCGGGGAGTTGCCGGTGGTGGACGCGTCCTCCACGATCAGGACCCTGCGGCCCTTGATGTCCGGGCCCTCGATCCGCCGTTGCAGGCCGTGCGCCTTGCCCGCCTTGCGCACCACGAAGGCGTCGAGGTCCCGGCCCTGCGCGACGGCCGCGTACATGATCGCGACCGCCATCGGATCGGCGCCCATAGTCAGCCCGCCGACGGCGTCGAACTCGAGATCACTGACCGTGTCCAGCATGACCCGGCCGACCAGCGGGGCGGTCGCGCCGGCCAGGTTGATCCGGCGCAGGTCCACGTAGTAGTCGGCCTTCAGGCCGGAGCTCAGCGTGAACTCGCCGCGGAACAGCGCCCGCTCCCTGATCTGCTCGAGAAGGGCGGAGCGCTCCGCGCTGGGCTGCGGGTAGTTGACGGTCATGGCTCACGATCCTAACGGCCGCGTCAGCGCGACGCGGCCGTCAGGGCTCGGATCAGCGCGAGATCCCCGCGACCATCGGGCGGCGGCGCAGCGGCGTGGTCAGCACCGGCGGCTGGCTCGGCAGCGAGACCGGGGCGCCGTTCGGGCCCGACTGCGGCTCGGCGAGGCCGACCAGCGACTCGTCGGCCGGGACGGTCTGCGCCGGGATCGGCAGTCCGGTGATCCGCGCGTAGAGCCGCTCGGCGAACTCCTGGGTGCGGGTGATCGAGCCCTGCGCGTGCGCCGGGTCGTCCTCGGGCAGCGGAACGTCGATGGTCTCGACGACGCAGCGGGCCACCTCGTTGCCGGCGGCCTCGGACAGCACGCGGGCGAACAGGTGCGCGGCCTCGCGGTAGGCGACCGGGTCGCCCTGGCCCGGCTCGAGCGGCAGCGCGGCGCGCATCCGGCCGAGGCAGAGGTCGAGGTCGCGGCGCTGCTCCGGGGTGATGCGGCTGGCGGCGAGGTCGGCCATCAGGCCCTGCAGCGCCGTGCGCACCTCCTCGAGCTCGGTCGCGAGGGTCGCCGAGCCGCCGTACTCGAGCAGCACGCTCAGCACCATCGGGTCGAGGATGTTCCACTCGTTCTTCGGCCGGACGGTGGTGCCGCGCCCGTGCCGGATGCGCAGCACGCGCTTCTCCTCGAGCGCCTTCAGGGCCTCCCGCAGGATGGTGCGGCTGACCGCGAACTCCTGGGCCAGGGCGGCCTCCGGCGGCAGGTCGCCGCCGGGCTGGAACTCGCCGTCCAGTATGCGCAGCAGCAGCCGTTCGATCACGGCGTTGGCCAGCCGACTGGGACGGACGACTCGGTGGGCGTTCCACCCTTCCACGTACATGGCGTTCGGCTCCTGGTGTCGAAGATCCGG
>DASTAE010000269.1:0-25072 GCA_035712985.1 Actinospica sp.
AGCGGGCGGGTGGTGGACTCGGGGACACCGAGAACGCTCGCCAGCGCGCCCCTCGATCCGGACTCCACGTCGGACTTCGCGTTCATTCCGCCTGCTCCTGCCTTCGTCGCGCCGCCCGGGCGGACCCGGGTGAACCCTCGATGCATCTAAATGGAACACCTGCCTCCATGTGGAGGCAAGCTCTCCGCTTCCATGGTACAGTTTTTTCTGAAAGTGGAACAATCTCCTCCGGATGCATGGGACAAGATCCATGGCAGAACTTCAGACGACGGGGGCGGGCCCGCTGGCGGCGGATGCCGCACCCGCGCATCACGAAGACCCGCACCACGGGCGCCGCTGGCTCATCCTGGCCATTATCGGCCTGGCGCAGCTGATGATCGTGCTCGACGCGACCATCGTGAACATCGCGCTTCCCGACGCTCAGAAGGCGCTGGGCTTCTCGAACGGCGACCGGCAGTGGATCGTCACGGCGTACTCGCTCGCGTTCGGCAGCCTGCTGCTGCTGTTCGGCCGGGTGTCGGACGTCATCGGCCGCCGCTCCATGTTCCTGATAGGGCTCGTCGGCTTCGCCGCGGCCTCCGCGCTGGGCGGCGCCGCGCCGAACTTCGAGGTGCTGGTCATCGCGCGCGCCCTGCAGGGCGTGGCGGGCGCCATGCTCGCCCCGGCCGCGCTCTCGCTGCTCTCGACGACGTTCACCGAGGCCAAGGAGCGGGCCACCGCGTTCGCCGTGTTCGGCGGCATCGCCGGTTCCGGCGCCGCGATCGGCATGCTGCTCGGCGGCGTGCTCACCGAGTACCTGAACTGGCGCTTCACCCTCTACGTCAACGTCGCCATCGCGGTCGTCGCGATCGCCGGCGCCTTCAGCCTGATCCCGCGCCACCCGCGCGAGGCCGACCGTCCCTCCCTCGACATCCCGGGCACGGTGCTGGTCTCCCTCGGCCTGTTCGGCATCGTCTACGGCTTCGCCAACGCCGAGTCGCACCCGTGGAGCGCCCCCGGCACCTGGGGCTTCCTGGTCGGCGGCCTGGCCCTGATCGCGGTCTTCGTGCTCTGGCAGACCCGCACCAGGCACCCGCTGCTCCCGCTGCGCGTCGTGCTCGAGCGCAACCGCGGCGGCTCGTACCTGGCGATGTTCCTCACCGGTATCGGCATGTTCGGCGTGTTCCTGTTCCTGAACTACTACCTGCAGGAGATCCTGCGGTACTCGCCGGTCATGACCGGTGTGGCGTTCATGCCGATGGTCGCCGCGCTGATGATCACCGCGACGATCAGCACCACGCAGCTCTACCCGAGGATGGGCGCCAAGATCCTGGTCTTCGCGGGTATGCTGCTCGGCGCGGGCGGCATGGCGTGGCTCACCGGCATCAGCCTGACCTCCAGCTACGCCACGAACATCCTCGGCCCGCTGGTCGTCATCGGCGTCGGCATGGGCATGATCTTCGCCCCGGCGATGAACGCGGCCACCTCGGGTGTCGAGGCGCACGACGCGGGTGTCGCGTCCGCGATGGTCAACACCGCCCAGCAGATCGGCGGCTCGATCGGCACGGCGCTGCTCAACTCGCTGGCCACCACGGCCTTCGCGAACTACCTGGTCGGCAAGAACGCCTCCGACCAGGTCGTGCAGGCCAACGCCGCGATCCACAGCTACATCACCGCGTTCTGGTGGGCCGCCGCGATCTTCGCCGTCGGCGCGGTCATCTGCGGCCTGATTCTCAAGGCGGGCAAGCCCGACCCGGCCGACCCGGACGCCGCCCCGGCGATCCACGCCTGACGGCAGCCCGCGCGGCGACGCGGCCGCGCATCCGGAGTGAAACAGAATATGAACAAGCTGCTGGTCCCCGCTCGGAAGAGAGGGGACCACAGTGTTTTCGAGTACGATCTCTCCGGTGAGCACATCGGGTGGCAGCAAAGCGGTCGTGGCCGCGCTCGGGGCGAATCTCGCGATCGCCGTGTCCAAGTTCGTGGCCTGGGGGTTCAGCGGTTCCTCCTCGATGCTGGCCGAGGCGGTGCACTCGGTGGCCGACTCGGGCAACCAGATCCTGCTGCTGGTCGGCGGCCGCAAGGCGCAGCGCGCGGCCGATGAGGAGCATCCCTTCGGCTACGGCCGCGAGCGCTACATCTTCGGCTTCCTCGTCTCGATGGTGCTGTTCACGATCGGCGGCCTGTTCGCGGTCTACGAGGGCGCCGAGAAGATCGCCCACCCGCACCCGCTCGACGACTGGTACTGGCCGCTCGGCGTCCTGCTGTTCGCGATCTGCGCCGAGGGCTTCTCCTTCCGGACGGCCGTGGGTGAATCAAAGCACGCCAAGGGCGGCCAGACCTGGGTCGGGTTCATCCGCACCGCCAAGGCGCCGGAGCTGCCGGTCGTGCTGTTCGAGGACTTCGGCGCGCTCATCGGACTCGCGCTCGCGCTGCTCGGCGTGGGCCTGTCCGTGGCCACGCACGACGGGGTGTGGGACGGCGCAGGCACCCTCGCGATCGGCGTGCTCCTGGTCTGCATCGCGCTGGTGCTGGCCGTCGAGACCAAGTCGCTGCTGCTCGGCGAGGCCGCCGCGCCCGCCGTCGTCGCCGGGATAAAGAAGTCCCTGGTGGACGGGGTCCTGGTGAACCGGGTCATCCACATGAGGACCCTGCATCTCGGGCCCGAGGAGCTGCTCGTCGCCGCCAAGATCGCGGTGCGCCCGGACGTGTCGGCCGCGCAGCTCGCCGACGCGATCAACGAGGCCGAGGCGCGGGTCCGCGCGGCCTACCCCGTGGCCCGGGTCATCTACCTCGAACCGGACATCTACAGCGCCGCCGAGGCGGCCGCGGGACCTGACCCGGAGGCCACCCCCGGCGGTCAGTAGTCCATGCATATCAGATGACTTACGGGCACGATCTTCCCACGGCGTCAATCGATTGCTGCGCGAAGTCAGAGGCGCGTAGTAGTTTCGGTCCTATGCCTAGTCTTGATCCGACTTTCGCCGCGCTGCCGCTGCGGGAA
Organism: Actinospica sp.; assembly: GCA_035712985.1. Lineage (GTDB taxonomy): Bacteria > Actinomycetota > Actinomycetes > Streptomycetales > Catenulisporaceae > Actinospica. The sequence goes on from DASTAE010000269.1 coordinate 2,984, forward strand.
CTGGCCGAGGCCGCACTGGCCAGGGCCCGAGAGCTCGGCGTGGACCACGCCGATCTGCGCTCCGAACGCATCCGCGAGCAGTCCATCCGTCTGCGCGACGCCGAGCTCGACGGCGTCAGCGAGTCCGTCGACAGCGGCCTCGCCGTGCGCGTCGTGCACCGCGGAACCTGGGGCTTCGCCGCCGGGACCGTGCAGACGACCGAGGCCGCCGTGCGGCTGGTGGAGCAGGCCGTGCGGGTGGCGGAGGTCTCCGCGCCGGTGAACACCGAGCCCGTGGTGCTCGCCCCGGAGCCCTCACACGGCGAGCAGGAGTGGATCTCCGCCTACGAGGTGGACCCCTTCGAGGTGCCGGACGACGAGAAGATCGCGCTGCTCGGCGGCTGGTCCAGGCGGTTGCTCGAGCACGAGGCCGTGGCGCACGTGGACGCGTTCGTGATGGCGGTCAAGGAGAACAAGTTCTACGCCGACACCAACGGCACCGTGACCACCCAGCAGCGCGTGCGGGTGCACGCGGCGCTCGAGGCGGTCGCGATCGACGAGGCGACCGGCGCGTTCGAGACGATGCGCACCCTTGCCCCTCCGGTCGGCCGCGGCTGGGAGTTCCTGCGCGGCACCGGCTGGGACTGGGAGGCGGAGATCGCCGCGCTGCCCGGCCTGCTGGCCGAGAAGCTGGCCGCGCCCTCGGTCGAGGCGGGGGAGTACGACCTCGTCATCGACCCGTCGAACCTGTGGCTGACCATCCACGAGTCGATCGGGCACGCGACGGAGCTGGACCGCGCCCTCGGCTACGAGGCCGCCTACGCGGGCACCTCCTTCGCCACCCTCGACAAGCTCGGCTCGCTCGCCTACGGCTCGCCGGTGATGCACGTGACCGGGGACCGCACCGTCGAGCACGGCCTGTCCACCGTCGGCTTCGACGACGAGGGCGTGCAGACCCAGCAGTGGGACCTGGTGACCGGCGGCGTCCTGACGGGCTATCAGCTCGACCGCCGGATCGCGCAGCTCAAGGGCCTGAACGGCGGCCGTTCCAACGGCTGCGGATTCGCCGACTCCCCGGGGCACGCGCCGATCCAGCGGATGGCGAACGTGTCCCTGCAGCCCGCCGCCGAGGGTCCGTCCACCGCCGAGCTGATCGGGCGGGTCAAGAACGGCCTCTACATCCAGGGCGACAAATCCTGGTCCATCGACATGCAGCGCTACAACTTCCAGTTCACCGGCCAGCGCGCCTTCCTGATCAAGGACGGCAGGCTCGCCGGCCAGGTCAAGGACTTCGCCTATCAGGCCACGACGACGGACTTCTGGGGCGCGATGGAGGCGGTCGGCGGCCCCGACACCTACGTGCTCGGCGGCGCCTTCAACTGCGGCAAGGGCCAGCCGGGCCAGGTCGCGCCGGTCTCGCACGGCTGCCCCTCGGCGCTCTTCCGCGGGATCAGGATCCTCAACACGGTGCAGGAGGCGGGCAAGTGAGCGTGACCCCCCAGAGGCTCGCGGAGCTGGCCCTGGCCGCGGCGAAGGCGGACGGCACGGTGGTGCTGGTCGAGGAGTCCTCGACGGCCAACCTGCGCTGGGCCAACAACACCCTGACGACGAACGGCGTCGCGGCCAACCGGCGCGTCTCCGTGGTCTCGACGCTCAGAAGCGGCGAGGGCGTCTCGGCGGCGACCGTCTCCAAGGCGGGCGTGACCGAGGAGAACATCGAGGAGCTGGTCCGGGAGAGCGAGGCGGCCGCCCGCGCGGCCGGCCCGGCGCCCGACGCGCGCCCGCTGCTCGGCCCCGGCGACGCCGCGGCGCTGCAAGGGCTGCGCTGGGAGGAGGCGGCCGTCGGGACGGACATCGAGGTCTTCACCGGCCTCGCCCCGGCCCTCGGCGAGTCCTTCGAGGCCGCGCGCTCGGCCGGGCAGCTGCTGTTCGGCTTCGCCGAGCACACCGCCGTGACCACCTACCTGGCGACCAGCACCGGCCTGCGGCTGCGGCACGACCAGCCGACCGGCAAGCTCGAGCTCAACGCGAAGACCCCCGACTTCGTCCGCTCGGCCTGGGGCGGCGCGCAGACCCGGGACTTCGCCGATATCGACGTGGTCTCGCTCGCGGCCGGTCTCGGCCAGCGGCTGGACTGGCAGAAGCGCCGGATCGAGCTGCCCGCGGGCCGCTATGAGACGCTGCTGCCGCCGACCGCCGTCGCGGACCTGATGATCTACCTCTACTGGACGGCGACCGCCCGGGACGCCGCGGACGGCCGCACGGTCTTCTCCGCGCCCGGGGGCAACGGCGGCACGAAGGTCGGCCGGCGGATCGGTATCCCCGGCCTGCGGCTGTGGTCGGACCCGAACGCCGCGGGCCTGGAGGCCGCGCCGTTCAACACGGTGACCTCGTCCTCCGGGCAGGCCTCCGTCTTCGACAACGGCCTGCCGCTCGGCTCCACCGACTGGGTGCGCGACGGCGTCCTCGAGCGCCTGCTGACGACCCGTCACTCCGCCCAGGAGACCGGCCTGCCGCTGGCCGCGCCGATCGACAACCTGCTGCTCGACGCGGGCGGCTCGGCCGGCCTGGAGGAGCTGACCCGCTCCACCGAGGACGGCCTGCTGCTGACCTGCCTCTGGTACATCCGCGAGGTGGACCCGCAGTCTCTGCTGCTCACCGGCCTGACCCGGGACGGCGTGTACAAGGTCGAGGGCGGCGAGGTCGTCGGCGTCGTCAACAACTTCCGCTTCAACGAGTCCCCGGTGGACCTGCTGAGCCGGATCGCCGCGGCCGGCCGCACCGAGATCACCCTGCCCCGGGAGTGGAACGACTACTTCACCCGCACCGCGATGCCCGCGCTGCGGATCTCCGACTTCAACATGTCTTCGGTGTCGAAGGCCAGCTGAGTCCGACGAAACGGCGCCAGGCGAGGTCGATCCGTTCGGCCTCGCCGGTAGCCAGCAGATCCAGGAACAGCCCGCGCAGCGTGGCCAGCGCGAGCGTGACCTCGGCCGCCGACGGCGGTCCGCCCTCGCCGGTCGTCAGTATGCTGCGAAGCGGCGGCTCCCAGTCGCGGACCGAGTCGACCGCGAACGTGGCCCAGGGCTCCCCGCCGCCGAGCGAGCGGCTGTAGCTCTCGAAGAAGAGCCGTCCGACGCCCGCGTGTTCGGGTTCGCACATCCATCCCCACAGCCGCCCGAGCACCTCGCCCGGCCCGGCGGACTCCTCCATCGCCCGGCGCACGACGGCCAACTGCCGCGCCCGCGCGAGGGCGAGCACCTCGCGCAGCAGCCCGTCCTTCGAGCCGAACAGGTAGATCAGCACCCGCGGGCTCGATCCGATCGCGGCGGCCAGCGGGCGCAGCGAGATCTCGGACAGACTGTTCCGCTCGGCGTAGTCGAGGGTGCGTTCGAGCAGTTCCGCGCGACGCGGCGAGCCGGTCGGGGCTTCCGGCTGCGCGGGGGCTTCCACTGATCCGTCCATGACGCTATCTTTGCCGATGAGGCTCACTGAAACAAGCGTTTCAGTGAGCGGGCTCCGGAACGGGATGAGCGGAGGCAGGACGCAGTGGACATCCGTTTGGCGACGCGGCCGGGCGATCTCGGCGAGGTCATCGCGCTGCACGGCCGCCTGTACGCCGAGGAGTACGCGATGGACCAGTCGATGGAGGCGTACTGCGGCGAGGGCATCTGCCGCTTCGCGCTCGACAGGGCGGAGCGCGGCGCCGCGGCGGGCGAGTTGTGGGTGGCCGAGGACGAAGGCCGCATCCTGGGCTCGATCGCGATGCTCGAAGAGGAGGGCATGGGCCGACTGCGCTGGCTCCTGCTGCACCCCGACCTGCGCGGCAGGGGCGCGGGCCGGAAGCTGGTCGAGACCTCGATGGACTACGCCCGCGAACGCGGCTTCCCCGGGGTGTTCCTGACCACGATCTCAGGCCTCGACGCCGCCCATCAGATCTACCGCCGCATCGGCTTCGAGCTGACCAGCAGCGAACCCGTGAGCAAGTGGGGGATCGCGACCCACGAGCAGCGTTTCGACCTGAAGTTCGGCTAGCTGCGTCCGCCTTCGCAGCTGTGACGATCGCTCGCAGTGCGGCTCAGCGAGCCGGGTTCGCCAATGCGCGGCGACCTGAAGTTCGGCGAGGCGGCGGGCTGCATGGCTACGTGGGTCGTTACGTGACTACGTAGCTAGTGAGCGAGGGCGAAAGTCGCCAGCAGGGCGGGGATCTCGGAGAGCGTGGCGGCGCGGCGGCCGGTCCAGGCGGTCTCCGGGCGGCCGGGGGCGTGGTTGTCGGCCCAGTCCTCTCCGGCGAGCAGGACCGGGTGCATGCCCACGCCCGCGGAGCCGGCCAGCTCGTCGCCACCGCCGTCGCCGACGTAGAGGCAGGCCCCGGGCTGGACGCCGAGGCGGTCGGCGGCGGCGAGGAACAGGCGGGGGTCGGGCTTGCGGGTGCCCTCGTGGCAGGAGAACACGGCGGTGTCGAAGTGCTCTGCGAGCTCGAGCTCCTCCCACTGGTCGGCCAGGTCGTGCGTGCAGTCGCTGACCAGGGCGAGCTTGTACCCGGCGGCGCGTAGGGCGCGCAGCGTGGTGATCGCGTCCGGCCGCAGCTGCTGCGTCCTGCGGTACGCCGCGAACCGCAGCGCCACCGCCTCGGCCAGCTGCTCCTCGCTCGGCTCGTGCCCGATCCGCGCGGCGACCACCCGAAAGGTCTCCGTCTGCGACCCGAACGTGCCGCTCAGCCGCTCGCCCCAGGCGGCGTCGAGCGCCGCGAGCCAGTCGTCCTCGGGAATCCCCAGCGGCGCCGCGCACGCCCGCTTCTGCTCGTCCCACACGGACTTCGGCCAGCTCGGGGTCAGGGTGCCGTACATGTCGAAGACCACCGCGGAGATCGAACCCATGTCCCCGACGGTATCAGGGGAGTTCGGGGTCGGGACCGGGAGTTCCCCGGAGGCGCGGGACGGGGGGATTTGCGAGGGTGGAGATATGCGCGAAGTATTCAATCTGATCCTGAACCTCATCTGGTTCTTCCTCTGCGGGCTCTGGCTCGCGATCGCCTACACCGTCGCCGCGCTGATCTGCTTCGTCTTGATCATCACCATCCCGTTCGGGATCGCGTCGCTGCGGATCGCCTCGTATGTGATCTGGCCGTTCGGGCGGACCGCGGTGCCGCGGGAGGACGCCGGGGCGGCGTCCTGCGTCGGGAACGTGATCTGGCTGGTCGTGGCGGGGTTCTGGCTGGCCATCGGGCACGTGCTGACGAGCATCGCGCTCGCGGTCACGATCATCGGGATCCCGTTCGCCTGGGCGAACCTGAAGCTGATCCCCATCTCGCTGATGCCGCTGGGGATGAAGATCGTGCCCAGCGACCAGGCGTTCGCGGCCTGGTGAGACCGGGGACGGGCGCCCCTGGACTCGGCGCGCGTAGTTATCTTGACGTCGAGATAGATTCCTGGCAAGGTGTCTCGATGTCAAGATAACTTGAGGACGAATCGGGGAGTAGCCGTGTCGACGCAGAGCACCATCTGGAACCCTGAGCACTACCTGCGTTTCGCCGCCCAGCGGGCCCAGCCGTTCCGCGACCTGCTGGCGCGGGTCCGGGCCGACGGGGAGCCGGAGCCCGCGCGGGTCGTGGACCTGGGCTGCGGGCCGGGGAACGCCACCGAGCTGCTGGGGCGGCGCTGGCCGGGGGCCTTCGTGCTGGGGATCGACAACTCGGCGGAGATGATCGCGGCGGCCGGGGCGCGGGCCGTGCCGGGGCGGCTGGAGTTTCGGGCCGGGGACGTGCGGGAGGTCACCGCGGAGCAGTTCGGCGGGGCGGCGGACGTGCTGATCACGAACGCCACGCTGCAGTGGGTGCCCGGGCATCTGGAGCTGATCCCGCGGTTCGCCTCCCTGCTGGCGCCGGGCGGGACGTTCGCGCTCCAGGTGCCGGGGAACTTCGACTCGCCTTCGCACACGCTGTTCGGGGACCTGCAGCGGGAACCGCGGTGGGCTTCGCGGCTGACGGGCCTGGAAGTGCGGCCGAACGTGCCGGAGCCCGCCGACTATCTGCGGGCTCTGGATGCGGCCGACTTGGCGGCCGAGGCCTGGGAGACGACGTACCTGTACGTCGTCGACGGGGAGGACGGGGTCTTCGACTTCGTCAGCTCCACCGGGCTGCGGCCGGTGCTGATCGAGCTCGGCGGGATCGACTCGCCCGCCGCGGTCGAGTTCTGCGACGAGTACCGGGCGCTGCTGCGGGAGGCCTACCCGCCGACCGTGATCGGCGGGCGGATCGCGCAACTGCTGCCGTTCCGGCGGATCTTCGCCCTCGGGTCACGCGTCTAGCGGGCCCCGGTACTCGACGGGCCCGTAGACGGCCTGGGGGCGGTGCGACATCAGGGCCCAGTAGCGGTCGCCGTAGGAGAAGTGCCACCACTCGGTCGGGTAGTTGACGAAGCCGGCCGAGTGCATGGCCTCCACGAGGATCGCGCGGTTCTCCGCGGCCTGTTTCGGCAGGCCGGGGGCGTCGGTGTAGCACCGGCCCTCGGACTGCTCGGGGGTGGCGTCGAGGATGGTGCCCATGTCCAGCTCGCGGCCCGCCTCGTCGCCGAGGGTCAGGTCGATCGCGGCGCCCGCGGTGTGCGGGGCGAGCTCGGGCGGGGAGACGAAGCGGCTCGCGGCGGTGCGCAGCTGCTCAGGCGTGTAGTCAGGGTTGAGCTGGGCCAGGCTCTCGCGGTAGCCCTCGAAGTACTTCCGCTGCAGCTCGAGCGGCCGATAGCCCTCGACGACCAGTAGCCGGAGCCCGGCGGGCAGCAGCTTCTCGGCGCGCGCCAAGCGCTCCGCCGCGCCCTGGCGCAGCTGCCGGGAGGCCCCCAGCGGGTCCTCCTGCCGGATGTCGATCAGGAAGCCGGCGTCGGCGAGGTCGACCAGCGGCTCCCCGTTGTCGGCCACGGGTATCCGGGCCACCCGGGGATCCGCCATCAGCACGATGTCACGCACGCCTGCGACCTACTTTCCAGGGGCGACGTCGCCCAGGGTGATCCGGACTGCCTTCGGCAGCTTGGAGCGTACCAAGTCGTATGAGTCCTCGATCATCTCACGGACCAGGTCGTCGGGGACCGAGCCGTCGATGCGCACGGTGTTCCAGTGCTGCTTGTTGAGGTGGTAGCCGCCGACGATCGCCGGATACTCGAGGCGCAGCTTCACGGCGACCTCGGGCACGCATTTGAGGCTGATCCGCAGCGGCGCCTCATCCAGCGCGCAGAGCGCGAAGACCTTGCCCGCGACCTTGAAGACCGACAGCTCCGCCGAGAACGGGAAGGTCTCCTCGGCCGCCGGCTGCTCGAGGCAGACGGCCTTGAGCTGCTCAGCCGTCAACATGCGCGAGCCCCTCGGTCGCGATGCGCTCGAAGACCTTCTGGTCGGCGGCGAACTCGCTGTCCGCGATCGGCCAGTGCAGCACGAGCTCGGTGACGCCGGCCTCGCGGTAGCGGCCGGCCCAGTCGACGAAGGCCTCGAAGGAGGCGAGCGGCCGCTCCTGCTCGGACCGGCCCATGTTGAGCAGCGTCAGCTCGAGCTCGGCGACCTCCCGGCCGCGGGCGGCGCAGGCCTCGGCGAGCCGTTCGATCTGCTCGGCGACCACGCGCGGCCCGTCCTCGGCGGCGCCGAAGGTGACCCAGCCCTGGCCCAGCTCGGCCGTCAGCCGCATCGCGCGCGGGCCGATCGCCGCGACGTGGAACGGCATCCGCGGGCGCTGCGCGCTGCCCGGCAGCATCTCCGCCTCGAAGGCCCGGTAGTGCGCGCCCGCGGTCTCGGTGGTCTCAGATCGGATGAGCAGCTTGTCCAGCAATCGGGTGAACTCGGCGAAGCGGTCCGCGCGTTCCCGGGCGGACCAGGGCTTCTCGTTCAGTACAGTCGCGTCGAAGCCCCCGCCGCCGGCCCCGACGCCGAGCGTGAAGCGTCCGCCGGACAGCTCGTCGAGGGTCATCAGCTCCTTGGCGAAGGGAACCGGGTGCCGGAAGTTCGGCGAGGCGACCAGCGTGCCCAGCCTGATCCGCTCGGTCACCGCCGCGGCCGCCGCCAGCGTCGGCACCGTGCCGTGCCACGGGCCGCCGCGGAACGACTGCCAGGTCAGGTGGTCGTAGGTGTAGGCCGCGTGCAGGCCGAGCTCCTCGGCGCGGCGCCACACTTCCCGGCCCTCGCGCCACGGGAAGACCGGCAGGATCACGGTGCTCAGCTTCATGCGTCGATCTTAACCGTCGCCTCAGACAGCGTTGAGGCGAAAAGTGGTCTAGACCCTTGACCGCCCCCGCGGGCGGCGGTTGACTACGAATGCTGCTTCACCCGCGGTCGCCCACGCCGCGGCTCTCGCTCCTGGTCAAGGAGGATTCAGCTCCCCGTGAACGCTCTCTTTCCTGCTGCCGGAATCCGGCCGTGGCTGGCCGCCGTCGGCACCGCGACCCTAGCGCTCGGCGCCCTCGTGCTCACGCCGATCGCCGCCGCGCAGGCCGCCTCGGGATCGTCGGAGACGCCCGCCGCCAAGGCGCACTCCGCGAACGCGCTGCCCGCCTGCCCGTTCTGGGACGCCGGGGTCACCCCGCCCTCGCGCAGCGTCTCGCCCTGGACGCCGCCCGACCAGACCGCCCCCGCCGTCGACTTCGCCAATCGCCCGGCCGCCCCGACGCTCACCGGCACACTGTCCAACGGCTCGGTGACCATCACCGTCAAGCCGGTGCCGAACGCCGTGGCGTACCGCGTGTGGCGCGACGGCGTGGCCGTCGGCTACATCAGCTACTGGGGCCAGACCGGCCCGCTGACCGTCACCGACACCTCGCCGTGCCAGGGCGCGTACTACGACGTCGTCGCCATGTACGACACCAGCGAGTCCGACGCCTCGCTCGGCCAGATCTCCGTGCCCTACTGGCTGACCAGCGGCGGAACCCTCGCGGCCGGCCCCGGCGACGTGCCGGTCGGCACGCGGATCCCGGTGACGGTGACCTCGTACAACGACGTCGGCCAGACGTCCTCCGGCCTGAACTCGCAGCTCGGGGTGTGCGCCGTCGATCCGCGCGTGATCCCGTGGGGCACGTACTTCACGGTCCCCGGCTACGGCACCTGCTACGCGGCCGACCTCGGCGCCTGGATCCAGAACGACACCGTGGACGTGTGGCTGCCGGGCGCCCAGGCAGGCAACTGGGGCGTCCAGGACCGCACGATCACGGTCATCGCGAACCCGTACTAGGCCGACGGCGCGGCCGTCACCTCGCCCACAGCGTCCGGACGTGCGAGAGGTGGTGCGTCATGCACGCGCGCACCGCCTCCTCGTCGCCCGCGATCAGGGCGTCGAGCAAGACCAGATGCTCGCGCGCCGAGGCCTCGAGCTTCCCGGCCGCCGCGAGTTCCTGCAGGCCGAAAAGCCGCGAGCGCTTCCGCAGGTCCTCGACGACGGCCACGAGGTGCTCGTTGCCCGCCATCGCGAGCAGCGCGAGGTGCAGGCGGCGGTCGGCCTCCAGGTAGCCGATCAGGTCGCCCTTCGCCGCCGCGTCCACGATCAGCTCCGCCTCGGGACGCAGCGCCTCCAGCTCCCCGCGGTCGGCGGTGCCCGCGAGCCCGACGATGACCGGTATCTCGATCAGCTGTCTGATCTGCGTGTACTCATCCAGCTGCCGCTCGGAGACCGCGGTGACCCGGAAACCCTTGTTCGGCACGATGTCGACCAGGCCCTCGCGCACGAGGTCGAGCATCGCCTCGCGCACCGGCGTCGCCGACACCCCGAACTGCACGGCCAGCACCGGCGCCGAGTACACCGCGCCCGGCTCCAGCTCCCCGGCGATCAGGGCGGCGCGCAGCGCGTCGGCGACCTGGTCGCGATAGCGACGGCGGCCGCCGAGCGGCGTGAGCGCGGATCCGGTGCTCACAGCTCGAATCCCGCCGGGAAGGGGTCGGTCGGGTCGAGCATGTACTGCGCGGTCCCGGTGATCCAGGCGCGGCCGGTGACCGTAGGCAGCACGGCGGGCAGCTCGCCGACCGTCGTCTCGCCGAGCAGCCGGCCGATGAACCGCGTGCCGATGAAGGACTCGTTGACGAAGTCGCGGCCGACTTCCAGCTGGCCACGCGCGTGCAGCTGGGCCATCCGCGCGCAGGTGCCCGTCCCGCAGGGGGAGCGGTCGAACCAGCCCGGGTGGATCGCCATCGCGTGCCGCGAGTGCTCGGGCGTGGCGTCGGGGGCGAGGAACTGCACGTGCTTGCAGCCGCGCACGGTCGGGTCGAGGGGGTGGACGGGCTCGCTCTCCGCGTTGATCGCGGCCATCAACTCGAGGCCGGCCGCCAGGATCTCGTTCTTGTACGCGCGGTCGAAGGGCAGATCGAACTGCTCCAGCGGCAGGATCGCGTAGTAGTTGCCGCCGTAGGCGAGGTCGTAGGTGACGGTGCGCCCGCTCGGCAGCGTGATCTTCCGATCCAACACGTCGCAGTACGCGGGCACGTTGGCGAGCGTGACCGAGACGGCCGCCCCGCCCTCGACGCGCACGTCGACGGTGACCAAGCCGGCTGGCGTGTCCAGGCGCACGGTCGTGACCGGCTCGACGACCGGCACCATCCCGGTCTCGACCAGCACCGTGGCCACGCCGATGGTGCCGTGTCCGCACATCGGCAGGATGCCCGAGACCTCGATGAACAGCACCCCGAAGTCCGCGTCGGGACGCGTCGGCGGCTGCAGGATCGCGCCGCTCATCGAGGCGTGGCCGCGCGGCTCGCGCATCAGCATCGTGCGGATGTGGTCGAGGTGCTCGCCGAAGTAGGCGCGTCGCTCGGACATTGTCGCGCCGGGGATCACCCCGACTCCACCGGTGATGACGCGCGTCGGCATGCCCTCGGTGTGCGAGTCCACCGCGTGCAGGATCAGTTTGCTGCGCATGATTCAGAATTCTCCCAGAGCCGCGAACCGCTCGGTCGCCTCGCGCACGATCTTCTCCTGCTCGGCGGTCAGCGGGCCGCGCGGCGCCCGGCACGGACCGCCGTGCCGCCCGACGATGTCCATCGACAACTTGATGGCCTGCACGAACTCGGTCCTGGAGTCCCAGCGCAGCAGCGAGTGGAGCTGCCGGTAGAGCGGGACGGCGGTCGCGAGGTCTCCGGCGACGGCGGCCCGGTACAGCTTGACCGTGGCGGCGGGCAGCGCGTTCGGGTAGCCCGCGACCCAGCCCTTCGCCCCGGCGAGCGCCAGTTCCAGCAGCACGTCGTCCGCGCCGATCAGCAGGTCGAGGCCGGGTGCGAGCTCAGCGATCTGATACGGCCGCCGCACGTCGCCGCTGAACTCCTTGACCGCGACGATGTGGCCGGCGTGGTAGAGCTCTGCGAGCAGCTCGGGGACGAGGTCGACCTTGGTGTCGATCGGGTTGTTGTAGGCCACGATCGGCACGCCGGCCTTCGCGACCTCGGCGTAGTGCGCGCGCACGGCGGTCGCGTCGGCGCGGTAGGCGTTCGGCGGGAGCAGCAGCACGGCCGGGCAGCCGGCTTCCGCGGCGTCCTCGGCCCAGCGCCGCGATTCCGCGGACCCGTACGCCGCGACTCCGGGTATCACGCGGTCCGCGCCGATCGCCTCGACGGCCGTGCGCACGACCCGCGAGCGCTCCTCCGGGGTGAGTGTCTGGTACTCGCCGAGCGACCCGTTCGGCACGACGCCGTCGCAGCCCTCTGCGACGAGCCACGCGCAGTGCTCGGCGAACGCGTCGTGGTCGACGCTCAGGTCGTCGCGCAGGGGGAGAGCGGTGGCGACCTGGACGCCGTGCCAGGGCTTGCGGGTATCGGTGCTGTTCACGGGGCTGATCCTTCGCTTGTCGGAGATTGCGCGAGTACACCGAGCGGTACCGGTCGCGCGAACGGCGTGTGTGCGGGGGTGAGCGGGCACCCGGCGACGCCCGCGACCCCGGGGCCGCAGATCCGTCCCTGGCACCAGCCCATGCCCGCGCGCGTCAGAAGTTTGATGGTGCGTAGATCGGTGGCGCCGAGTTCGGACACCGCTTCGCGCACCGAGGCCGCGGTGACCTCTTCGCAGCGGCAGAGCACGGTGTCGTCCTCGACGCGCTCGACCCAGCCGGCCGGGTCCGTGTACGCGGTCCCGATCACGTCCGCGAACGCCGCGAGCCGCTGACGCTCGTGCTGGGCGCCCGCCAGGCCGTCCGGCTGCTCGCCGCGCAGCCTCGCCGCCGCCGACCGACCGGCGATCTCGCCCTCGATCTGCGACAACGCGGCCCCGCCGATCCCGGTCGTCTCTCCCGCGGCCCAGAGATGTGGGAGGTCGGTGCGCTGCTCGGTGTCGACCGCGACGGTGCCTTGCGGGGTGAGCCGTGCGCCGAGGGTCTGCGCGATCTCCGTGTGCGGCAGCATTCCGTGGCTGACGGCGAGGGCGTCACACGCGATCCGATGCTTGTGCCCGTCCGCCCCCGCGATGGTGACCGCCTCCAGCTGGTCACGTCCGTGAGCTGCGACGATCGAGCACCGGAATCGGACGCGCACGCCGTGTCGGGCGAGTTGAACCGCGTAGCCCGCGCCCTCGACCAGCTTCCCGGCATTCCGCGACAGCGCACCCAGATGCCGGCCGAACGCACGGGGATCGGACGCGTCGTAGAGCCCCACGACCTCGGCCCCGGCCGCGGCCAGGCCGCCGGCTACCGGCAGCAGCAGCGGCCCCGAACCGGCCACGACCACGCGTCGCCCCGGCAGTACCAGGCCGGCCTTGAGCATCGCCTGCGCGCCACCGGCCGTCAGCACCCCCGGCAGCGTCCAGCCGGGGAACGGCAGCACCCGCTCGTAACCACCGGTCGCGAGCACGACACCGTCCACCGCGATCGTCTCAGCCGTCTGCTGTTCCGGGCCGGTGAGCGCGTGCACCACGAAGCCGCTGTCTCCGGGTTCGACATGCCAGACCTGCCGCTCGGTGAGGAACGTGATCCGCTCCGCCTCCCGGTGCTTCGCGAGCCGATCGCGCAGCGTCTTCCAGGCCGACCACGCGTGATAGAGCCGCTCGGGACGCCGCGCGCGTAGCTGCCGAGCGGTCTGCCGGTAGTACTGGCCGCCCGCGTCCGGCGCTGCGTCGATCAGCGCGACACTGACCCCCGAATCCGCGGCTGCCACGGCAGCGGCGAGGCCCGCCGGGCCCGCGCCGATGACCGCCAACTCATGCCGCGTCATGGCCGTCACCCCGCTGAGTCGTGATCACGTCGCCGACGCGAGCCGTGACCGAGCACGCACGCTGATTCGGCACGCCGTTCACCGTGACCAGGCAGTCGAAGCACACGCCGATCCCGCAGAACACACCGCGCGGCCGCTGCTCGACCCGCGTCGTGCGCCACGAGCGGATTCCGGCCGACCAGAGCACGGCCGCGATCGTCTGACCGGGCAACGCATCGAGCGTCCCGCCGTCGAACGTCACCGGGAACGTCGCCTCGGGCTGCCCCTCGACGAGCCGCAGGGGACTGCGCTTCATTCCGTGCCTCCGTCCTCGAATCGCTCCGGCCGGAACGGCGCCAGATCCAGATCAGGCTTCTTACCCGTGAGAAGCTGCGCGATGAGATGCCCCGTCGCCGGAGCCAGGCCGATCCCCGCGCCCTCGTGGCCGCACGCGTGCAGCAGTCCGGCCGCTCGCGGATCGGGTCCGATCGCGGGCAGGTGGTCCGGCATGTACGGCCGGAATCCCAGATAGCTCCGCATCGCCTTGACCTGGGACAACGCCGGGAACAGCTCGATCGCCTGCCGCGCGAGGAGCCGGGCGACCTCGAGGGAGAACGCGCGGTCGAAGCCGACCCGCTCCCGGCTCGCCCCGATCAGCACCGGCCCGGCCGCCGTGCCCTCGACCACCGCGGACGCCTGGAGTTCGGCCGATCCGCTGGCCACGTTCGCCACGTAGTCGGCCGCGTAGACCTTGTGCCGGATCAGGCGCGGCAGCGGCTCGGTGACGAGCACGAACCCGCGCCTCGGCAGGACCGGCAGGTGCACGTCCGCCAGCTTCGCGATCTCCCCGCCCCACGTCCCGGCCGCGTTCAGCACCCACGACGCGCGGATCGTCCCGCGATCGGTCTCGACGCCGGTCACGGAACCGTCCGCGCCGCGAGTCAGGCCCGTGACGGTCGTGCCCGGGTGCATCGTCGCGCCGCTCGTCCGCACGGCGTCGCGGATCAGCAGCGCCGCGGCCCGGGCGGGCTGGACCTGCGCGTCCTGCGGGTAGTAGACGCCGCCGGCCGGCTCAGGCGCGAGATGCGGCTCCAAGTCCGCGAGACCGTCTGCGGGAACCGACTCGGCGACGACCCCCGACCGCCGCTGCTCCTCGGCGAAAGCTTCGAGCGCCGCGAATCCCTCCGGCCGGCCGGCGACGACCAGGCCGCCCTTCAGCTCGTACTCGATCCCGTCGCCGAAGCCCGCGTCCTCGGCCACTTCGCGCCAGAGGCGCATCGAGAGCAGCGCGAGATCCAGCTCCGGCCCCGGCTCCTTGTCCGAGACGAGCAGGTTCCCCTCGCCGGCCCCCGTCGTGCCGCCCGCCACCGGGCCCCGGTCCACGACGGCGACCCGCAGCCCGGCCCGTGCCGCGAACCACGCGCTCGCCGCGCCGGTCATCCCGGCGCCGACGACCACGAGATCGCACTCTTTCGGCAGCTCCACGCCAGTAAAATGTCACATGACGGCGATCCTGCCAAGAGCCGGCGGCTTAGGAGACGACGTCGATCAGCTGAGCGACCGTGTCCGCGAGGGCGGTACGCGCCGGCTTGAGGTACTTGCGCGGATCGACCGTGCGCTCGTCCTCGGCCAGGAACGAGCGGACCGCCCCCGTGTACGCGATGTTCAGCGCGGTCCCGATGTTGACCTTGACGATTCCCGAGCGCACGCTCTTGGCGAGCGTGTCGTCCGGGACGCCCGAGGAGCCGTGCAGCACGAGCGGAACGGGCACCGCGTCACGCAGCCGCTCGATCAGCCCGAAGTCGAGTCCGGCCGTGCGCTCGGTCATCGCGTGCGAGCTGCCGACCGCCACAGCCAGCGCGTCCACGCCGGTGGCCGCCACGTACGCCGCAGCCTCGTCCGGGTCGGTGCGCGCTCCCGGGTCGTGGGCGCCGAGGCGCACGCCGTCCTTGCCGCCGACCTGGCCGAGCTCCGCCTCGATCAGCAGGCCGTTCGCGTGCGCCCACTCCGCCGCGTCACGCGTCGCCGAGACGTTCTCCGTGTATGAGGCGTGCGAGGCGTCGAACATCACGGAACTGAATCCCGCGTCCGCCGCCTGACGCAGCAGCGCGGCGTCCTCGACGTGGTCCAGGTGCAGCGAGACGGGAACCTTCGCAGCCTCGGCGACCGCCCGCGCGACGAGCGCGATGGGCAGGACGCTGCCGCCGTGGAACCTCACGGCGTTCTCGCTGATCTGCAGGACCACCGCCCGCCCGGCCCGCTCGGCCCCCGCGACGATGCCCTCCGCGTGTTCGAGGGTGATCACGTTGAACGCGGCGACCGCCCGGCGCTCCGCGCGCGCCTCGGCCAGCAGCGATCCCGTCGGAACCAGGGTCATGACTTCCCTATCAGGTCGAAGGCGATCAGCGCGGCGCCGAGCACCGCCGCCTCGTCGCCGAGGGCCGCGCGCGCGATCTCGGGCACGCGCTGGAAGGTCAGCCGCGCGGAGAGCTCGCGGCGCACCGGGCCGAGCAGCAGGTCGCCGGCCTGGGCGACACCGCCGCCGAGCACGACCAGGTCGAGGTCGAGCAGTGTGACCGCATGTGCCAGCGCCGTGGCCAGCGCGGACACCGCCACCTGCCAGACCTCTGATGCGCGCTGCTCGCCCCGCGCGGCCCGAGCGGCCACGTCGCGCGCGGTCACGCCGTCGCCGTACATCCGGGAGATCGCCGTCGCGGAGGCGAGAGTCTCGAGGCAGCCGCGCTGCCCGCAGCCGCACTCGACGCCCCGCGGATCGATCACGACGTGGCCGAGCTCGCCCGCGCGGTGATGCGGTCCGAGGCGCGGCGAACCGTCGAGGCAGAGCATCCCGCCGACGCCGGTCCCGAGCGTCACGAACAGGTAGTCCGAGCAGCCCGTCGCCGCGCCGACCCGCCCTTCGGCGAGCCCGCCGATCCGGGTGTCGTGGCCGAGGGCGACGGGAACTCCGAGCCGCTCGGCCATCGCCGCGCGCAGGGGGAGGTCCCGCCACGTCGGCGAGACGGAGAACTCTGCGACACCCGCGGCGTCGTCCACGATGCCGGGGACGGCGAGCCCGACCGCGTCGACCGGCCCCTGCTCCTTGATCAGAGACTCGGCGAACTCTGCGAGCGCATCGGCCGCGGTCTCGTCCGGCGGCGTGGGTCGGCGCACCGCGTGCTCCGCGTCGCCGACGGCGCCGTCCGCGCGCCGCGAGCGGATGGCCGCCTTCATCGACGTGCCGCCGACGTCGATCCCGAGAACGCGCGAGCTCACGGCAGGATGACCGAGCGCGTGAGATGACGAGGCCGGTCCGGGTCCAGTCCGCGCGCCTCCGCGATCGTCACGGCCAGCCGCTGGACGCGGATCAGGTCGGCCATCGGGTCCAGCAGGCTGCTCTTCACGGTCCCGCCGGTCGCGGCGATCTGCCCGGCCAGGCCGTCCGGCAGCGGGCCGAAGGCCCAGGCCACGCGGTTCGGGCCGGTGATGCTGATCGGCCCGTGCCGGTACTCCATCGCCGGGTACGACTCGGTCCACGCGCCCGCCGCCTCGCGCATCTTGAGCGCGGCCTCGGCCGCCAGGCCGTTGGTCCACCCCGTGCCCAGGAACGTGAACTGCTCGGCGCCGACGATGTGCGAGGGGAGCGCCTCCCCGAGCGCGGTACGGGCATCGGCGATCGCGCCGGTGAGGTCCTCGCCGAGGTGCGCGCGCAGCAACGCGAGCGCCGTGGTCGCGAAGCGCGTCTGGACCACGGACTTCTCGTCGGCGAAGTCCAGCACGATCACGTCGTCGGCGGCCCGCATCACCGGCGTGCTCGGGTCGGCGGTGAGCGCCGTCGTCGGCACACCGCTCGCGCGCAGAGCGGTGAGTGCGGCGAGCACCTCGGTCGTGGTCCCGGAGCGCGTGATGGCGAGGACCCGGTCGTACCTGCGCGCCGCCGGGAACTCGGAGGCGGCGAACGCGTCGGTCTCGCCGTGGCCCGCGGCCTCGCGCAGCGCGGCGTAGCTCGAGGCGATGAACCACGAGGTCCCGCAGCCGACCACGGCCACCCGCTCGCCCGGTTCCGGCAAGCCCTTGACGGTCGGCGCCAGCGACGCCGCCCGCTCCCAGCACTCCGGCTGGCTCGCGATCTCCGCGGTGACGAACCGCACGGCCCGCCCTCCCTCGCCTCGACGATGATTGAAGCTGCGCATCGACTGCGTGATACTGCTCGAACGGTCGCATAAACAATCATGATTTGCAAGGAGCTCGTCGAGTGACCGCGGTCCGGGCGGCTAAACCGGTTTCCTCGGCCCGCGCGGGTCCGGGAGACTGCTGCGCATGCTTGTCACGATCACCGCCACGCGGCCGCCCGGAGCGGACTGGCCCGCGACCGACCTCGGCTACCTGCTGGCCAAGAACCCCGCCAGCGTTCAGGACTTCTCGCACGGCTTCGGCCGCTCGCGGGTCTTCTATCCCGAGGCCGAGGATCAGCGGTGCACGGCGGCGCTCTACCTGGAGATCGACCCGATCGGCCTGATCAAGAGCCGCAACCTCGACTCCGCCGACTTCTCGCTCTCGCAGTACGTCAACGACCGGCCGTACGCCGCGACCTCGCTGCTCGCGGGGGCCATCGGCCAGGTCTTCCGCACGGCGATCCGCGGCGCGTCCAAGGACCGGCCCGAGCTCGCCGCGACCGCGATCCCGCTGGAGCTGCGCCTGCCGGTCGTCCCGGCGACCGAGGCCTTCGTCACGCGCCTCTTCGAGCCGCTCGGCTGGACCGTGCGGGCGGCGCCGCTGCCCCTCGACCCGGCCTTCCCGGAGTGGGGCGAGTCACGGTACTGCGACGTCACGCTGACCGGCGTGCAGCGCGTGTCCGACGCGCTCAGCCAGCTCTACGTGCTGCTGCCGGTCCTCGACGGATCGAAGCACTACTGGATCGACCCGAGCGAGGTCGAGAAGCTGCTGCGCGCCGGCGAGGTCTGGCTGCCCGGGCACCCGGACCGCGAGCTGATCACGCGCCGCTACCTCGGCCGACGCCCGACCCTGGTCCGCAGCGCGCTGGCCCGGCTCGCCGAGTCGGACGAGGTCCCGGAGTCCGAGCTCGACAACGCCGTGGACGAGACCGCCGAAGCCGCCGAAGCCATCGAGGCCGCCGAGACGGGAGCGGAGGCGGAGCGGAGCCCGCGCGTCTCGTTGGCCGCGCACCGGCGCGAGGCCGTGGTCGCCGCGCTCAAGGACGTGGCCGGACACCGAGTCCTCGACCTCGGCTGCGGCGGCGGCGCGCTGCTGCGTCCGCTGCTGCACGACCGGTACTTCACCGAGATCGTCGGCGTGGACGTGTCGGCGCGGGCCCTGCAGTACGCCGCGCGCAAGCTGCACCTGGACCGGCAGCCCGCGCGGGTCGCCGAGCGGCTCACGCTGAAGCAGGGCTCGCTGACGTACACCGACGCGTCGCTCAAGGGCTACGACGCGGCCGTGCTGATGGAGGTCATCGAGCACGTCGACCCGCCGCGCCTGGCCTCGCTGGAGCACGCGGTGTTCGGCGCGGCCCACCCGGCCGCGGTCGTCGTGACCACACCGAACGCCGAGTACAACGTGCGCTACGAGACGCTCGAGGAGGGCCGGATGCGGCACCGCGACCACCGTTTCGAGTGGACCCGGGCCGAGTTCGCGGCGTGGGCCGAGGCGGTCGCGGCGCGGCGGGGCTACGCGGTCGAGTACCGGTCGGTCGGCGACGTCGATCCGGAGCTCGGTCCGGCGACGCAGATGGCCGTGTTCACAGAGATAACAGGCCCAACCAGCGCGCAGGATGCGCCCCGGGGCGGTACTGCGGCCGTTGAGGCGACTATGGCGACGATGGCGACGACGGCAGCTACGGCGACTGCGGCAGCCAAGGAGGTGGGCTAGGTCATGCGTACTCTGACTGTTCCTGAGCTGTCGCTGGTGGTGCTCGTCGGCACGACCGGCTCCGGCAAGTCGACCTTCGCCGCGCGGCACTTCAAGCCGACCCAGGTGCTGTCCTCGGACTACTGCCGGGGCCTGGTCAGCGACGACGAGAACGACCAGTCGGCGAGTGCTGACGCGTTCGAGTTGCTGCACCACATCGCCGGGGTCCGGCTGCGGCGCGGGCTGCTGACCGTGATCGACGCTACCAACGTGCAGCCGAAGTCGCGGGCCGCGCTGGTCGCTGTCGCGCGGTCGCAGGATGTGCTGCCGGTCGCCGTCGTGCTCGACGTGCCCGAGGAGGTGTGTCGCGAGCGCAATGCGGCGCGGCCGGATCGGTCGATGGGCGCGCACGTGATCTCGCGGCAGCGTCGGGAGATGCGCGCGGATCTGCGCAATCTCGAGCGCGAGGGCTTTCGGAAGGTGCACATCCTGCGCGGCGTCGAAGAGATCGACGACGCGGTGTTCGAGTTCGAGAAGGCCTACAACGACAAGCGCGACCTGACCGGTCCGTTCGACGTCATCGGCGACATCCACGGCTGCCGCTCGGAGCTGGAGACACTCCTGACCGAGCTCGGATACGACCTCGTGCGCGACGAGGAGGGCCGCGCCGTCGACGCCGTGCCGCCGGAGACGCGCACGGCCGTGTTCGTCGGCGACCTCGTCGACCGCGGGCCGGACACGCCCGGCGTGCTGCGGCTGGTCATGGGCATGGTCGAGGCCGGACACGCGCTGTGCGTACCGGGCAACCACGAGAACAAGCTCATGCGCGCGCTCACGGGCAAGAAGGTGCAGCTCAAGCACGGCATCGTCGAGTCGCTGGAGCAGCTCTCGCGGGAGCCGGAAGAGTTCCGGTCGAAGGTCGTCGAGTTCTGCCGCGGGCTGGTCAGCCACTACGTGCTCGACGAGGGCCGTCTCGTGGTCGCGCACGCCGGGCTCAAGGAGGCGTACCAGGGCCGCGCGTCGGGCCGGGTGCGCTCGTTCGCGATGTACGGCGAGACCACCGGGGAGACCGACGAGTACGGCCTGCCGGTGCGCTACCCGTGGGCCGAGGAGTACCGCGGCTCGGCGACGGTGCTCTACGGGCACACGCCGACCGTCGAGCCGGAGTGGGTCAACAACACGCTCTGCCTGGACACCGGCTGCGTGTTCGGCGGCGAACTCACGGCTCTGCGGTACCCGGAAAGGGAAATCGTCGCAGTGCCCGCCGAGCGCGTCTGGTACGAGCCGGCCAAGCCGCTCGGCCCCGCGCGCACGGTGCGCGACCCGGGCGTGCTCGACCTCGGCGACGTGCTCGGCCGCCGGGTCGTGGACACGAGGCTGATGGGCAACCTGGCGGTCCGCGAGGAGAACGCGGCGGCGGCGCTGGAGGTGATGAGCCGGTTCGCGGTGGATCCGCGCTGGCTGGTCTACCTGCCGCCGACGATGGCTCCGGTGGCCACGTCCTCGGAGCCCGGCCTGCTGGAGGCTCCGGCCGAGGCCTTCGGGTACTTCGCGTCGGCCGGGGTCTCCCGGGTCGTGTGCGAGGAGAAGCACATGGGCTCGCGCGCCGTCGTGCTGGTGACCCGGGACGAGGCCGGCGCGGTCGCCGCGAAGCGCTTCGGTGTGGACGACGGCTCGACCGGGATCGTCGTGACCCGCACCGGCCGGCCGTTCTTCGACGGAGCGGAGACGACCGAGACGCTGCTCGGCCGGGTCCGCGCCGCCGTCGACAAGGCAGGGCTCTGGGACGAGCTCGGTACGGACTGGCTGCTGCTGGACTGCGAGCTGCTGCCCTGGTCGGCGAAGGCGATGGGCCTGCTGCGCGACCAGTACGCGGCGGTCGGCGCGGCCGCGCGGGCCGGGCTCGGCGCGACGATCGGCGTGCTGGAGCGGGCCGCCGCGCGCGGGCTGGACGTCGGCCCGCTGCTCGACGCCCAGAACGGCCGTCGCGAGGCCGCCGAGGCCTTCACGGCCGCGTACGGCCGCTACTGCTGGCCGACCGCGGGCCTCGAGGGCGTGCGGCTGGCGCCGTTCCAGGTGCTCGCGGCCGAGGGCGCCGTGCACGCCACGCGGGACCACGGCTGGCACCTCGAGGTGCTCGACCGGCTCTGCGCGGCCGATCCGGAGTTCTTCCGGGCCACGCGGCGCCAGGTCGTCGAGCTCGGCGACGAGTCCTCGGTGGCCGCGGCGACCGCCTGGTGGCGGGAGCTGACCGGCGCCGGGGGAGAGGGCATGGTCGTCAAGCCGTACGAGGCGCTGGTGCGCGACGGCCGGCGGATCGTGCAGCCCGGGGTCAAGTGCCGCGGCCCGGAGTACCTGCGGATCATCTACGGTCCCGAGTACCTCGAGCCGCGGAACCTGGACCGGCTGCGCCGGCGCTCGCTCGGCCGCAAGCAGTCGCTGGCGCTGCGCGAGTACGCGCTCGGCCTGGAGTCGCTCGAGCGGTTCACGGCCGGGGAGCCGCTGTACCGGGTGCACGAGGCGGTGTTCGCGGTGTTGGCGCTGGAGTCCGAGCCGGTGGACCCGCGACTGTGAGCGGGCGCTGAGATTTCCCGCCGGACTCGCTCAACCGTTCCATCCGATGACTCGTCCATATGAAGGACAGCCATTCGGTCGATACGGTGAGTGAGTCCGGTATTCCCGGGCAAATCGCCCCTGGGTGAGCGCTGAGCCCGGATTCAGAGTCCCCTGGGGAGGCGTTAACATGCACCTCGTACGCTGACCGATTGAGCACATCATCAGGTGACCGCGCGGGCGCATGGGGCCCGAGAAGGCCCTGTGAGTTGAGGAGATGGGGAGCGAAGGAATGTCAGGTCTCGCCGACGTTCTGAAGAACGAGTACACCGGGAAGCTGCTGGACCTCACGGGGGTGCGCAAGCCGCCGTTCGTCCCGGACTTGAACACCAAGCACTACCGGGCGCCGCTGGTCGAGGCGGGGGGCGGATACGTCCAGCTGAAGAAGTACGCGGGCCCGCAGATCCCCGCGGCGGAGTGGGAGGGCCTGGAGTACACCACGTACTAGTCCGACCCGTTCACCTTCTTCGCCCCGATCACCTCGCCGACCGGCAAGAT
>DASTAE010000270.1:0-27524 GCA_035712985.1 Actinospica sp.
CGCGCCTGCAGGGCGAACGGGGAACTTCCGGCGCGCATCCCAACAGCGACAGACGGAGGGCAATCAGAGCCATGATATTGAATCGCAGGACCCGGGCGGCGGTCACGGCGCTCGCCATCCTCGGCGGGACCATGGCGGCTACTACTCCTACTACGCCGGCCCGATCAACGGTCCCGGCTATCCGGTGTGCGCGGAGGCCTACTTCAAGATGGACGACTCGGGCGGCAACCAGATCGTCAGCTACCAGACCAAGATCTACTGCGACTGAGCCTCGCCGAGCCGCCGAGCCCGATGCGAACGGCGTCCCTCCCCCTCGGAGATCCGAGGGGGAGGGACGCCGCTTTCGGTTCAGCGGATCGGGCTCAGCAGAACGGGCCCGGCATCGCGTAGCCGCTCGTCGCGACCCCCGGGGTCTCCAGGGAGATGGTGCCGTCGGCGTAGATGCAGCGGCCGGCGCCGGGCACGGAGATGGGGCCGGCGTAGTACTTGTAGTAGTTCGCGTCGGTCTGCGAGTTGGACGGGTTGCCCTTCTCGAACAACTGCACCGCCATCCACTTCGTCTGGCCCCAGTCGCTGGACGCGGAGTTGAGGATGGCGCAGTTCTCGCCGGTGGACCCGTCCCAGTAGACGTTGAGGTAGCCGAGCGTGGAGCCGACGTTGTTCCCCTGGTCCTCGATGATCGGGGACGCCGATATCAGGCTGCCGACGCAGCTGCCGCCGGAGGACGTGGCGGACGCCTCCGGTGCGGCGACGAGCATGGCGCCGAGCGCGGCCACGGACAGAGAGGCCGAGATCGTCTTCCTTGCGAGTTTCATGGGAACTCCTTGAATCGCGGTTTGGTGTGCGGGCCAGGTCAGAAGACCCAGTTCCAGGCGTCCTCGGCGCCGTGCCAGACCTTCTTGGCGGCGCCGGGGACGTTGAAGCCGACCACGCCGGTGTCGGTGACTCCGCCGTGCGCCTCGCCGAACGGCGGGAACGAGACGCCGAGACCGGCGTTGGCGTCGATCACGCCGACCGGGCAGCCGCGCGAATCCGAACCCCAGGAGAAGTTGGCGCCCGCCGAGGGGCCTTCGGAGAAGGGTTCCGCGCTGGCGCCCGCGGAGTAGAACGGGCCGCCCAGGCCGTAGATCGAGTTCGCGTTGCTGTACTGCCCGCCGCCGCTGACGCCCGCGGCGGGAGTGCCGCCGTACTCCCCCGAGTTCGACTTCGTTCCGGCGAGTCCGAGGTTGCCGTGTCCGTCGAAGACGATGCATCCGGAGATCGAGATGCCGAAGACGCCGGTGATGCTTCCCCCGACGCAGACGCCGCCGGTCCACAGGCCCTGCGGGTCGGTGAAGTCGAGCGGGCTCTCCGAGCCGTAGCCGTAGGGCTGGTCCGTGAGGTCGAGCTCGGGGTCGATCGTGAGGAACTGGATCGTCGCCGGGTCGTAGTAGCGGGCCCGGAGGTAGATGAGCCCTGATTCGCCGTCGGTGTAGCCGCCGCCGTACTGCAGCGGCGTGGTCGCGGTGCCGGTGTGGCCGACGACGTTGCCGTAGGCGTCGTACCCGTAGGCTCCGGCGACCGTGCCGGCGCTGCCGAGCAGGGCGCGGGTGGATCCTTCGGCGTCGTGCAGGTACCAGTAGGTCGCACCGGATCCGATCTGCTCGATCGGCAGGCCGTCGGGGCCGTAGAGGTAGCTCGTCGTGCCGTCGCCGAGCAGGTCGGGCGTGGTCGCCACGTCCCAGGTGAAGTGGGTCGTGGTGCCGCCGAGGGTCTTCGCCGCACGCAGGCCCTGGCCGTCGTAGGCGTACGTGGCGCTGCCGCCGATGCCCGTGTAGCCGGTGAGCTCGTTCGCCTGGTTGTACGCGTACGTACTCGCCGTGCCGCCGGACGGGTTCGCCGCGGTGCGGTCGCCCCGGCTGTTGTACGTGTACGTGGTCGCTCCGGTCGGCGGGGCCGTGCATCCGGCGCTGCTCGTGGCCGTGCCCGGCAGCTTCCAGCACAGTTGGCCCGCCGCGTCGAAGGCCTGCGCGGCGCCGGTCTGACTCGTCGCCTGGCCTGCACCGTTGTAGACGTACGACGTGCTGGTCGAACCCGATGCCGCCGACTTCAACTGCTCGAGCGTCGTGTAGCCGTAGGTCTGCGCGCTTCCCGGCAGGGCGGTCGGGGTGGACGTGGCGATCTGGTCCGCGTTGTCGTGCGTGTACTGGACACTCGCCACGGCAGTGGATCCGTCGGCGGCGGCGACCGCGCTCAGGTTGTCGCTGTTGTCGAAGGAGCCCGTGACCTTCACGCCGTCCGGGTACGTGGTCGACGTGAGATTGTTGTCGTTGTCGTAGCCGAATCCGGTCGCGTTGGAGCTCCAGTCGGTGACCGTCGTGAGCCTGTCGGCCTTGTCATAGGCCTGCGTCACGGTCTGGGTCGAGCCGCCCGGGTAGACGATCGATGTGGCGTCGCCGTCGTTGTCGTAGCCGTACCCGACCGTGGAGCCGTACCCGTTCGTCTCGGAGACCACTTCGCCGAAGGCGTCGTAGGACCAACTGGTCGTGCCGGTGCCGTCCGTCATCGACGTCTTGAGGCCGTCCTCGTTGTAGACGTATGCGATGTTCGGGGTCGTCCCATCGGAGTACTTCGCCGAGGTCAGTTCGTTCGCGGCGTCATAGCCGTCGGTGATGACCTGCTTCGCCGGGTTGGTGACGGTCAGGACGTTGCCGTTCCCGTCATACGTGTACGAAGTCGTTCGGCTATCCGGGTCGACCTGGGTGAGTGTCCGGCCTTGGGCGTCGTAGGTGTACGTCGTCTTGTTGCCGGCGCCGTCGATCGTGTCGGCCGTCGTCCCGTCCGGGTTGTAGTCGGTGTGCGAGGCCGTGGTGTCCGGGTTGGTCACCGAGGTACGGCGGTTGCTCGCGTCGTATCCGTACGTGGTCGTGTTCTGATCGCCGTCGGTCGCGGAGAGCAGGTTGCCGTTCGCGTCGTACGTCCTCTTGGTGGCGTGCCCCAGAGGGTCGGTGACCTGGATGACCCGTCCGTAGGCGTCGTAGGCGTAGGTGGTGCAGCCGACTGCGGGAGGGGTGCAGCCGGGCGCGGTGCCCGCGGCCACTCCGTTGCCGCTGACCTGCGAGGTCCGCCAGCCGGTGCCGGTGTTGTAGCCGTACTTGGTGACGTCGCCCATCGGGTCGGCCACGCTGGCGACATCGCCGTACGCGTCGTACGACGTCGTCGTGGTGAAGCCGCGCGCGTCCACGGTCCGGGTCCGGTCCGCCGGGTGGGCCGTATCGTCGTAGTAGTACGACGTGGCGCGCGACGGCATCGCGCCCGGGTTCGCGTCGAAGATTTCAGCACTCTGCTGCAGCTGGGCCGTCGTCCGGCCGGTGAGGTCGCCGTAGGCGTCGTACGTGTACGTGGCCGAGACGCCCAGCGGATCGACCTTCGAGGTCAGGTCGCCTAGCGCGTCGTAGGTGTACGTCGTCGCGAAGCCGAGGCCGTTGCTCTGCGAGGTCTTGTCGCCGTTGCGGTCGTAGGTGAACGTCTCCAGATGCCCGTTCGGGTCGGTCTCGGAGCTGATTCCGAGGGTGAGCGGATCGTAGGTGTACGCGGTGGTGCTCGGGCTCGCCGAGCCGTAGCCCTTGGTCTGCGAGACCAGCAGGCCGTTCTGGTAGGTGTAGAGCGTTTCGTGTCCGGACGCGTCGGTCACCAGGGTCTGGCCCGCGGTGAGGCTTGGGCTGGTGCTCGGGCCGTAGTTGAACATCATCGTGTGGCCGGTCGCGTCGGTCTGCGACGTCACCCGCTCCGAGCCGTCGTAGACCATGCTCATCGCAGGGGTCGGCTTCGTCGTGGTGTCCCCGTAGTACTTCGGCTGGCGCATGCCGGTCAGCAGGTGCGTCGTCGTGTTGTACGTGTACGTGGTGCGGTCGTTGCTCTGCAGGCTGGGGCTGCGCACCGTCGCCAGGCCGTAGACGTCGGTCAGGTCCCCCGCGGAGTCGTAGCCGTAGCTGACCTCGCGCCCGGCCGAATCGGTGACGCTGGTGATGTGGCCGCCGGTCCAGCCGATTGTGTATACGTGCCCTGCCGGGTCGGTGATCGTGCTGAGCTGCCCTGATCCGTTGTAGGCGAGCTTCGTCGCGTACGGGGTCGAGGCGTGCGCGCCGGCCAGGTCCGTCTCCGAGAGCAGGTGCCCGCTCGCGGTGTCGAAGGTGAACACCTCCTTGCCGGTCCGGGTATAGGTGTACGTGCTGCCGCTCTTGGTCAGCGTGGCGAAGAAGCGCGGGGCGGCGACCGTGTACGTGCCGCTCGTATCGGTGAAGGCGACCTGCGAGCCGTCTTCCTGGGTGACGGTGACGTTGCCGGTGCTCGGGTCCGTCGCCGCGGACAGGCCGTAGGAGGAGGACCAGCCGTAGCCGAACGGGCCGTTGACCGCGAGGGAGCCGTTGGGGCCCTGGGGATCCGCGACCGCCGAGTTGTAGACGCGGCCGAAGGAGAGCGGGATGCCGCGGCCCGGGGTGCTCAGGTCGGTGGCGTTCTCGCTGTAGTAGCCGTTCGCGGTGTTCACCGGGTCGCCGGTGAGGATCGAGCCGCAGGTGCAGTTCTTGTTCGCGGGGTTGCTGCCGCCCGGCTGCTGCGCGGTGGTGGGCGGTCCGCCGAGCGCGACGCCCGGGGTGCCGCCCTCCGGGACGAACGCGACCGCGTCGTATCCGACGTCGTAGGTGCCGTTCATCGCGGAGACGTTGGAGAGTTTGACGCTGCCGCCGTTCGCCATCGCGACGGTGGCGAGCGGAACCCACGCGTCGAAGCCGACGTCCTGGTTGATGCGCACTCCGATCGGCGCCACGCTGCCGCCGGGATTGATCGTGTAGAGGGCGTCCGCGGCGCGGGCGCCGGTGGCCGGGATGTGCGCCATCACCAGGTAGTACTGGGAGCTGGGGAGGTTCGGGGTCCAGGTACCCGTGTTGACTATCTCAGGGTTCGAGCTGTCCTCGGTGTGCGTGAAGAGTATGTAGCCGCCGAAGCCGACGCCGAGCTGGTGCGTGTCGATGGCGCCCACCGGGTTGCCGTTCGAGTCGGCGCCGTAGGCCATCGTGAAGGAGCCGTTGTTGCTCCAGTTCGCCGACCCGCAACCGGCGTCGTTGACCGGCCTGGCGCCGACGGCGAGTCCGACCTGCGCGGAGACGATGATCGCGCTCGACGGCACCTGCGTGGTGTCGAGGCTGCAGACCGGAGGGTGCGGATCGCTGCCGGCCGGCTCACCGCCGCCGCTGATCGTGTAGCCGGAGGTGGAGCAGTCCGTCGAGCAGTTCGGCATCCAGGTGACGGAGGCGTGCCACCAGCACTCCGAGTCGGCGAGGGTGCAGGTGCCGGCGTTCGCGCCCGGCGTGCAGTCGTTCCCCGAGGTCGTGCAGAACGTGGTGAACGGGGCCGGGGTCAGCCAGTTCTCGCCGCCGTTGTACGTCGCGCCCGCGTAGGCCTTGGTGCCCGAGCGCTCCAGCGGCGTGCCCATCCAGCCCAGCACCCGCTCCTGGTACGGCCAGTCGCCCGGGTGGGCCGCGTCAGCGTACGTATAGGCGAGGTAGGGGTTGCGGTCCGGCGGGTAGTTCGGGTTGGCGGGGTTGTTCGCCCAGCCGAGGCCCCAGGTGCCGTCGGGGCCGGTGCACGAGGGCCCGGGGGTGCAGCCGCTGGTGTTGCCGTGCGCGGCGTCGGGCTCGATCCCGGTGTTGTAGGCCCAGATCGCGTAGTACCAGTTCTCCAGGTAGCGCGGGTCGCCGCCGTTGACCAGCACCCCGTCGGTGTAGAGCTGGTTCCAGATGCGCTCGAGGATCTGCAGGCCCGCGGCGATGTTCTCCGCGTAGTCGACCGCGATCTTCTCCTGGCCGTGCGCCGAGTACTGCTGGCCGGTCTGGCTCGCGAACATGCCGGTGGTGACCTGGCCGATGCCGTAGCCGCAGTCGGCGGCGGCGTAGTCGATGCTGGTGATGGTGCCGGCCGAGCCGTAGTAGTCGGCGATCAGCGGGTTGCCGTCGATGCCGGGCAGCGCGTGCCACGAGGCCTGGTCCCAGTTGGACTCCTGCGCCAGGATCGCCTCGTACACCGAGCGGGGCACGGTCGACCAGGAGTCGCCGGCCGGGTGGTCGAGCGGCACCTCGGCGAAGTCGCTGTTCGGCGAGTAGGCGACCAGGCCCATGTTCTGGTAGTTGGCCGGGCGGGTGAGGTTGGCCGAGGTCAGCAGATTCTGCTCGGCCATCTGCACCGCCCAGTCGACCTGCGCGTTGCTCGGCTGGAGCGCCTGGAACTGCGGGTTGTTGCGCGGCACGGAGCAGGACGGGGTCTGCGCGGTCGCGGGAAGCGCGGTCCCGGCCTTCGCCTTCGTGCTCGGCGCGGCGGGCGCGGGCACCGGGAAGTTCGGGGCCGAGGACGCCGCGGAGTCGATGCCGGCCGGCACCCAGCGGGAGACCGCGGTGTCCGGGGCGGTCGCCGCCGGGTCGGCGGGGCGGGAGACGACGCGGCCGGTGGGCACCGAAAGCACGCTGGGATCCGGCTTGTCAGCGGCCTGCTTGTCGCCGAAGACCGCGTCCCCGTCCAGGGAGGCGTAGGCCGGGTCGGCGAGCGCGCCGGTGGCCACCGCGCGCAGCGTGCTCCCGGACGTGACGCTGCCCGCGCCGATGACGGTGTTGCGGCCGCGGCGTCCCTGGAAGAGGCCGAGCTTCGCCGTGGCGCCGCTGCCGAGGACCGTGACGTGGCCCGCGCGCTCGTGCTCGAGCCGCGCCGTGCCGCTGCCGGGGGCCAGGGTGAGGTAGTCGATTCCGCCGTCCGCGGCCGGGCGCAGGTCGTAGGCCTGGCCGTCGGCCTTGGCGAGCCGGGCCGGATGCCCGGCCTGAGCGCCGGCCTCCGGCACCCGCACGAGGTAACCGCCCTGGACGGCGACCACGCCCGAGGAGGTCGGGACCGCGGAGGTCAGCTGCCCGGACACGCTGGTGGCGTGGTCGACGGCGCCGGTGGCCAGGTTCGCCGCGAGGAGTTGCGTGGACTGCTCGTCGCTGCCGAGCTCGACGGTGAACTCGGCCTCGTCCCCGGTGCCGCAGCCCGGCGAGTAGTACGCGAGGGAGACCCCTGACGCGATCGGGCGCACCGTGCCGGTGGCCAGGTCCACCGAGTAGGCGAACGCTCCGTGCTCGCGGGCCGCCGTGGAGTCGACCGCCGAACCCGGCAGCACCGCGACCGCCTCGAAGCGGCCGTCCCCCGACGTGCACTGATATCCCGTCCACGACGAGTCGTCGAGGCCGGCCGGCTTGAGGAGGGCTTTCTGCCTCCAGGCGAAGCCGGTCCGCTCGGTGGCGACCTGGATGTGGTAGCCCGTCCCGTCGCCGAACCCGTCCACGGCGAGGTCGGCGGAGGAGGAGGCCCTCGCCCCGAAGTCGGCCGCCGAAGGTGCGGTCGCGACCGGCGCCTTGGGACTCGCCGCCGCGGCCGCCTCGGCGGGCGGCTGGGCGCAGATCAGGCCCGCGGCCACAACCGCGGCTGTCATGGCCGCGGTGAGCGCGCGGCGGCTGGTCAGAGGTGACACGGCTTTCCGGCCTCCAGGGCGACGACGTGCACGGCAGAGGGTGAAGAGCGGAGCTCGCGCGAAGGCGCGGTCGGGTCAGTCGCAGCCCTGCGGGGACTCGTCGTCGTTCACGATCACGTGGCCCGAGGCGTCGAGCATGTAGAAGTGGTAGTCGAAGCACATGGCGCCGTCGCCGTTCGCGTAGGACACGGGGCCCGCGTAGTAGAGGTAGTAGCCCGAGTCGTCGCCGACGGACTTGCCGTCCCAGCTCTGGGTGATCCAGGCGGACATGTACTTGCGGACGCCGTAGTACGGGCCCTGCGACGTGAGGCCGATGCACACGTCGGCCCGATAGGCGTAGACGTAGCCGACCGCGGCGAGCTGTCCCGCGCTGTTGTAGTAGGGATAGCTGTAGACGTTCGTCGCGCCCGAGGGGCAGCCCGTGGCGGCCGATGCGGTGGCCGGGACGGCGACCCCGAGGGCGAGCGTGCCGCCGACGAGACCGAGGGCGGCGAGAGCCGCGCGGAGCTTCCGATTGAGCATCATGAGCCTGAGACCTTTCCTGGGAAGGTGTCGGCAGGGCGCCCCTGTGGCGCCCTGCCCCGCACGGTGATCCGGATCAGCAGGAGGCGTTGGTCGGCGAGCCGAACTCGGCGCCGGTGGCGTAGTCGTGGTAGTCGCCGTACGCGTCGCCGGTGCCGCAGGCGCTGCCGTCGACGATGGCGTCCGCGCGCCAGGTGTTGGCGCCGTTCGTGTAGATGTACGCCCAGCTCGAGTACTCGTCCTGCGCCTGGTAGGCGTAGCCGCCGCCGCTGCCGGCGGTGCCGCTCCCGTAGTCGGCGTCGAGCGAGACGTACGCGCTCGGGTTGGCGCTGCGGAACGCTGAGGACCACTGGAAGTGCGAGCGCACGTCGTGGCAGTTGTCGTACTGCTGCTCGACCTCGCCCGCGTACGCGCCGGCCACGTAGATCTTGCCTGGCTGGCCGATGTCGACCACCGTGCAGGACGCCGGACGGACCTGCGCGTGCGCCGGAGTGCCCGCGAGCGCCACCGCGGCGACCGCGGTGCAGCCCGCGGCCGCCACGGACGCGGCCCGCCGGACACTCGAGACGTCGAAGCTCATGGATTTCCTCATGGGTTCCCCTCTTTTCGGACACGTTCCCCTCGCGTCCGACCCTGCCGCCCTGATGTAGCACCCTCGTAGCGCGCAGGTAGCGCGATCAAGGCTTACCCACAGTGACCTGGGCACTGCAAAACCCTTAGGATTTCATGAAATGACCACCGTGACGGCGTCGTTACGCGCGCCGCCTAGGCGAGGAGCAGTCATGGCCCGCAAACCGCGGCCCGTGGATCCGACCGCGGGACCGTTGCAGGAGTTCGCCCACGACCTGCGAGCCCTGAGAGAGAAGGCCGGTAGCCCCACCTACCGGTCCCTGGCCCACAAGGCCGGATTCGGCGCCACCACCCTCGGGGAGGCCGCGGGAGGCGTCCGGTTTCCCAGCCTGGACGTGACGCTGGCCTACGCGGGCGCGTGCGGCGGCGACCTCGACGCGTGGCGGGAACGCTGGCAGGAGGTGAACGCCCTGCTGTCGAGCCCCGGGGAAGAGGATCAGGGTACGGACGAGGCCGCGGACCCGCCCCCGGCGCCCGCGGCCGCCGCGGATCCCGGCGCCCCGGCGGACCCCGCCGGTCCTGTTGATCCCGGCGATCCCGCCGATCACGCTGATCCCGCCCAGATCGCCCCCAGCGCCCCCATCGCGCCGGTCTCGCCGACCGCGCCCATCACCCCGAATGTCCGCTTGAGATGGCTGCGAAGATCACGGCTCGCGCAGGTGGCACTCGTCTGCGCCGTGGCCCTGATAGCCGGGGTGGCGGTCGTGCTCTCCCGCGGCGGCGATCATCCCTCTCCGCACGCCGCGACCGCGAACACGGCGAACGTCGACCAGGTCTGTCCGACCTTCGGCAAGCCAGGGGCCTTCAACGGGGAGACCTACCTCGGCCAGACCGCCGTGCGCACCGGCCCGAGCACCTCGGCGCGCCTGGTGCGGAACGTGCCGACCGGCTGCTGGCTGCAGTTCACCGGCTACTGCCTCGGCGCGGTCGTCCTCGATCGCAACGACGTCGGGCAGCCGCTGCCCGACGAGCGCTGGTTCGAGCTCGAAGGCGGCGATCTGATGGCCTCCGCGGTCATCCACGGCAATCCGCCGGCCACCATGCGGCCGAACAGCTGCCCCGGCTCGGTGGCCGGCCCGCAGGCGATCAGCGTCGGCATCGTCGCCGACCCCAACCTGCGCGACTGGGCCGTCCTCAGCGCGCACGGCACCGGGGTGCGGATCGCCGGGTACGCCGCGTACTACGCGCCCGTCGACGCGCCGGGCACCGCGCCCGACTGGCACGAGGTGGGCGCGCCGACCACGGCTCCCACCGCGGACGGCTTCGACGTGCCGTGGACCTTCGGCAAGGCGGGCGAGGCGCCGGACGGCGCGCCCGTCTTCGTCGTCGCGACCGCGTGCCTGGCCGGAGACGCGCCGACCGGCGTGACGAACGCCATCCAGGTGGTGCCCTCCGATCCGAGGACCGCGAAGCCCGCCGCGCTGTCCGCCGCGATGCTCGCCAAGGCCGCCGAGGTGGCCTGCCAGATCCCCTAGCCGGCCCGGCCCGGGGCTCCGACGAGGACCGGGGACGACGTAGGCAGCACCGCGTCCCCGGCCAGGATCCGCGCATGGAGCGCCGCCAGCTCCGCGCCCGGGCGGATGGCCAGCTCGTCCGCGAGCATCCGCTGAACGCGCCGGAAGACGGCCAGCGCCTCCGCCTGACGGCCGCTCTGCGCGTAGGCGACCATCAAGTGCCCCCAGAGCGACTCCCGCCACGGATGCGCCGCGGTCAGCCGCAGCAGCTCGGGAATCGCCGCCGTCGACCGGCCCGACGCGCACTCGGCCCGCAGCTTGAGCTCCACCGCGTGAAGCCGCTGCTCCTCGAGGGCCGGCCCCAGATCCCGGTGCAACGTGAGGCTGACGACGTCCGCGAGGGCCGGACCGCGCCAGAGCGCGAGCGCCCGATCCAACATCCCCCCGGCCGATTCGACGTCCCCGGCCCGCAGCGCCGACTCCGCACGGACGCGCAGCCCGTCGAAGATCCGCAGGTCGATCTCCTCATCAGCGGCCTCGAACACATAGCCGCCCGACGACGTCCGAATCCGCGCCCCCGCCGCCCCGATACTCTTGCGCAGCCGTACCACGTAGTTGCGAAGCGTCACCTCCGCACTGCGCGGAGGACGGCTGTCCCACAGCGTCTCAATCAACTGCTCCGCCCGCACCACCCACCCCGCACGTAACAACAGCGCCGCCAACAACGCGCGCTGCTTCCCCGAACTCACTGCGTGAACCGCCGAACCATCGCTGACGAACAACGGCCCGAGCAACCCGAATTCCATGATCGCGACTCCCCCGACATCAGTGATTCCGAGGCAGTTCTAGTCCCCCATCCGTTGCACACCAACAGGTCAGGCGGCTGAGCAATCAATTCGGTGCAATACACTGAGTCGTCCTGGGGCGACGTGGACCTGACTCGCCCGGACCTCCTCCCACGGACGACGACCCGGTGAGCGGATAGCTGACGCACGGAGAAAGGTCGAGGCCACTGCGAGTCCGGCGAACTGCCGTGGCAGACCGTACAGCGTGAATGCCTCGAGGAGCTTGGAATCGCCGCGGTGGCGGCGCCGTGGCTCGGCCCCGAGTCCCTGTTCGTCACGGTCACCGAGACGCAAGGTTCTTCGACCCGCCGGCACACGGATGTGAGCCTTTGGCACGTGATCGAAGCCGCGCGGGACGACCCGCAGCTGCGTCCTGATCCTGGCGAGTTCGACGGCGTTCGCTGGATCGCGCTTGACGAGCTGAACGCTGAACCGATCGAACGGCTGGACCCGCACATGCATCGTTTCGCACGGAAACTACGTGCGGCGCAGTGAATCGCGTGCTCACGCGCATGTTCGGCGGGGGACCTCCCGCCGTGAAGAGTGACCCCGCGCCGCGCCGCGACCGTGGCGATCGCGCCCCCCGCTACTCCCGAAAAGTCGAAAATACGTACTGGAATTACCTCTGCCCTCAGTAGGTTTCCCTGCTGATGACCGTCGGTATCACCGGCTATGCGGTCACCTTGCGAGGCCGGTTCCGGGCCCTCGTGCTCGCGGCGGTCAGTCGCCACCAGCATGCCGGGCAGGGCGTTCGGCGGCGGCGGAATTCGAAAATGCGTTTCCGGCGCGCAACTGAAACATACCCTGCCGCACTCGCTTCCTTCGCTCCGGAAATCCATCTGGCGCCCTGTCAGCCTTTTTACCTAGCGTGAGCTCCGGGCCGTTTCCGGCTCGTAACAGCATTCTGATGACACTTTCCGCCGAAGGAGTCACCCTGTGAATCAGAGCTCACGTAGCGCACCGTCGGCCGTGCCACGGTGGCTGACGGCCCTGCTCGCCGTCGCGCTCGGCCTGCTCGGAGTCAACGTCGTCCAGGCCGCCCCCGCCCGCGCCGCCGCGGCGGGCGTGGAGGTCTATGTCGGGTACGCCGACACCGCTCGGTCGAATCCGGTCGACTTCCCGACCCCGTGGCAGGGGTCGCCGAACGTCGTCTACCAGGGGTGCTCGGGCTCCTGCGAGTTCGACGGCGGGGCGGTGCGGATCGTGAACGACTCGACGACCGCGCAGACCGTCAACTCCATCTCGATCTCGCTGAGCACCTGCACCTTCGCCTACTGGCCCAGCAACACGGTGCTCCAGCCGGGACAGCAGCTGATCATCGCGCAGACCGCCAGCGGCGCGGCGGACGGCTGCGCCGACAGCTCCGGGCTGATGGACACCTCCGACGTCGGCCCGAACGGCGAGGGCTGGTCCGGCAACTGCAACCAGTCCGGCGTCATCCCGCAGATCAACGCCACGATCGACGGGGTCGCCAACACCTTCACCGACAGCAAGCAGGTGCTGAACACCGGCGGCGTCGACCTCGCCAGCTGCCCGGCCGGCAGCAACGAGTCCACGCAGTGGTCGCTGATCGGCACCCGCTGCTCCGGCGCGACGCTCTCGCTCGCCCCCACCACGCAGACCGAGCCGGTCGGCGGCACCGCCGCCCTGAACGCCACGCTGCTCAACGGCTGCGGCGATCCGCTGCAGAACGCGGCCGTGAACTTCACCGTTCCCAGCGGGCCCGACGCCGGAAAGACCGGCACGGCCACGACGAACGCGAGCGGCGTCGCGTCCTTCTCCTATTCGGGCTCGACCACGGGCACTGACACGGTCCAGGCCTCGACGACGAACCCGGCCGGAACGATCACGTCGAACAACGCCGGCGTCGTGTGGGTGAAACGCACATCAGTGCTCACGATCACCGGCGGCGCCACGGGCAGCGACTACAACGACGCCGCGACCGTCGCGGCGAAGCTGACGGACAGCGGCGGACCGGTGTCCGGGGCGGCGGTCGTCTTCACCCTCGACGGCTCGGAAACCTGTACCGGCACGACGAACGCCAGCGGCGTCGCGTCCTGCTCGATCACTCCGGGCGAGGCGGCCGGCTCCTACAGCCTGACGGCCGCCTACGCGGGTAGCGCCACCGACCTGCCCTCGTCCGCGACCAGCGCCTTCACGGTCACCCATGAGGAGACCACGACCACGTACACCGGACCCGGCCAGGCCGCGAACGGCACCGCGCTGACCCTCTCCGGAGTGCTGAAGGAGGACGGCGCCACGCCGATCTCCGGCCGCACCCTCCAGTTCACGCTCGGCTCGGGCTCCTCGGCCCAGACCTGCAGCGGCACCACGAACGCGAGCGGCTCCGCATCCTGCACCATCAGCTCCGTCAATCAGCCCTCGACGACCAAGTCGATCGGCGTGACCGCGGCGTTCGCCGGGGACGCGTACTACTCGCCCTCCTCCGACTCCGCGACGCTGAGCTTCGAGTACCTCACCGGGCGGGCCTACGGTCTGTCCTCCTCCGGCCTGGTCACGATCGTGCCGACGCCGGACACCGGCAGCATCTCCACGGCCTCCGCGGGCGACTTCCAGCCCCCGTGCGTCGTGACCATCAGCGGCCTGGTCAGCGCGGGCACCCTGTGCGCCGACGTGACCACCAGCCTCAACCCCGGCACGTCCACCGCGACCGCCTCCGTGCAGAAGGTCGGTATCAGCGCCCTGGGCATCCCGGCGATCCAGATCGGCGCGGTCCAGTCCTCCTCCGTCACCAACTGCTCCGGCTCCACCGGCAATGCCACGATCGCCTCGATCACGGTCGGCGGCATCCCGGTGAACGTCAACATCCATCCGGGCCCGAACACCGTCATCAGCGTGCTCGGCGTCACCCTCACCTTCAACGAGCAGATCCCGGTCTCCGGCCCCGACAAGGGCCTGACCGTCAACGCCGTGCACATCAACGCGCTCGGCCTGCTCAACGTCGTCGTCGCCTCCTCGACGAGCGACATCGGCAACTGCTGATCCCGTAGAGAAAGGCGTCGGCCCGCTCCGCTTCGGTGGAGCGGGCCGACGCCGTCGGCGCGCCGCGCGGGGCGGCGCCGAGGGCTTGATCAAAGCCAGTGTGATGCAGATCACATCATCTGCGCTGTCACCGATTGCGTCTCCAAGGCGTATTACAACGCCCGGACTTTCCGCCGGGCGCAATCCGGTGGGGCAGTCGCGAGGAGAGAAGAACTTGATGGGGGAAGAGGAGTTCGACGCGTTCTTCGCTGTGTCGTACTCCCGCGTGGTCGGTCAGCTCTACGCGCTGACCGGCGACTGGGCCGAGGCCCAGGAGGGCGTGCTCGAGGCGTTCGTCCGGGCGTGGGATCACCGGTCGCACTTCGACCTGGAGGGGGCGCCGGACTCGTGGATCAGGACCGTGAGTTGGCACCTGGCGAACTCGAGGCGGCGGTTCGGGCGGGAGCCGGCAGCGGCGGGAACAGCGGCGGGGGCGGAGCGGGTCGAGTTCGTGGAGGTGCTGCGCGGGCTGAGCGAGCAGCAGCGCCGGGTCACGGTGCTGCACGACCTGTGCGACCTGGGTGTCGAGGAGGTGGCCGCCGAGGCCGGGGTGTCGGTTGACGCGGTCAGGGCGGGGCTGGCGCGCAGCGGGGCGCAGCGGCACCGGGATCTCGTCGACGAGCTGTACGACTTCGCGAACCGGCACGCGCATCCCCGCCTGACCGCACCACAGGTGCGCGCGCTGGCCGACCGGCGGCGGCTGGGGCGACGGAGCGCGGCGGTCGGCGGCGTCAGCGCCCTTGCCTTGGCGGGGGTCATCGTCGTGGCGTTGCTCGCGGGCAGGCCTGACTCGCCGACCGTCCTCCCGTCGGCCGGCCATCCGACGGGGGTGCATCGCGTCGCCGCCGGGCACAGTCCGTCCTGAGCCTCGGGGTCCTGGAACCGGCACCGGCGCACGGAGGCATCGGGGGGTCGGGGGTGGCGGCGGCGGGGGATGGATCCGGCACGCGGCCCGTTGCAGGGCGGGTCGGCGGCCTGGGGAGGGTGGTTCGGGTGGTGGCGATGGTGGATTCGGCGGAGGCGGAGGCCGAGGGGGATCCGCTGTTCGGGACGGGCTATGCGTGGTCGGCGGGGTGGAATCGGCATGACGAGGAGTTCTCGACCATGCCGCTGTCCACCCTCGCGCGGCGGCTGCCCGGGCTGATGGGGCTGTGCCTGCGGCTGTCGTGGCGGACGGATCCTCGGGCGGTGCTCGCGCTCCTGGCGTGCCAGATCACCAGCGGGGTGTTCACGGCGTTCGGGCTGCTGGCCACGCAGCGGGTGCTGATCTCGCTGCTGACGCAGGGGCCCACGCCGGCGCGGGTGCGGGCGGCGATTCCCTCCCTGGCGCTGGTCGCGACCGCAGCCGTGGGCTCGGGCCTGCTGAGCGCGGCGGGGCGGGCGGCCAGCGGGACCTTGCGGCCGAAGGTGTCGCGACGGGCCTATCGGGAGCTGCTGTCCCGGGCGGTGCGGGTCGAGTTGCTGCGCTTTCAGCAGCCTGAGTTCAAGGATCTGATCGCAGCCGCGCAATTCGGGGCCGGGTACGCCGAGCAGGAGCTCGAGCAGATCAGTGCCCTGATCACGGCGGCGGCGGGGATCGCGGCGGCGGCCGGAGTGCTCGCGGCGCTGAAGTGGCAGCTCGTGCCGCTGCTGGTCTTCGCCGTGGTGCCCGACGGGATCGCGTCGTTGGTGATCACTCGGCGGCGCAACCTCTCGCGGCTGCGCTGGCTGGCCAAGGTGCGGCAGCAGACCCGGCTCACGCAGTTGATGGTGGATCAGGAGCCTGCTGAGGAGATCCGGCTGCACGGCGTGGATGAGCTGCTGCTCGCTCATCACGATCGGCTGTCGGAGTTGAACGAGGCCGAGCAGGCTCGGCTTGCCCGGTATGCGGCCAAGGCCCAGCTGGTGTCCGGAGCGATCACGGGGTGCACGACCGGGCTGATCTACCTCGTGCTCGGATATCTGACGTGGCGCGGAGGCGTGCCGTTGGCCACCGCGGGGACCGCCGTGCTCGCGATCGGGCGCGGGACCAGTCAGCTCGGAAGTCTGATTCAGGCGCTCAATTCGACCGTGGAGTACGGGCTCTACGTCCAGGATCTGGCCGACGCGATCGAGCAGGCGGACGCGGCGCAGATCCCCGGCGGCCTGCCGGCGCCGGCCGAGGCTCCGCAGGAGATCGAGGCGCGCGGGCTGGTGTTCGCGTATCCGAACAAGGACTCGCCGGCGATCGACGGGATCGACCTGACGATCCGGGCCGGCGAGATCGTCGCGCTGGTCGGGGAGAACGGGTCGGGGAAGACGACGCTGGCGAAGCTTCTCACCGGGCTCTACACGCCGACCTCGGGTGAGCTGCTGTGGGATCGGATTCCGCTGACGGAGCTCGATCGGCGGGCGGCCGCCGATCACGTGGGACTGCTGCCGCAGGGGTTCGAGCGGTGGCCGTTCACGGCGCGGTGGAACATCGCGATCGGCCGGCCGCGGATCGAGCACGACGACGCCGCCCTGCACACCGCGGCGGCGCACGGCGGCGCCGACACCGTGATCACGGAGCTGCGGCAGGGGCTTGACACGCTGATCGCGCACGAGTTCTACGGCGGGGTCAACCTGTCCGGCGGCCAATGGCAGAAGATCGCGCTCGCGCGCAGCTTCCTGCGCGCGCCCGCGATCCTGATCCTCGACGAGCCGACCGCCAGCCTCGACCCGCGCGCGGAGCAGCGCGCCTTCGAGACCGTGATGCGGCTGGCCGAGGGGCGCACCGTCATCCTGATCACGCACCGGATGAACAGCGTCCGGCACGCCGACCGCATCGTCGTGCTCGATCACGGCCGGATCATCGAGCAGGGCGACCACCGCGCGCTGATGCGCGCCGGCGGCCACTACGCGCAGCTCTTCCGGCTCCAGGCCGAGGCCTTCGGCGCCGAGGAGGCGGCGCAGGCGCCGGAGCCGGAAGAGGCCTGATTCACCGGCGGGCGCGGCCGCGCACCTGCTGGTTGCGGCCCATCGCGCTCTTGGCGTCCTCGAACCATTGCAGAATGCGGCCGAGAAAGTAGCATGCGATGCATACTCCGACCGCGATCAGAACGCTCATGTCGACTCCCTGTCCGGGCGGCCCGCGGGCCGCTTGCCGAAATCCTTATAGGACAACTGCACAGCTTTGTCCGGTATCGGAGCAAGCAGTTCGGCGGTCGGATGTCTCCGGATCTATCGCGATGTTCTGACCTGCACTTTCGACCCTCCGCGAGGTACCTTTGAAGCGGAGCCGGACTCCCGCGAGCAGGAGGCGCGCATGGCAGAGACGGACGAGCCGCCGCGGAGCCCCGCGCAGCTGCTGACCGCCCATCAGTTCGGCCGCTTCCTCGCCGTGTGTATCAGGGGTCGTCTGACCCAGCGGGCGCTGTGGCGCGCGACCGACCAGCTGAACCGGGACGCCCCCGACGCCGTCCCGCTGGTGCTGAGCACGCAGCGGATCTCGGCGATGGAGAACTCGAAGTTCGGCTCGCTGCCCGCCCCCGACGAGCTGCGGTCCTATCTGCACGGCTGCGGAGCGGCGGAGCGTTTCGAGGAGCTCGACGCGGCGCGGCGGCGGCTGTTGGATCAGCAGCGCGACGAGGAACGCGCCCGGATGACGGGGTCTCCGGCCCTCCCGCCCGAGGACCGCGCTCCGGCGCGGACCGCGGTGCCGGTCGCGCTCGCGGGGCTGCCGCCGGACGAGGGCTTCACCGGCCGGGCCGCCGAGTTGGCCGAGTTGCGCGACGCGCTGGCGCCCGGCGAGGCCGCGACGAGCGTGGCGCTGGTGGCGGGCCTGGCCGGCGTCGGCAAGACCTCGCTCGCCGTGGCGACGGCGCAGCGCGCGCTGGACGACGGCTGGTTCCCCGGCGGTGTGCTCTTCGTGGACCTGCACGGCTACGACCGCGGCGGCGGCGTGGATTCGGCCTCGGCGATCACGGCTCTGCTCGGCGCGCTCGGCATCGCCCGCGACGACGTGCCCCCGACACTCGGCGAGCGGGAGGCGCTCTACCGCAGCGAGCTCGTCGGCCTGGCGAAGCGCGGTCATCGAGTCCTGATCCTCGCCGACAACGCGGCCGACCAGGACCAGGTGCTGCCGCTGCGTCCGCCGGGCCGCGCGCATCGGATGCTGGTCACCAGCCGCGAGACGCTGCCGATCCCCTACTCCCGGCGCGTCGAGCTCGAGGCGCTGACCATGGGTGACGCGATGGAGCTGTTGACGAACGCCCTGGCCGCGGCGTACCCCGGCGACGCGCGGATCACCGCCGAGCGCGACGCGGCCGAGAAGCTCGCCGCGCTCTGCGGAAGGCTGCCGCTGGCGCTGCGCATCTCGGCCGAGATCCTCGCGGACCGCCCGACCCGGACCGTGCACGAGCTCACCGGGCTGCTGGAATCGGGCCGGGATCCGCTCGGCGAGCTGGAGTACGGCGATTCGCTCGCCGTGCGGATGGCGTT
Organism: Actinospica sp.; assembly: GCA_035712985.1. Lineage (GTDB taxonomy): Bacteria > Actinomycetota > Actinomycetes > Streptomycetales > Catenulisporaceae > Actinospica. The sequence goes on from DASTAE010000270.1 coordinate 18,468, forward strand.
CGGCGCGTCCTACGACCGCCTGCCGGAGGACCAGGCGCGGCTGTTCCGGCTCGCCGCGCTGCACCGCGGGCCGCACCTGACCGTCGCCGCGCTCGCGGCGCTGGCCGACGTGCCGTACGACAGCGCGCGCCGCCTGGCGGCCGGGGTCGCGCGCACGCACCTGTTGCAGCACTCCGCGATCGAGGGCGGATACCGGTTCCACGACCTCGTGCGCCTCTACGCCGTCGAACTCTGCGAGGAGCGGGAGACGCCCGAGGCGCGCGCGGAGGCGGTGGTGCGGCTGCTCGACCACTACTGCGAGGCGGGTTCGGCCAGCAACTCGCATCTCGATCCGCGCATCGCGGCGGACAAGCGCGCGACGCTGTTCCCCGACCAGCGCGCCGCCCACACGTGGGCCGAGGTGGAGCTGCCGAACGTCGTCGCGTCCGTGCTTCTCGCGACGGACACCGGGAACACCCGGCACGCGTGCGACCTCGCCGAGGCCATGCCGTACTTCATGCTCCTCGGCCGGCATTTCGAGGAGTGGATCACCGTCTCGGAGAGCGCGCTGGCCGCGGCGCGCTCGCTCGGCGACGGCCCGAGCGAGGCCAGAGCGCTCAACGCGCTCGGCCTGGCGTACCAGGGCCGCCGCCAGTTCGACGCCGCGGCCCGGCATCTGCAGCGGTCGATGGCCGTCTGGCGCGGCCTGCGGGACAGGCTCGGCGAGGCCAAGGCGGTGAGCAACCTCGGCTCGGTCGACGTGGAACGCGGCCGGCTGGAGACCTCGCTCGGCTACTTCCAGCGCGCGTTCGAGCTGTTCCGCGACTCGGAGGACCTCGTCGGGGCCTGCCAGGCGCTCAACAACCTGGCCTACGTCTACTCCACGCTCGGCCGGTACGGCCAGGCCGCCGACCACTATCGCAGGAGTCTGGCGATCGTCGAGGGCTTCGACCAGGGATACATGCTGGCCACGGTGCTCACCAACGTCGGCGACAGCCTGCGCGCGACCGGACGCTTCGACGAGGCGCTGGCCCATCACGAGCGCGCGCTGACGATCTTCACCGATCTCGGGGAGCGCCACCTCGAGGCGCGCACCCTGCACAACCTCGCGCTCGTGCACCGCCACCTGGGCCTCTTCGACGAGGCCGAGGCGTACGACCGGCAGGCGCTGCCGATCCGCCGCGAGGTCGGCGACCGGCACGGCGAGGGCCTGACGCTGGAGAACCTGGCCCTGGTGCTCCTCGAACGCGGCGCGGCCGAGGAGGCGCAGGCGACCTTCGACCAGGCCCTCTGCGCATTCTCCGAAATAGACGCCGACTCGGACGCCGACCGCATCAGGGACCTGCTCCGTGGCTTCGCCCAACGGCCCTCGCCCACGCCGTGAATGCGGCGAGATTCGCGCGAATTACATGATCTTCCAGCGAAAGGACTCGACCACCGCAGAAGGCTGAGGCGGAAAACCGCCTTTCCGGACTCTCGACAGCACTCTGCCGCCTCGATAGCATCGCGTCGCACTACACATTGCTCAGTCTTTACGTGCGACATAGCCTTTGCAAGGATTTATGGATCTTGTAAAGGGCTCGGCATCCGGCATTCGCGAGCCGGGTGCCCGGACAGGGTGGGAATCCGAAATCCGAAGGGGTGGGCAACCCGTTATGCAGATGCAGGGATCGGACGGTGGGCCTTACATCATAGGCCTGGCTTACATGATGTCGTGTATCGGCTGCGGACTCGGCCTGTTGGCCATGGTCCGGGCGCGCGCGTCGGAGGGATCGGCGCGGCAGCGCTGGCTGGCCCTCGGCGCCCTCGCGATCGGCGGTACCGGTATCTGGATCATGCATTTCATCGCCATGCTGGGCTATTCGATCGCCAATGTGACGATCAAATACAACCTGCCCATCACGATCGCGAGCCTGCTGCTGGCGATCGTCGTCGTCTGGTTCGGGCTGCGCGCCGCCGTCGTGGGTGACGGCGGTGTGCCGGCGCTGATCCCGGCCGGCCTGGTGACCGGGATCGGCGTCGCGGGCATGCACTATCTCGGTATGGCCGGCATGAGCATGCAGGCCACGGTGCGCTACCGGATCTGGGTCGTGGTGCTGTCGGTCGTCATCGCCGTCGTCGCGGCGACCGTGGCGCTGTGGTTCGCGGTCAACCTGAGGTCCGCGGCCGCGATGATCGGCGCCGCCCTGGTCATGGGAGCCGCCGTGACCGGGATGCACTACACCGGGGTCGCCGCGATGGACGTGACCTCGAACCCCGGTGCGAGCGTCTCCGGCCTCAGCTCGACGCAACTGCTGGTGCCGCTCGCGATCGTCGCGTGCCTCTCCACCTTCGCGATCCTGCTGACGCTCGGCCTCAGCCCGACGGCCCAGGAGCTCGACCGGGAGGCGCAGATCAAGGAGAACCTGCGCAAGCTCTCTGCGATGCGCGAACACACCGACCCGAACCTCCGCGACGCGCGCTGACTAGTCCGCCGTCGGCGGATCCGCATGGTTCACGGCGGTGAACCAGTCGCCCTCCGCGGTCAGCATTCGCCCGAGGCGCAGGCCTGCTGCCGCCAGCGTCTCGGGCAGTGCCGCGTCGTCGATGTCGAAGGTGGTGAACTCCTGTTCCCACGCCGCGTCTTCGAACTCGTAGCGGATGCGTGCGCGTACGGAGTCGGGTGACGGCCGTCCGAGCACTGTCAGGGTGCTGCGCATCACGCCGTCGTCGTGGACCGTGTCCTTGACCGTCCGCACCCAGCCGGGGCGGTGGCGTTGGAGCACGAGGGTTCCGCCGGGCGCGAGATGGCGCCGCGCGGACTCCAGCAGCTTCGTACGCTGCGACTCCGACGCGTTGACCAGGTGCGAGGCCATCAGCACCACGTCGAATCGCTCGCCGAGATCCAGCTCCTCGACCGAGGAGCGGACGGTCTCGATGTCCTTACAGGCGGCCAGCATCTCGGGTGACTCGTCCACGCCGACGACGCGGTGGCCGAGGTGCGCGAGCAACGTACTGATCCGCCCCGTGCCGCATCCGAGCTCGATGATGCTCGCCTTCGCGGGCACCGCCGCGTGCACGATCTCCGACTCTCCGCGCGAAGGCAGTCGCCGGTAGAGGTCGACCGCGCAGCCGTCCGGCGTGATCGCGCCGGGACCGCTGCCGCGCGGCTCGACGCGTGCCCAGTCCGGAAGGGGCTCGCAGTGTTCGAGCCAGTCGGACGGGATGCCCGCGAGGCCGGTGCGCGCGGCCACGATGCCGCCGACGATCGCGCAGGTGGTGTCGATGTCTCCCCCGGCGGCGGCGGTGGCCCAGAAGGCCTCGGCGTAGTCGTTCGGGTGCTTGGCCGCGACCCAGAGGCAGAAGGGGACGGTGTCCTGCGCCGAGACCTCGTGCCCGTTGCCGAGCGTCGCGGCGGCGCTGCGCGGGTCGCTCAGCGGCAGCAGCGAGACCGCGGTGCGGATCCCGTCGCGGACCAGCCCGGGCGGCGTGCGCTCGGCGACCGCGTCGAGCAGCCGGGCGCCCGCGATCTCGGGATCGGCCGCGAGCAGCGCGGCGGCCAGGGCCACGGCGATCGCGCCGGCCACGCCCTCGGGGTGGGTGTGGGTGACCTCCGCCGAGGCGGCGGCCTGCCCGGCCACCGCGTCGAGGTCGTCGGCGAAGTAGGCACCGAGCGGAGCGACGCGCATCGCGGCGCCGTTGCCCCAGGAGCCGCGCCCGTCCCAGGCCTGCGCGGCGAGAACTCGCCAGTCGCCGCCCTCCTGGCGGATCAGGCGCAGCATCCGGTTCACGCCGGGGCCGTATCCGCGATCGAAGTCGTGGTGCTCGGCGAAGGAGGCGGCCAGCGCGTCCTGATCGACGCGGCCGTGCCGGTCGAGGACCGCGAGGACGGAGCAGGCCATCTCCGTGTCGTCGGTCCACAGCCAGGGCTCGGGCGGCAGTCGCCGCGCCTCGAGCGCGGGCAGGGTCTCGGGCATGAAGAAGCGGGAACCCGCCGCGTCGCCGACGGCCAGGCCGCGGAGCGACGCGACGGCACGGGAACGGCGGTCGTCGGTCATGGCGCCATTCTCGCAGGACGCGGCGCCGCCCCGCCGAATACTTTTCGGCGGGGCGGCGTCGGAGCTACGGGACCGTCAGTACCCGACGTTGTACTGGTCGACCGGCTGGTTGCCGACGCCCTTCGGGTTCGGGCCGAACTGGTTCGGGCCGGGGGTGCTGTCCAGGCAGGTGAAGACCAGCAGGATGATGCCGCCCACGAAGGGGACGAGGCCGATCAGGATCCACCAGCCGCTGCGGTTCGTGTCGTGCAGGCGGCGGATGCCGACGGCCAGCGAGGGCACCAGCACCGCGAGGATGTACAGCACGCCCAGGAACGGGAACTTGACGACCGCGCCGACGATGTCGAGCACGACGACGATGATGAAGTTCACCAGCGCGAACTGCCAGTACTCCGCCCGACGGGCCCGCCCCTCGAAGACCGCGTAGTTTTTGAGCACACCGGTGTAGTAGTCGATCATTTCCCCTCCAGAGACATCAAGGTATGTGTGCGCGCGGCAGCACCGCACGGACGCACGAAAGTACGGCTTCCGGACCCTTGTGTCAACAGATGCACGCGCCGCTTACCGTGAACAGTGTGCTTGTATAGGCCCCCTTACTCAGGGTAGCGATTTTGACGAATCAGCACCGGCGGCGGACCGAGTCGTGGAAGCTGGTGCGGCACACTGGAGCGCGCCCGCACACCGCACCGAGGGAGGGCGAAGGGCCATGACCCTGTTCGTGGCGGACATCGCCAGCTATCAGGCCGGCCTGGTGCCGGCCCGGCTGAAACCGGACATCGCGGCACTCATCATCAAATGCACCGAGGGCACCGGCTACCTGAACCCGGACTACGCGAACTGGCTCGGCGAGGCCGCGGCGGCCGGCCTGCTGGTCGGCGCGTACCACTACGTCGACGGCACCGACCCTGCCGCACAGGCCGCGTGGCTCAAGGCGAACATCGTGGACCCGTCGGTCCCCGTCATGATCGACGAGGAGTCGGTCAGCCTCGCGCAGGCCCTCGCGGTCGCGGACGCCATGGACGCCGAGGGCCTGCACGTGCGCCTGATGTACCTGGCGCGCTCCTACTGGCAGACGCTCGGCTCCCCCGACCTGTCGGCGCCGTTCGCCGCGCGCGGGCTGGCGCTGGTCAACGCGTCGTATCCGAGCAGCGCGTCCGGCAGCCCCGCGCAGCTCTACCCGGGCGACGGCGCGGCGGGCTGGGACGCGTACGGCGGCGTGACCCCGACGCTGTACCAGTTCACCGACAGCGCCACGGAGTCCGGCCAGAACATCGACGTCTCGGCCTTCCGCGGCGACATCTCCGCGCTCACCGCCCTGTTCACCACCGACTCGGCGTCCGCATCGATCCAGGAGGACGACTTGCGAACCACTTCCGTCAACGGCCGCGCCGGCATCGCGTGGTCCGCGGGCCAGTGCCACGTCATCGAGGCCAACTACTCGAACGCCGCCCAGCCGGACCTGGTGCTCAACATCGAGCTCAAGCTCACCACGGGACCGGTCTACCCCGGAAAGGTGACGATCTCCCACGTGACGGGCACCGCCACCTACGAGATCCCGTCCTCGTACGTCGCCGCGTGCCGCGGGGTCATCCTCACGGTGGTCAGCGGGCCGGCGAACGTCGTCTACGACGTCTGCGCGGTCTGACGTCTCAAGACCGGTGCATGCATGAACTTCCTACGGCGGGGCACCCGGGGGTGTCAGACCACAGAGACAGCGTATTGATCTAGGAGGCGGATCCGCATGGGTCTCATCGCCGCGGTCCTGTTCGGCATAGCGTTCTTCATCCACGGCAGCGGTACGGCGACCAACGTGTGGTTCAGTCCGGACAGTCTGATGCTGGCCGGGCTGACCTGCCTGGCCCTGCACCTGCTCGGAGTGGGCACCGGCTGGTACTCTCACGCTCGCTCGCGCCGTCGCTGACGGTCGCGCATCCTGGCCAGGAGGTGGACGGTGAAGCCGGTGAGGGACGCCGCCGTGCCGAAGCCCGCTGCGAAGAAGAAGACGCCGGCGACGGCAGCGGCGGCGGCGAAGCCCAAGCCCAAGCCCGCGGCGAGGAAGCCGGCCGCGGCCAAGGCGGCGCCCGCCGAGAAGTCCCCGCCGCCGGCGCGGCCGATCGGGCACTGGCGGACGCCCGCGGGGCGCGCGGCCCGGGCCGTGGTCCGCAGCCTGGCCGGCCTGCTGCTCGTGCTCAGCGTGCTCGAGATGCTGCTGATCACGCTGGTGCCGACGCCCGGCTCGGTCTCCTACAGCCATCCGAACTGGCACGCGTTCGCGACGATCCGGCTCTATCTGCGGCACGGGACCGTCGAGGAGCAGATCCTGCAGATCGGCGGCAACATCGCGCTGGGCTTCGTGCTCGGATTCCTGCTCCCGCAGATCACGCCGTATCTGCGGGGCCTGATCCGGGTCGAGGTGGTCACCGCGCTGCTGATCGCCGTCGCGGAACTGGTGCAGCACTTCTTCATCCACCGCAGCGCGCTCAACGTCGACGACCTGATCCTCGCGGGCGCCGGCGCGGCCCTGGGCTACGTCCCGCTCGGCCGCATGTTCGGCATGCGGCTGCACCCGGACCACCTTCACTGGTGGCAGCGCCTGTTCGCGCGCGTATTCGCGCGCGGTGCCAAGTAGGAACCCCGGCGGGGTTCCTCAGAGTTCGATGCCGAAGAGGGCCGCGGCGTTGGCCGAGGAGAACCTGCGGCGGTCCTCATCGGAGGCGAAGTGGCCCAGGAACGCGGCGATGTCGTCGCGGCTCGGGTGCTGGAACGGATAGTCGGTGGAGAAGATCAAGCGGTCGATCGTCGTCACCGAGAGGGCGTGGTGCAGCAGGGCCGGGTTCATCATGCCGGAGGTCGTGATGAAGAAGTTCGAGCGGATGTAGTCGGAGACGGGCTTCTGCAGGTCGGCGATGCGCGCGAGGCTGTCGGCCCGGTCGAGCCAGAACAGCAGCATCTCGCCCCAGTGGCCGAGCACCACCTGCAGGCGCGGATGCCGGTCGAAGGTGCCGCGCAGGATCAGCCGGAGCGCGGCCGTCGCGGCGTCGAGGTGCCAGCCCCAGCCGAACGTGGCGAGCGCGAGGTCGGTCATCAGGTCGAAGCCCCGGTAGGAGGCGTCGCGCAGCGCGTCCGAGGGGATCTGCGGGTGGATGAAGACCGGCTGGCCGAGCTCCGCCGCGGCGGCGAAGAAGTCCTCGTACACCGGATCGTCGAGGAAGCGGTCGCCGGAGCGCCCGTACACCATCGTGCCGACGTGCCCCTGGCCCGCGGCCCGGGCGAGCTCGTCGGCCACGAGCTCCGGCGCCGACATCGGCAGCGTGGACAGTGCCCTGAACCGCGTCGGACGGGCGCCGACGGCCGCGCTCGCCAGATCGTTCGCCGCGCGGCTGAGCCGCAGCGCCTCGCCGCCGGGCAGGGGCTGGGTCCCCGGCGGCGTCAGCGCGAGCACCGAGACGTCGATCCCCTGCTCGTCCATCGCGGCGATCCGGCCCTCCCCCAGATCCTCGAGCCGCTCCGTGTGATCGCCCATCCGGTTGAACGCGAGGCTCTCATCCGGCCGCGCCACGGCCTGCAGCGCGGCGGTCAGCTCGGGCATGATCCAGTGCTCTTCGATGGCGACGAGGCTCACGGCCGGGTCCTTTCGTCGAAAGCTATCGTTTGACAGCCAACCTAGCCGGGGCTAATTTAGCTGTCAAACGATACTAATCATCCGACAGGGAAGCGGGCGCGGCGCGATGGACGAGGAACGGACCTCACAGCTGTTCGAGCTCGCGGACCTGATCCTGGCGCTGGGCCGGCACATCCAGGCGTCCAAGGAGGCCGCCGCGGACTCGGGAACGCCGCTGGAGGGAGCCGTGATGCGCTTCATCGACCGCCACCCCGGCACGACCGCGAGCGCGGCGGCCGAGGCCACCCAGCTGATCTCCAGCAACTTCAGCCGCGCCGTCCGACGCCTGGAGTCCGCGGGCCACGTGCGCCGCGCGGTGGACCCGGACGACGCGCGCCGCGTGCGCCTCTACCCCACCGACAAGGCCCGGCAGAACCTGCAGCGCCTCCGCGAGGCCTGGAGCGGCCTGCTCGACGGCGCCGTGGCGGACTCCGACGACGTCGACGCCGTGATCGCGACCCTGCGCCGCATCGAGACCCAACTGGTGACCCGCACCCGCGGTACCAGCGAGTGACGGGCCCGGAATCTCCGCTTTTGTAGATCTCCGCCTCGGGTATCAGAGTTACGATGGTATGGGCTGAATCAGGGTCCGACGGGAGCGTGTCGGGGACATGGACGAGGCGGAGTTCGTCTGGATCAGGATGTCGCTCGTCGCGGCCCCGGACCACAGACTCCACTGCAGCTACACGGTCATCTCCCAAGCTCCGCTCTCCCGGGAGCAGCAGACAGAGCTCTACGACGTCGTCTACGCGATCGCCCGCTCGACAGCCGAGGCGATGCCCCAGGAAGCGGACGACGACGAGGCCCCGCTCCCCTTCACCGCGACGATCCTCGAGCCCCAGGCCGGCGCCGTCTTCAGCGGCGCGGCCAACGCGATGCTCACCGCGGCCCTCCCCGCCGCCTCCGTCTTCGGAACACTCGCCGACGGCACCGAGACCATCGAGAGCGAAGCCCGCACCGCCGCGATAGGAGCACTGGGACTCCTGATCTCCAACTCCGGCCCCGACGCGGAGCCCGCCGAACTCCTCTGCCAGGCCATGGTCTTCCCGACCATCGAACTGCCCTGGGATGAGACCCTGAACCGCATCTCCTCGGGCCTGCGCATAGCCGGCGTGATCTTCGCCCTCGCCACCGGCAACCCCGCCATGCCCGCCTCCTGCGCGGGCGGCCTGGCGCACACCGCCGTCACCAAGATCATGGGCGCGCTCGTCCGCAGCATCCTGCGATCGATGTTCGGCCCCTCCGAAGAGGTCATCGACCTGACCCGCCCCGCCCTCTCCGCCGAGTCCCAGCGCCAGGAACCGCCGACACCCGCCGCACTGCCTGATCGCACCGTCATCGAGATCCCCGAGACGCCCACCCCGGCCAAGCCTCCGGCTG
>DASTAE010000271.1:0-5025 GCA_035712985.1 Actinospica sp.
CAAGGGCCTGACCGCGGCCAGCCTCGGCAATCTGCTCACCGCGCGGGGGCTCCGCGTCGTGATCAGAAGCTCGACCCCTACCTGAATGTCGACCCGGGGACGATGAACCCGTTCCAGCACGGCGAGGTCTTCGTCACCGACGACGGCGCGGAGACCGACCTCGACATCGGCCACTACGAGCGCTTCCTCGACACCGATCTGCACGGCTCTGCGAACGTGACGACGGGTCAGATCTACTCCTCGGTGATCGCGAAGGAGCGGCGCGGCGAGTACCTGGGCGACACCGTCCAGGTGATCCCGCACATCACGAACGAGATCAAGACGCGGATCCTGGCGATGGACGGCGCGGACGTCGACATCGTGATCACGGAGGTCGGCGGCACGGTCGGCGACATCGAGTCGCTGCCCTTCCTCGAGGCGGCCCGGCAGGTGCGCCACGAGATCGGCCGCGGCAACTGCTTCTTCCTGCACATCTCGCTGGTGCCGTACATCGGCCCGTCCGGCGAGCTCAAGACCAAGCCGACGCAGCACTCCGTGGCGGCGCTGCGCTCGATCGGCATCCAGCCGGACGCGATCGTCTGCCGCGCCGACCGGCCGATCCCGGACTCGGTCAAGCGCAAGATCTCGCTGATGTGCGACGTGGACGAGGAGGCGGTGGCCACCGCGGCCGACGCCCCGTCCATCTACGACATCCCCAAGGTGCTGCACGCCGAGGGCCTGGACGCCTACGTGGTGCGCCGGCTCGACCTGCCCTTCCGCGACGTGGACTGGAGGGTCTGGGACGAACTGCTGCGCCGGGTGCACAACCCGGAGCACGAGGTCACGGTCGCGCTGGTCGGCAAGTACATCGACCTGCCCGACGCCTACCTCTCGGTCACCGAGGCGCTGCGCGCCGGCGGCTTCGCGAACCGCACCCGGGTGACCATCAAGTGGGTGCCCTCGGACGACTGCGACACCGACGCGGGCGCGGCCGAGGCGCTGCGCGAGGTGGACGCCGTGTGCATCCCCGGCGGCTTCGGCGTGCGCGGCATCGAGGGCAAGATCAACGCGGTGAAGTTCGCGCGGGAGAACCGGATCCCGACCCTGGGCCTGTGCCTCGGCCTGCAGTGCATGGTCATCGAGGCCGCGCGGCACCTGGCCGGCATCGAGGGCGCCAACTCGGCCGAGTTCGACGAGGGCACCAAGGAGCCGGTCATCTCCACGATGGCCGACCAGGTCGACATCCTCGCGGGCGGCGACCTCGGCGGCACCATGCGCCTGGGCCTGTACCCCGCGCTGCTCGCGGAGGGTTCGCTGGTCCGCGAGACCTACAGCGGCCTGGCCAAGATCGAGGAGCGGCACCGGCACCGCTACGAGGTGAACAACTCCTACCGCGAGCGGATCGCCGCGGGCGGCCTGGTCTTCTCCGGCACCTCCCCGGACGGCCGCCTGGTGGAGTTCATCGAGCTCCCGCGCGAGACGCACCCCTACTTCGTGGCCACCCAGGCGCACCCCGAGCTGCGCTCCCGCCCCACCCGCCCGCACCCGCTGTTCGCCGGGCTCATCGCGGCGGCCGTGGCGCGGCAGAATAGCGCTTCATGAGCGAATCCACGGACACCGCATACGAGGTCGAGGACGCGCCCGAGTCCTGGCCGGTGCTCGGCAGCACCGTGCTGGCCGAGGGCGGGATCAGCGCGTACCACGAGGACCTGGTCCGGATGGTCGACGGCACCCAGGCGCGGCGGCAGTACACGACGCACCACGGGGCGGTCGGGGTGATCGCCCTGGACGACGCGGGGCGGATGCTGACGCTGCGCCAGTACCGGCACCCGGTGCGGCGGCTGCTCTGGGAGCTGCCCGCGGGCCTGCTGGACAAGGCCGGCGAGCATCCGCTGGAGGCGGCCAAGCGCGAGCTCTACGAGGAGGCGCACCTGCAGGCCGCGGAGTGGCGCGTGCTCGTGGACTACTTCAACTCCTCCGGCACCTCGGACGAGGCGACCCGGATCTTCGTGGCCCGCGGCGTGACCGACGCGGACGGCGAGCAGTTCGCCCGGGAGGGCGAGGAGGCCGGGATCGTGAAGCAGTGGATCCCGCTCGAGGAGATGGTCGAGCGGGTCCTGGACGGCCGGGTCGGCACCTCCTCGATGGTGGCCTCGGTCTGCTCGCTGCAGGTCGCGCTCACCCGTCCGGGTGGTTGGGATTCGCTGCGCCCGGCGGACGCGCCGTGGCCCGCCCGGCCCTTCGAGTAATTCAACGGAAAACAACACCCTGCACCTTCGTTAGCAAGGTGCAGGGTGTTGTTTTCCTGGGAAGCAAGAGATAACTGCCCGACACTGCGTCGGGGCTTCCTGCAAACACGGTCCACGCTGTAAGGCTGGTCCACGAGGTCAAGAGCGAATTCCGGGGCTACGCTGCAAGGCAGATCCCTACCAGCTTCCCCCCTCTTGGACGGTTCGTCGTGAAGGTCGGAATTCCCCGAGAAGTCAAGAACCACGAGTACCGCGTGGCCATCACCCCGGCGGGCGTGCACGAGCTCGTCGGTCACGGGCACGAGGTGTACGTCGAGACGGACGCGGGCCTCGGTTCCTCCATCCCGAACGAGGAGTACGTCTCCGCGGGCGCGACCCTGCTGCCGAGCGCGGACGAGGTGTGGGCCACCGGCGACCTGATCCTGAAGGTCAAGGAGCCGATCGCCTCCGAGTACCACCGGATGCGCCAGGACCAGACGCTGTTCACCTACCTGCACCTGGCCGCCTCCCGCGAGTGCACCGACGCCCTGCTCAAGGCCGGCACCACCGCGATCGCCTACGAGACGGTGCAGCTGCCGAACGGCGCGCTGCCGCTGCTCGCGCCGATGTCCGAGGTGGCCGGCCGGATCGCCCCGCAGGTGGGCGCGTACAACCTGATGAAGTTCTCCGGCGGCCGCGGCGTGCTGCCCGGCGGCGTGCCCGGCGTGGCGGCGGCCAAGTGCGCGGTCATCGGCGCCGGCGTCTCCGGCTGGCACGCGGCGACCATCGCCATCGGCATGGGCTTCGACGTGACCCTGCTGGACCGGGACATCAACAAGCTGCGCGAGGCCGACAAGGTCTTCGGCAACCGGGTCAAGACCATCGCCTCCAACAAGTTCAACCTGGAGCGGGCCTGCCTGGAGGCCGACCTGGTGGTCGGCGCGGTGCTGATTCCCGGCGCGAAGGCCCCCAAGCTGGTGACCAACGAGCTGGTGTCCCGGATGAAGGCGGGCTCGGTGCTCGTGGACATCGCGATCGACCAGGGCGGCTGCTTCGAGGACTCGCGCCCGACCACGCACGCCGAGCCGACCTTCAAGGTGCACGAGTCGGTGTTCTACTGCGTCGCCAACATGCCGGGCGCGGTCGCCAACACCTCGACCTACGCGCTGACCAACGTGACCCTGCCCTACGCGGTGGAGCTCGCGGACAAGGGCTGGCGCGAGGCCAGCCGCGCCGACCACGCGCTCGCCCTCGGTCTGAACACGCACCGGGGCGAGCTGACCAATGCCCAGGTGGCCGAGGCCCACGGTCTCGACCACCGCAAGCTGGATGAGCTGCTCGCCTAAACGCATCCGAGGCCAGTAGCCCATCTGCGGGGCACGCATGAGAAAGCCCGGTTCCGTGTGCGGCGGAACCGGGCTTTCTCATGCGAGGATTCAGGAGAGACGCCAGCGGAACCGGAGGACTGACATCTTGCGTGACATAGCGGTGTTCAGCGGCAGCGCCCACCCCGAGCTCGCCGCCGAGGTCTGCGCGCGCCTCGACGTGCCGCTGCACCCGGTGCGGGTCAGCCGTTTCTCCACCGACTGCCTCGAGGTGCAGCTGCAGGAGAGCTGCCGCGAGCGCGATGTGTTCCTGATCCAGCCGCTGGTGGCGCCGGTGCAGGAGAACCTGGTCGAGCTGCTGCTGATGGCGGACGCGGCGCGCGGGGCCTCGGCGGCGCGCACGACGGTGGTCATGCCGTACTTCGCGTATGCGCGCTCTGACAAGAAGGACGCGCCGCGCATCTCGATCGGCGCGCGGCTGGTCGCCGACCTGCTGGTGACGGCCGGGGCCGACCGGGTGCTGGCGATGGCGATGCACTCCCCGCAGGTGCACGGCTTCTTCAGCGTGCCGGTCGACCACCTGCACGCGCTGCGCGAGCTCGCCGCGCACTTCAGCACCTACGACCTGAGCAACGCCGTGGTGGTCTCCCCCGACCTCGGCAACATCAAGGAGGCCGCGGCCTTCGGCCGGATGCTCGGCATCCCGGCGGCGGCCGGCGCCAAGGAGCGGCTCGCGGACGACAAGGTGGCGATCAGCTCCGTGATCGGCGACGTGGCCGGCCGCGACGTGATCGTGCTCGACGACGAGATAGCGAGCGGCGGCACCGTCCTGGAGCTGCTCGAGCGGCTGCGCGAGCAGAAGGTGAACTCGGTGCGCGTCGCGTGCACGCACGGCCTGTTCGCCTCCGGCGCCCTCAAGCGCCTGGGCGACCAGAGCGACGTGGACGAGATCGTCTGCACGAACACCGTGCCCGTCCCGGCGGAGAACCGCACGGACAAGCTGACGGTGCTCTCCGTCGCTCCGGCGCTGGCCGAGGCGATGAGCCGAATCCATAACGGTGAATCCGTGAGCGAACTGTTCCACGCGCCCAAGTGACGGCGTGTCAGGTCGGCGGCGTACGGAACGGATAACGAAAAAGCCCCGGAATCGGAGGATTCCGGGGCTTTCGCACTGTTCCGCTCAGTGATCAAGCAGGTCAGCGGGTCACTGCCGGGGGAGCCGGTCACGGTTGGGTTGGACGGTCACGGTCGGGTCGGACCGTTGCCGCCGAAGCGGACTGTCACCGGCCAGCCGAGCCGCCACTCGCGAGTCGCACTGCCACCGGGAGGCCGGGCCCTCACTCGCGAGTCGCACTGCCACTGGGGGCCGGAACCGCCACTCGCGAGTCGGGCCGTCACCGTCACTGCCAGGTCGGCGGCTGCTGCTGTCCGGGCTGGGGCTGCTCGGCCTGCTGCTGGCCGAACTGCGGCTGCTGAGGCTGAGACTGCTGTCC
>DASTAE010000272.1:0-7144 GCA_035712985.1 Actinospica sp.
ATATCGCGGTGGCCGCCGGGCCGGTCGCGGCCGACGCGGAGGGGGACGCCCAGGGCAGACCCGTGTCGATCTCCGCCTCCTGTGGCATTTCCCGTTCGCCCCGCCCTCACCTGGATTCGCTTCAGACGCGGCGTGGGCCCCCGCAACCGCGCAGGGTCCAGATTGTGTCATGCCGGGGAGAGCCAAATCCACAGTTCGCCGACTAACGTAAGACCCGAAATCCGTCAGGAGTCGCCCAGCGCGCGGAAATGAACGCATACCCGGTATGGAGTCGTCACGGTATGCGAGGATATTCGGGTACCCCTGGGTGTGTAGGACCGATATGGGCCAGGTGAAGGGAGCGGACCCCGTGAAGGGTCGCGTGTTGATCGTCGACGACGACACCGCATTGGCGGAGATGCTGGGCATCGTCCTGCGCGGCGAGGGCTTCGAGACCGCGGCGGTGGCGGACGGCGACCGCGCGTTCAGCGCCTTCCGGGAGTTCAAGCCGGACCTGGTGCTGCTCGACCTGATGCTGCCCGGACGCGACGGGATCGACGTCGCCCGGCAGATCCGCGCCGAGTCCGGCGTGCCGATCGTGATGCTGACGGCGAAGAGCGACACGGTGGACGTGGTGGTGGGCCTCGAGTCCGGCGCCGACGACTACGTGATCAAGCCGTTCAAGCCGAAGGAGCTCGTGGCCCGGGTGCGCGCCCGGCTGCGCCGCGCCGACGAGCCCAAGCCGGAGACGCTGGCCATCGGCGACCTGACCATCGACGTGGCCGGGCACTCGGTCAAGCGCGGCGGCGAGCCGATCGCGCTGACCCCGCTCGAGTTCGACCTGCTGGTCGCGCTCGCCCGCAAGCCCTGGCAGGTCTTCACCCGCGAGGTGCTGCTCGAGCAGGTCTGGGGCTACCGGCACGCGGCCGACACCCGCCTGGTGAACGTGCACGTGCAGCGGCTGCGCTCGAAGATCGAGCACGACCCGGAGAAGCCGGAGATCGTCATCACCGTGCGCGGCGTGGGCTACAAGGCGGGACCGGCCTGAGCCGCGGCTCGGCCGGATCGCGAGGATAACGAGAGCAGGGACGAGTACTGATCATGGCGCGGAGGTGGCGCCGGTGGGGCGCGACCGCGCTGCGCCTGCCCGGCAAGGTGCGCTCCCGGTGGCGGCGGTCGCTGCAGTTCCGGGTGGTCGCGGTGACGATGGTGCTGTCCGTCATCGTGGCCGTCGGGCTCGGCGAGTTCGTGGCCGACCGGGTCGCCAAGGGCCTGCAGGCCACGCGGTACAGCGTGGCCCAGGGCATCGCCGAATCCGGCTTCCGGATAGCGCGGACCCAGCTGGACAACTACAGCAACGGCACCGTCAACGACTCGAACTTCTCGGACGCCGCCAGGCAGCTGTTCAACCTGCTCAACACCGGTTCGGCGGACGGCCAGCTCTACCAGGTCGCGCTCAAGTTCCAGGGCGACGAGGCCGGGATCATCCCGCCGTACTCCTCGCGCGGATTCAAGCCGGCCGCCGTGCCCGCCGAGTTGCAGGCGAAGGTCGCGGGGAACGCGAACAAGCCCTACAGCCAGTACTACACGATCACCGAGACCTCGCTGGACGACGGACAGCGGATCAGCGTCCCCGCGGTGCTGTTCGCGCAGCGGGTGAACACCAACGGGGGCCTGAGCGCGGACGTGTTCTACGTCTTCCCGCTGCGCCAGGACCAGCAGACGCTGAACAACGTCGAGGAGTCGCTGCTGCTCGCCGGCCTCGTGCTGGTGCTCGCGCTCGCGGTCATCGCGTGGTTCGTGACGAGGCAGGTGGTCACCCCGGTCCGGATGGCCGCGGCGATCGCGGAGCGGCTGGCCTCCGGGCGCCTCGACGAGCAGATGCGGGTGCGCGGCGAGGACGACCTCGCCTCGCTGGCCACCTCGTTCAACAAGATGGCGATGAACCTGCAGAGCCAGATCCGGCGGCTCGAGGAGCTCTCCCGGATGCAGCGCCGCTTCGTCTCCGACGTCTCGCACGAGCTGCGCACGCCGCTGACCACGGTGCGGATGGCCGCCGACCTGATCCACGACGCCCGCGAGGACTTCGACCCGACCGTGGCCCGCTCGGCCGAGCTGCTGCAGACCCAGCTGGACCGCTTCGAGGAGCTGCTCGCCGACCTGCTGGAGATCAGCCGCTTCGACGCCGGCGCCGCGGTGCTGGACGCCGAGCCGGTGGACCTGCGGCTGCTCACCCAGAAGGTGGTGGACGGCGCCGAGCCGCTGGCCGAGAACAAGGGCAGCCGGGTGGTCACCCGTTTCCCGGAGACCCCGGCCGTCGCCGAGGTGGACACCCGGCGGATCGACCGGATCCTGCGCAACCTCGTGGTCAACGCGATCGAGCACGGCGAGGGCCGGGACGTGGTCATCACGATCGCGGCGGACGAGGACGCGGTGGCGATCAGCGTGCGCGACTACGGCGTCGGCCTGCGCCCCGGCGAATCCTCGCTCGTCTTCAACCGCTTCTGGCGCGCCGACCCGGCCCGGGCGCGCACCACCGGCGGCACCGGCCTCGGCCTGTCGATCGCGCTCGAGGACGCCAAGCTGCACCGCGGCTGGCTGCAGGCCTGGGGCGAGCCGGGCGGGGGCACCCAGTTCCGGCTGACCGTGCCGCGCACGGTGGGCACCGAGCTGCTGCACTCGCCGATCCGCCTGGAGCCCGAGGACTCCCAGCACCACCAGCGGCACCGGCGGCTGCCCTCCACCTCGGCCGCGGCGCGCGGCCTGGTCCGCTCCGGCGCGTTGGCCGCTCCGGCGCCGGGCGAGTCCTCCTCCCGGGTCGACCGCTACCCGAACACCTTCGTGCTGCCCTCGGGACCGGTCGGCGCCGAGCCTGAGGACACCAGGCCCGCCGCCCGGGACGAGGAGGCGCAGCCGTGAGCGAGCGCTCGGGGCGGGCGGCCATACGGATGGCCGGGCTCGCGGCGGTGCTGGCCGCGGTGACCTCGGGCTGCGTCAGCCTGCAGGCGAACGGTCCGATCACCTCGGTGGCCGAGGGCGACTCCGGCTCCTCGCAGGTGCAGATCTGGCCCTCGCCGCCGACCGCGAGCGAGCTGCCCACCGCGATCGTGACCGGTTTCCTGGAGGCGGCGCGCAGCGGCGCGGCGAACCTGTCGATCGCGGACGCGTATCTGACCGCGGACATGCGGGCCCAGTGGCAGGCCGAGCAGAACACGGTGATCGTGCTCGCCGACGACTCGGAGACCTACCCGCAGCCGGCCGGCCAGGACGCCGCCGACAGCGCCACCTCGCAGGCCATCCCCGAGGCCGGCCAGGGCGCGCACGTGGTCCAGGACGCGGGCACGACCGTCTCCGGCACGGAGATCACCGAGCAGGTGCAGGGCGATCTGCTGGGCACGGTCGACTCCTCCGGCCTCTACGCGGCGGCCAGCGGCCCGGAGACCTACGACTTCGGGGTCACCGACACCAAGGACGGCTACCGGATCTCCTCGCTGCCGCCGAGCTTCGGCGTGCTGATGGAGCGCTCCGACTTCGAGTCCAGCTACAACCGGCACGACGTCTACTACGAGAACGCCGCGCAGAACTCCGGGAAGCTGATCCCGACCCAGATCTACCTGCCCGCGATAGACACCGACCAGGACCTCGCGAACGCGATGGCCCGGGTGATCGTGGCGGGCGTGCCGGAGCAGCTCGGCGCCGCCGTGCAGAACTCCGTGCAGGGCGCGACGCTCAAGGGCGGCGGCGTGCAGTTCCAGAGCGACGGCTCGGCGACGATCACCGTCGACAGCCACGGCGCCTGCGCCAAGAGCGCCGCCGCGTGCCAGGAGCTGAGCCAGCAGCTCGAGGCGACGCTCAACAGCCTGAGCACGAAGGTCACCTCCGTGACCGTCACCGACCAGGCGGACAACGCGTCGTACACCGCGCAGCCCGATCCGGGCCTGACCGCGTACGGCCTGAATCAGGGCTCGCGCTCCGGCCAGCAGTTCGACGCGATCGCGGACGACGGCGCGGTCGAGTCGGTGACCACCTTCGGCTCGGTCAGCTCCTCCGAGCTGTCCTACGGCCCGGCGAAGACGAGATTCCGGCAGGTCGCGGTGGATCCGGTCGAGCCCGGCAGGTCCCAGCAGATCGCGCTGGTCAGCCAGGACGGCACCAAGGTCTACATCCCGCACAAGCAGGACGGCGCCTACGAGCTCGGCCAGGTGTACCCGGGCACCAACGGCGCGGGCGGCGGCTCGGTCGGCTCGCTCAGCTGGGACGCGTACGGCGACCTGTGGTTCACCGTGACCCAGGGCGGCGCCACGAACGTCTACCGCTACGGCCAGGACTCGCTCAGCCTGGTGGCCGTGGGCGGCTTCGGCGGCCGGGTCACCCAGGTCTCCGCGGCCCCGGACGGCAGCCGGGTGGCCGTGGCGTACAAGGACTCGACCGGCGACTCCTGGGTCGAGATCGCCGCCGCGGTGGCCGGGCCGGACGGCGGCTGGCAGCTCGTGCCGAACCCCTCCGAGGTGGTCGCGGCGGACTGGAGCCAGGTCACCGGCTTCGACTGGTACAACGAGGACTCGCTGGCCGTGCTCGGGATCCAGCCGAACTCGCAGATCCTCGGCCTCTACCAGGTCTACGCGGACGGCTCCTCGGTCTACGACTCGCTCACCGAGCAGCCGGTCGAGGCCGGCCCGCCCGCCGACGCGACGAGTTTCGTGTGGAGCGCCGGCGGCCTGCCGATCGCCGCGGCCGTGGCCAACGGCAAGAACTCGCTCTACCAACTCTCCGTCGAGGGACAGGACGCGCAACTGCTCAGCGGCGTCTCCGGCATATCACCGAGTTACTGAGGATTTACTCAGCGTCTTTTCGGCGTTCGCCTACTGACGGCGCGCCGACCGCGGCCTAATATCGGCAAGATGGGGCTCAAGAACTGGGCATTGGTGCTCGCCGACCTGGTCCTCCCCGCCGAATGCGCGGGATGCGGAGAGTCGAGGTCGCGCTCCGCGCTGCCGGGTCTGTGCACGCTGTGCGCGCTCAGCCTGTCCGGGCCGCCCCTGCCCGCGCGGCCGCCGCGCACGGAGCCGGGCGTGCCGCCGGTGCACGCGCTCGCCGCGTACCTGGATCCGGTCCCCGAGATCATCATCGCGCAGAAGGAGCACGGCAGGCTCGACCTGGCCAGACCGCTCGGCGCCGAGCTGGCCAGGGCCGCCGAGGCCGCGGCCGCGGGCGCCGATCCCTTCTGGCTGGTGCCGGTCCCCTCGACGCACGAGGCGACCGTGCGCCGCGGCCAGGACCCGATGCTGCGGATGGCGCGTGTGGCGGCGGCCCGGCTGCGCGCCAGCGGCCGCGCGGTGGCCGTGCTGCCCGCGCTGACGCACCGTCGGAGGGTCGCGGACCAGGTGGGCCTCGGCACGCGGGCGCGCGCGGAGAACCTGGACGGCGCTCTCGCGGTGCGCGCCTCGACCGCCCGGCTGCTCGGCGAGCGTCCGGTCGTCCTGCTCGACGACGTGATGACGAGCGGGGCCACGCTCGCGGAGGCGGCCCGCGCCCTGAGCGCCGCCGGGAACGCCCCGGTCGGCGCGGCCGTGCTCGCCGCCACCCGGCTCGCCACCCGGCTGAGCTGAGGGTTTGCGGATTGTTCACCCGCATGGAGGAGCAGTGTCTCTTAGGTCTACCGTATGGACGCTTCCGGGATTACGTTGCCTCTATCGAGGTATGGAGGGCCTGCGAGGGCGGCGGTGAGTCGCCTTACCCGAACGGTTTCCACCCTAAACGAGAGGCATCTATCCCTAGTTTTCCCTACATATATGGACTGTTCGGGCGTATGGTCAGACACCCCTGACGGAACAAGCGAGAGGGACGCACCCGTGGAGATCGTCGTGAAGGGTCGCAAGGCTGAGGTGACCGAGAGGTTCCGCAAGCACGTTGTGGACAAGCTCAGCCGGATCGAGCGCTACGACCACAAGATCATCAGCCTCGACGTGGAGCTCTCGAAGGAACGCAACCCCCGCCAGACCGAGCGCAAGGACCGGGTCGAGCTGACCATGCGCACCCGCGGACCGGTGATCCGGGCCGAGGCCTGCGCGCAGGACCCGTACTCGGCGCTGGACCTGGCCGTCGGCAAGCTCGAGGCGCGGATGCGCCGGGCCGCCGACCGGCGCCGGGTGCACCACGGCCGGCGCAGCCCGGTCTCCGTCGCGGTCGCCACCTCGAGCCTCTCGGAGCTCGAGGCCGCCGACTACCTCGCCGAGCGCGAGGCGGTCGAGCCCGAGCCCGTGAACGGCACCGCGCACGAGGCGGTGCGGCACAAGATCTGCAACATCGAGGTCGAGGGCGACGGGCCGCTGGTGGTCCGCGAGAAGACCCACGCGGCCAAGCCGATGGCGCTGGACCAGGCGCTCTACGAGATGGAGTTGGTCGGCCACGACTTCTACCTCTTCGTCGACGCCGACACCAAGCTGCCCTCCGTCGTCTACCGGCGGCGCGGCTACGACTACGGCGTGATCAGGCTCGACGACGCGGCCCACTTCACCGAGGACTACGACGCCGTGCACTTCGGAGGGCGCGCAGCCTGACCGGCCGTCAGCCTCCGTCCGCCCCCGCCCGGTGCTTCGCGCATCTGTGCAAATGCACGCCGCGTGGAGGACTATTATCAGGAGTCATCGACCCCAGACGATGATGGTCCGACTACCCAGGGTGCCCGGTCGAATTCGGCCGGGCACGCGGCGGGTGGCGGCGCACGCGGGGCCGCCGCGGCGACTGCGGCAGATGACGGAAGGGGCTGGGACGGATGTCCGACACTCGGGCCGGGGCGGCGCAGCGCGACGAGCCCATCAGGGTCCTGCTCGTCGACGATCACGCCCTGATGCGCCTGAGCCTGCGCACCGTGCTGGAGACCGAGCCTGACATCCAGGTGGTCGGCGAGGCGGGCGACGGCAACGAGGCCCTGGCCAAGGCGACCGAGCTGCTGCCCGATCTGGTGCTGCTGGACGTGAAGATGCCCGCCCGCGGCGGGATCGGCGGCGGCATCGAGGCGGCGGCCGCGATCAAGGACATCGCCCCGAGCGCCCGCGTCGTCATGCTCACCATGAGCGAGGACGAGGAGGACCTCTACGAGGCGATCAAGGCGGGGGCCAGCGGCTACCTGCTCAAGGACGTGCTGCCGCACGAGATCGCGGAC
>DASTAE010000273.1:0-11516 GCA_035712985.1 Actinospica sp.
AGCTCCGGCACGAGCCCGCGCACCTGATCGTGGAAGCGGCGCGCGAGGATCGGCGCGTCCACGTTGTCCGGCGTGTGGATGAAGAACGTCGGCGACCGCCCCTCGCGCAGCCATCCGGCCACGACCTCGAGCCACGGGCCCCAACCCTCGACGGTCCGCGTCTCGTCGTCACGACCGATGTACCGGACGACGGGGTGCTCCGTCAGCACATGCGCACGACGCGGAAGACGCGGCTTCTTCGACCACGACTCGCGCTCCAGGTCGCTCGTCGGCGGGCTCGCGAACAGCGTCGTCGTGTCGAAATCCACCCACTCCGCGCGGAATTCATTCAGCAGCTTCTTAAGATTCTCCTCTTGTCGATGTGACTCGAAGAACGCGGGATGCCGCACCTCGACGGCGTAGCGATACGCACGCGGCATCCGATGCAGGAACGACGCGAGCGGCGCGAGATCGCCCGGCCCGAACGACGGCGGCAACTGGACCCACAGCGCGTGCACGCGCGGCCCCAGCGGCTCGATCACGTTCAGGAACGCCCGCACCGGCTCCTCGACGTTCGTCAGCCTTCGGTCATGCGTGACCGGCTTCGGCAGCTTGAGGATGAAGCGGAAGTCAGGACTCGTCTGTTCGGTCCACGACCTGACCGTGTCGAGCGACGGCGTCGCGTAGAACGTCGTGTTGCCCTCGACCGCGTTGCACAACGTGGAGTACGCGCGCAGGCGCTCCCGATGCGGCAACGGTTGCGGCAGATGCCTGCCCTGCCACGCCGCATGGGACCACATAGCGCATCCGACATGCAGTTTCATGCGATGAGCCTACCGAAGGCCACCGACACGAAATCCCGGCGACGGCCCGGCCGTTTGGCTAAAGTCGGGGGCGGGCCGTGACTGGCGCTGGAGATGGATCACCATCGGGAAGCGGTCCGGCCGAATCCGGTCTCCGCCGTGCGCCTGGGCGATCCGATCAGCGACGACCCAGGAGCGCCCCTATGGACACGACCGCCCGCCTCATGGACGGCACCGCCCTCGCCGCACGCATCCTCGCCGAAACCGCCGAGCGCGCCGCGGCGTTCACCGCGCACACAGGCATCGCGCCGTGCCTCGCCACCGTCCTGGTCGGCGACGACCCCGCCTCCGCCACCTACGTCCGCATGAAGCAGGCGCGGAGCAGGAAGGCCGGAATCTCCTCGCGCCACGTGGAACTCCCGGCGTCGTCGAGCACCGCGCAGGTCGTCGACGCGATCAGCGAATTGTCGGCGGACGACGCTGTGCACGGGATCCTGCTTCAGCATCCCTGCCCGCCGGGTGTGGACGAACGTGCCGCGTTCGAGGCGATCGACCCGGCCAAGGACGTGGACGGCGTGACCCTGCACTCGTTCGCGACCATGAGTTTCGGCCTCCCCGGCTTCGCCGCATGCACGCCGGGAGGCATCATGCGCCTGCTCGATGAATACGACGTCGAACTCACCGGAAAGCGCGCGGTCGTCGTCGGCCGCAGCCCGATCCTCGGCAAGCCGATCGGCATGCTGCTCCTCGCCCGCGACGCGACGGTGACCTACTGCCACTCGCGCACGAAGGCTCTTCACGAGATCACCCGCGAGGCAGACATCCTCGTCGCCGCAGTTGGAAAGCCGCACTTCATTCCGGGCGACGCGGTGAAGCCCGGCGCGGTCGTCATCGATGCCGGATACAACGCGGGCAACGTCGGCGACGTTGCCTTCGAGGCCGCCCGCGAACGCGCGAGCCTGATCACACCGGTGCCGGGAGGCGTCGGTCCCATGACGATCTCAGTGCTGCTCGAACAAACCATGGACGCCGCCGCTACGATCACGTCATGGAGGGGATGAACGGGATCACCGACAGGCAATTGTTGACGATGAAGATCCACATCGTCGATTCGAACTGGAGCACGGAGGGGCTGCGGGCGATGCTCGCGGCCGTGATCGCCAGTTTCGACGACGCGGATCGCGAGACGATTCTCCGGGCCGAGCGGATCGCGTCCAGGCTGCACGCCGAAGACGTGCGGACCGGCGGGCGGCCCTACGTGAACCACTTGCTGCGCGTGGCGATCCGCGTCGCGCACTACTACCACGTGCGCGATGTCGACGCGCTGACGGCGGCACTGCTGCACGACGCCGTCGAGGACCACCCGGACGAACTGGCCGACCTGGCCACGGACGCCGAACGCGCCGAAGGGCCGACCGGGGCCGCGCTCGCGGTGCTGAGCCGCGCCTTCAGCCCGCGGATGGCCCGGCTGGTCAGCGCCGTGACCAACCCGGAAATCGACAAGACACTGACACTTGAGGAACGGCAGGAGCTCTACCGCGTGCACGTCGCGGAGAGCCTCGATCGGGAGCCTTGGGCCCGCGTCATCAAGCTGTCCGACTTCACGGACAACGGCGCGGGCATCATGTGGACCGTCACCCACGCCAAGGCCAGGCGGCTCGCGGCGAAGTACGCGCCGCTCGTGCCGCAGATGCTCGATTTCGCGCAGCGGCCGGACACGCCGCTGGACTTCGAGGCGAAATCGCGGATCGTCGGCCAACTGAAGAACGCCGAGAAGAACCTGGCGGCCATCCTCGACGTGGGCGAGTGATTCCTCGGTTCGAGGGGAACCCCGCGGGTCCGGCCGTCGTCGAAGGGACATGAAGCGACGTACGGCCGACCCGCTCGCCCCGCTCCTGCCCGTTGCCCGCCTCGCGGCCGTCGGACTCGTCGCGGCCGGCGCGACGCTCGCGGCGGTGCTCTCCCTCGACGGCCACGCCTCCGTGGACCCGGCCGCCGGCATGGCGAAGCTGGTCGCGATCCCGCGCTATCCGTATCAGGACGCCAAGCACACGACGAACTCGGCGACGATCACGAACCAGGCCGAGATAGCCCGCGTGGCGGCGATCATCAACAACCTCCCGCCTGCGCCGACCGGCATTTTCAACTGCCCGGCGGACTTCGGCGGCGGATTGGCACTGGACTTCGAGTCCGCGAGCGGCGCGATGGTCGAACAGGCGACGATGAGGGCCACGGGCTGCGGCGGAACGACCATCACGATCAACGGCAAGCAGTCGGACCGCGCGAGCGACCGCGAGACGCTCGCCGAGATTCAGCACATCCTCGGCACGGACTGGCAGCTCATACCGACCTTCGCCGGCGGCCTGCCCGGTTAGCCCTCGGGGCTTATGACGGCCCGCAGCTGAGCGCGGAACAGTTCGGCCGCCGCGTCCTCCAGCGGGCTGACGAAACGGCGTTCGGCCTCGTCGCTGGCCTGAAGCGCCCGCAAGAACAGCTCGTGGCCGTCCTGCGTGAACTCGACCACGTTGCGCCGGCGGTCCTCCTCGAACGGCCTGCGCACGACCACGGACTTGGCCTCCAGCGCGTCGATCAGCGCGACCATCGTCGTGCGGTCCACCCCGAGCCTGCGCGCGGCGTCCTGCTGCGAGGTCGGACCCATCGCGTCCAGGACCACCAGGACGCCGAGCTCTCGCCCGTTCAGGTTAAAGGGCTCCAGAGCGACCGCCGTTAGCTCGGACAGCCGTTGATTGGCGTGTTTCAGCAGGTAGCCGAGCCGGTTGCTGAGCTCGGCGGCCGGCTCTTCCGGCGACTTCTCGGCGGTGCCCGGGACATGACTCGACATAGAGACAGGATAAGGTCTACGCTGATCGTCAGTGGTACTGACAATCAATGGCGCTGACCGATACACGGATTGGTGACGAACGATGATCCTGATCACCGGAGGCCTCGGCTTCATCGGCTCCCACACCGCACGCGCGCTCGTGGAGCTCGGCGAGAGCTGCGTGCTCACCCAGCGCCGCGCCCCGGAGCCCAACGCGCTGCTCGCGGACCAGATCGGAAAGCGCGTCTTCCTCGAACAGGTGGATGTCGCGGACGCAGAGGCCCTCATCGAGGTCTGCGAGCGCCACCAGGTCACGGGCATCATCCATCTCGCGGGCGCCTTCTTCGGCGATCCCATCGAGGATGCGCGCGCCAACCTCAACATGCTGTTCAGCGTCGTGAACGCGGCCAGGGCCACCGGGATAGGCCGCGTGTGCATAGCCAGCACGATCGGCGTGTACGACATCGGTGACGAGGGCGCGCTGTCCGAGTCGCTTCGGCTGCCGATCAGCGCGGGGCACGGGATCCCGATGTCCAAGAAGATCAACGAACTGCTGATCTCACAGCTCGCGCCGGCGACCGGAATCGAGCTCTACGCGGCGCGGATCGGCGCGATCTGGGGTCCGCTCGGCCGTCCCGCGGCGCCGTTCTTCCCCACCTCGCAGCTCATCCACGCCGCGGCGGCGGGGCGCGAGCTGGATCTCGCCACCGTGGACGGCGGCCGGATGCCGTACGCCGGGGACGGCCTGGACCTGATGTACGTGCGGGAATGCGGACGCGCCCTGGCGATGCTCCAGCTCGCCGACAAGCTCAACCACCGCGTGTACAACGTCGCGTCGGGGCGGATCACGACCAACGGAGAGATCGTCGAGGCCATCGCCGCGACGCTCCCCGAGGCGCAATTCGACCTTCCGGCCGGCCACGACCCGGAGGGCAGGCGCAGCGCTTCGTGGCTCGACACGACCCGGCTGCACGAGGACACCGGATTCGAGCTCGAATACGACACCGAGCGCGCCGTCGCCGACTACCTCGGCTGGCTGCGAGCGGGAAATGAACGCTGAATCGCGCTCTCAGTCCGCCGTCGGGTCAGCGCCCCTCGAGATAGCGCAGTACGGCGACGACCCGGCGGTGCTCGTCGGCTCCGGGCTCCAGGCCCAGCTTGCTGAAGACGTTGCCGATGTGCTTCTCGACGGCCCCGTCCGAGACGACGAGGGCCCGGCCGATCGCGGCATTCGAACGCCCCTCGGCCATCAGTCCGAGCACCTCGTGCTCGCGCGGAGTCAGCGAGGCGAGGGCGCGGTCGGCATTGGCGCTGAGCATCGCCGTGACGATCTCCGGGTCCAGCGCCGTGCCGCCCACCGCGACCCGACCGAGCGCGTCCACGAACTCCGAGACGTCGGCCACGCGATCCTTCAGCAGGTAGCCGAAGCCGCTCGCGCCGTGCTCCAGCAGGCGCGCCGCGAACCGCGCCTCGACGTACTGCGAGAAGACCAGCACACCGAGCTTCGGATAGGCCGCACGCAGCTCGAGGGCGGCCCGAATGCCCTCGTCGGTGAAGGTCGGCGGCATCCGGATGTCCATCACCACCGCGTCCGGGATGCCGTCCGGCGCCTGCTCGCGCACCGCGGCGATCGCCGCCGCCGCATCGGCGACCTGCGCGGACACCTCGTGTCCGCGCAGGGTGAGCAACTGGGCCAGACCGGCCCGCAGGATCGCCGAATCCTCCGCGATGACGACTCGCATGCCGAATCCCCGTCTTCTCCCCGCTCAAGCGTCGTACGGCAGGACCCCGGTGACCGTGGTCGGGCCGCCCAACGGACTGTCCAGATCCAGTGTGCCGTCCACGGTGGCCAGCCGCCGCTGCACCCCGTCCAGGCCGGTCCCGCCGCCGAGCACGGCGCCGCCGCGGCCGTTGTCCGCGACCGAGAAGACTATCTGCTCGCCGCGCGGGCGCAGCCGCACGCTGATCGCGCTCGCGCCGCTGTGCTTCACGGCGTTGGTCAGCACTTCCGCGATCGTGAAGTAGGCGATGGTCTCGGTGGTCGTCGAGGGGCGCCGCGGCAGGTCGATGGCCAGGCTCACCTGGATCGGCGAACGCGCGCCGAGCGAGGCCAGCGCCGATTCCAGGCCGTTGTCCAGGATCGGCGGATGGATGCCGCGCGCCAGGTCGCGCAGTTCCGTCAGCGTCTCCTTCGTCTGCTGGTGCGCCCCCTCGATCAGGGCCCGCACACGCTCGGCCGCGGCCGGATCGTCGCTGGACAGGTCCTCCTTGGCCTGTCCCAGATTCATCGCCAGCGCGACGAGGCGGGCCTGCGTGCCGTCGTGCAGGTCGCGCTCGATCCGACGCAGCCGCTCGTTCGAGGTCGCGACCGCGTCGCTGCGGCTCTGCTCCAGCTCGCGCACCCGCTGCGAGACCGAGACCGGGCCGAGCAGCGCGCGGCCGAGCAGCCGGTCCAGCGAGGTGAAGCCGTGCACGATCCACGGCGTGAGCCAGAGCAGCACGAACCCGATCGCCGCGGTGACCGCGAGGCGCGGCGTGGTGTCCAGGAAGTAGCTCGAGGTGTTCGTGTTCCACAGCGAGGCTCCGCGGTGCATCAGCCCGTCGTGGCCCGGCTGCGCGGGCAGGTAGCGGTACCAGATCCAGTAGGTGACCCCGCCGAGCGAGTAGGCCAGGAACGTCACCGTGAAGCAGAAGGTCGCCACGGCCAGCGGGAAGCGCGCGAGCTGGTAGGCGATCCCCCGCCAGCCGATCGGGTCGGTGATCCGGGAAAAAGCCCAGCCGAACACGCCGCCGCGGCGAGCCTTGAACGGGCGTGGCTTCTGGATCCGTCCGCCGAGCAGGCCGTTGATCAGGCCTCGATTCATCGCGCCGAGCCAGCGGCCGAGAATCACCGCGAACGCGAGCAGGAAGACGCCGATCACGGTGATGAGCGTGCTGACGCCGAGCGCCGTGAACACCACCGAGAGCCCGAAGCCGAAGACCGCGACCGGCAGTCCGATGATGCCGTAGAGCAGTTCGGCGTAGGTGCGGCCCGAGAAGGGGGCGTTCAGGAAGGTGACACGGCGCCGCGGGGCCGGGGCGGGCACCGGGCCCGCGCTCAGGCCCTGCCCGTCCGGCACCGCGTCGACCGGGGACGGATTCACGCTGGACATCTTCGACTCCGCATTCGTCGGGACACGACCTTGACGTACTCGAGTCTGTCCGAGCGCCGGCCCCGTCCCCAGCCGGTGACCTGCCCGGCCGGGGGTGGGGTTAGCCCTACCTGCCGGCCAGGAAGGCGAGCAGGTCCTGCCGCGAGACCACGGTGCGCGGCTTGCCCTCGACCAGCACCACGGCCGCGTCGGCCTTCTCGAGCACCGCCATCAGGGCACTGATCGGCTCGCCGGAGCCGACCTGCGGCAGCGGCGCGCTCTTGTGCTCCTCCAGGGTGTCCTCGAGCTTCGCCCGGCCGGTGAACAGCGCGTCCAGCAGGTCGCGCTCGACCACCGAGCCGACGATCTCGGCCGCCATGACCGGCGGCTCCTCCTTGACCAGCGGCATCTGGCTCACGCCGTACTCGCGCAGCGTGTCGATGGCCAGCTTGACCGTCTCGTGCGGGTGGACGTGCACCAGGTCGGGCAGTTCGGCGCCCTTGAGGCCGAGCACGTCCAGGACCGTGGCCTCGTGCCCGGGCGGGGTGAGGAAGCCGTAGTCGGCCATCCAGTCGTCGTTGAAGATCTTCGACAGGTAGCCGCGGCCGGAGTCCGGCAGCAGCACGACCACGACGTCGTCCTCGGTCAGCCGCTCGGCGTAGCGCAGCGCGGCGACGACGGCCATCCCGCAGGAGCCGCCGACCAGCAGCCCCTCCTCGCGGGCCAGCCGGCGGGTCATCAGGAAGGCGTCCTTGTCGGAGACCGCGATGACCTCGTCCGCCACGTCCCGGTCGTAGCACTCCGGCCAGAAGTCCTCACCGACGCCCTCGATCAGGTAAGGCCGCCCGGTGCCGCCCGAGTAGACCGAGCCCTCCGGGTCGGCGCCGATCACCTTGACCGCGCCCTTCGAGACGTCCTTGAGATAGCGGCCGGTGCCGCTGATCGTGCCGCCGGTACCGACGCCCGCGACGAAGGCCGTGATCCGGCCGTCCGTCTGCTCCCACAGCTCCGGACCGGTGGAGTGGTAGTGCGAGAGCGGGTTGTTCGGGTTCGAGTACTGGTCCGGCTTCCAGGCGTCCGGGATCTCGCGCACCAGGCGGTCCGAGACGTTGTAGTACGAGTCGGGGTGCTCGGGGGCCACCGCGGTCGGGCAGACGACGACGTCGGCGCCGTAGGCCCGCAGCACGTTGATCTTGTCCTGGGAGACCTTGTCCGGGCACACGAACACGCACTTGTACCCCTTGCGCTGGGCGACCATGGCCAGCCCGACGCCGGTGTTGCCGCTGGTCGGCTCCACGATCGTGCCGCCCGGGCGCAGCGCCCCGGACTCCTCGGCCGCCTCGATCATCCGCAGTGCGATGCGGTCCTTCACGGAGCCGCCCGGGTTCAGGTACTCGACCTTCGCCAGGACCGTGGCCCGAATCCCGGTCGTCACCGAGTTGAGTTTCACCAGTGGGGTGTCGCCGACGAGGTCGATCACCGATTCGACGTAGCGCATAGCGCAAGCCTATCGGCGCTTCGCCTGCAATTCTCACCATCCGGACGCGCGAAGAGGGTATCTTCCTGCTACTGGGGAGAGGAGCTGTGACGATGGGCTTTTCGCCGAGGAAGGCGGCCGCGGCCGCCTTGTTGAGCGGTGGCGGGCTGACGGTGCTCGCGGGAGCGTCGGTCGGCCTCGTGGTGGCGGAGGCCAAACTCGCACGTCGGACGATCGGGCCGCCGAAGAGCGCGCCGCCGTCCGCCGACGGGCTGTACGGCGAGCACCTGGCCAGGGCCGGGGAGCGCCCGCTGCGCCTGGCGATGCTGGGCGACTCGACGGCGGCCGGCTACGGCGTGGAGCGTCCCGAGCAGACGCCCGGCGCCCTGCTGGCCGGAGCGCTGGTCGCGCACACCGGCTGCCCGGTGCTCTTCCACAGCGAGGCGCGGGTCGGCGCGTGCTCCGACGAGCTCGAAGGCCAGGTGGACCGGCTGCTGGAGGACGGCCCCGACGACGCCCCGCAGCTCGCCGCGATCGTCATCGGCGCCAACGACGTGACCCACCGGATGCCGCCGCGCGAGGCCGCGAGGCAACTCGGCGAGGCGGTCTCCCGGTTGCGCGCGGTCGGCTGCGAGGTCGTGGTCGGCACGTGCCCCGACCTGGGCACGATCCGTCCGGTCCAGCCCCCGCTGCGCTGGCTGGCCCGCCGCTGGAGCCGGGAGCTCGGCCTGCTCCAGGGCTCCGCGGTCACCAAGGCCGGAGGCAGCTCCGTCCCGATCGGCGCGCTGCTCGGCCCGGAGTTCGCCGAACGCGCCGAGCTGTTCGGCCCGGACCGCTTCCACCCCTCGGTCGAGGGCTACCAGACCGCGGTCGCCGCGCTGCTGCCCTCGCTCGCCTCGGCGGCCTGGCGGCTGACCCCGCACACGGCGATCGGACTCGCCTCCCTTACCGGCGAGTAACATTTCCGGTAGCGTCGTCACGGACAGAGCAGTCACGCAGTCCGCAGCCCTACCGAGGAGTGTCCACCGATGCCCGAAGCCGTCATCGTCGCCGCCGCCCGCACCCCGATCGGGCGTGCCGGCAAGGGATCGCTCAAGGACCTGCGACCCGACGACCTCGCCGTGGCGGCCGTGCGGGCCGCCCTCGCCCAGGTGCCCGACCTCGACCCGCGCGAGATCGACGACCTGATGCTCGGCTGCGGCCTGCCCGGCGGTGAGTCAGGGTTCAACATGGCCCGCGTCGTGGCCACGCTGCTCGGCTACGACTTCCTGCCCGGCACCACGCTGACCCGCTACTGCGCCTCCTCGCTGCAGACCACCCGGATGGCCCTGCACGCGATCAAGGCCGGCGAGGGCGACGTGTTCATCAGCGCGGGCGTCGAGTCCGTCTCCAGCTACGCCCGCGGCAGCTCCGACTCGTGGCCGAACACCACGAACCCGGTGTTCAACAACGCCCTCGCGCGCACCGCCAAGCGCTCCGAGGCCGGCGCCGAGACCTGGGTGGACCCGCGCGAGAGCGACGAGGTCCCGGACATCTACATCGCGATGGGCCAGACCGCGGAGAACCTCGCCCAGATCAAGAACGTGACCCGCCGCGACATGGACGAGTTCGGCGTGCGCTCGCAGAACCTCGCCGAGAAGGCGATCGCCGAGGGCTTCTGGTCCCGCGAGATCACCCCGGTCACCCTGCCCGACGGAACGGTCGTCAGCGCCGACGACGGCCCCCGCGCGGGAGTCACCCTCGAGGGCGTCGAGGGCCTCAAGCCGGTCTTCCGCCCCGACGGCCGGGTGACCGCGGGCAACTGCTGCCCCCTCAACGACGGCGCCGCCGCCCTGGTCATCATGTCCGACACCAAAGCCCGCGACCTCGGCCTGGCCCCGCTGGCCCGCATCGTCTCGACGGGCGTCACCGCCCTGTCCCCCGAGATCATGGGCCTGGGCCCGGTCGAGGCCAGCAAGCAGGCCCTCCAGCGCGCCGGCCTGACCATCGACGACATCGACCTGGTCGAGATCAACGAGGCCTTCGCCGCCCAGGTGATCCCCTCGTACCGCGACCTGGGCATCGACATCGACCGCCTGAACGTCAACGGCGGCGCGATCGCCGTGGGCCACCCCTTCGGCATGACCGGCGCCCGCATCACCACGACGCTGATCAACTCCCTGCGCACCCACGACAAGCAGTTCGGTCTCGAGACCATGTGCGTCGGCGGCGGCCAGGGCATGGCCCTCATCATCGAGCGCCTCAGCTAGCCGCAGCCGCTAGCGGTTGCAGGACACCGGGCAGGGCCCTCCAGGCAAGCCAGCCACCCCTAGAGGACCCTGCCCAAGCCCTCAGCAGCCCCCAACACCCGCCCCAGAAGCTCGTCCACGGACACCCGCCCGCCCCCCAACTCCCCCGGCGCCCAAACCTCCACCTGCGCACCGACGCCTGCCCGAGCGCAAGCCGCCACCAGGTCGTGCCCGGTGACCCCGATCTGGTCCCCCACGACGAACGGCCCGTCGAACGGCAGCATCCGCCACTCGGGAGCGGAACCTCCGTTCCGCTCCTCCACCCCCTGCGCAGCCAACGCGACGAGGCCCGCGAGCTCGTGCCCGAGGACCGCCCTAGGCCGTCCGTCCCCGGTCCTGCCCAGCAGCTTGGATTCAGGCATGCTGCGAAACCGCCCCGCCAGCCGGCTCAGCACGGCCTCGAGTCGGGCGGAGACGGACGCGACGTCGGCCAGGTCTTGCACTCGTCCAGCCTAATCCAGCCGTGCCCGTCCGCACGCCGTTCCCCCAGAATTCACCGCACGGCAGGCGCCCCGCCGCCGCGTCCGCCCCGATTCGCCCGCCCCCGGGGGTTGCCTACAGCGCGAAGCTCAGGCACAGTCAAGTCACGGGCCGGTCACGCCCCCGACAGCCGTCATTTCCCCATATCCGGTACTCCGGTTCACTTCTGGGAGACGCCCCTATGTCGATGCACCACTCGGATCAGACCCATCGCAACCTGCTCGCCCGCATCCCCCAGGTCACCGGCCGCGCGCTGAACGACTGGTGCCGCGAAGTAGACGCCGGCCCCGGCCTGGCCCGCTTCGAAGAGCGCGTCAACTGGCTGCGCTACGAGTTCGACCTCCCGCACAGCTATGCCTCCGCCATCGTGCACGAGCACGACCTGCGCCGCGCCGCCCGCGCCTTCGCCTAACCCCGCGCCAACCCGGTACGCTGTCCCGGCGCCCCCAGCGCGCCCGGATGGTGGAACGGCAGACACAAGGAGCTTAAACCTCCCTGGCCGAAAGGCCGTACGGGTTCGAATCCCGTTCCGGGCAC
>DASTAE010000274.1:0-8051 GCA_035712985.1 Actinospica sp.
GGTGCTCGTGGTGGCCGTGGGCTTCGCGATCAAGGCGCCGCTGGCGAAGGTCCCGGAGAACACGATGAAGTTCGTGGTCGGCGTGATGCTCACCAGCTTCGGCATCTTCTGGGGCGCCGAGGGCGCCGACGCGCACTGGCCGGGCAGCGACGCCGCCCTGCTCGCGATCGTGCCCTGCGTCGCGATCTACGCGCTGGCGCTGGTCGCGGTCATGCGGCGAAGCGCCCCGCGTCCGACCGAGACCTCGCCCGAGCTGATGGGAGTCCAGGGATGAACACCGTGGCCAAGCGTTTGAAGGACTTCGGCGCCTTCTGGTACGACTTCGTGGTCGGCGACGACTGGCGGGTGGCCGTCGTCGTGCTGCTCGCCCTGCTGGCGACCTTCGGCCTGTCGAAGACCTCGGTGGCCGCCTGGTGGCTGATGCCGCTCGCCGTCGCCGTGATCCTCCCGGTCAGCCTGTGGCGGGCCAGGAAGCGCTAGGAGCTGCGCGCGGTTCGGAACACGTGGCTGGGTGAGGAAGTTCAGCCACGTGGTCCATCCGCGCGGGTGGAGCGGGCTGTCGGTTCCCGATGGGTTCTGCGAGACCGGTGGTTCGCGATCCTTTGTGATAACTATGAGTCAGGGGTCTTGCTCGTCGTGCTTCAGAGCACCAGGGGGCTGACGGCAAGAGCACGTCGATGACGCAAAGGAACAAGTACGTGATCAAGCACGGCAAGCGCCTCGCCGCCCTGGCAGGAGCGTTCAGCATGGCGACGGCATCCATGGCGCTGTCGCCGGTGACGGCCGGCGCCGCGACCAATACGGCGACGGGGCTCTGCGGCTCCGGCTACACGACCGAGGTCGAGAGGATGGACATCACGGGGGGTTCGGTCTACCTGATGTACAACTCCTCCAACGGCTACAACTGCGTTGTCACCATCAAGACCGCTGACGTCGGAACTCCCACGGCGATGGCCGCGTATCTCGGCACGAAGGCCGGCACTGGTGGAGAACCTTCCACCTGGCAGGAGCACGACTCGGGCAACTACAGCTACTTCGCGGGACCGATCTACCTGTACGCGCCTCACACGTGCGTCTACTACGGCGGCCAAGCGGAGTCAGGGCTGTGGGGGTACGGCGGTCCGACGGGTTGCAACTGACTGACTCAATCCAGCGGACAGGACAAGGAGCCGTGCGGGTTCGATCATGTGGCTGAAAATCCTCACCACAGCCATATGATCCGAACTTCACGCGGCTTCTAGAGCCGGCGGATGGATGAACGAGGGCGCCGACGTGACGTCGGCGCCCTCGCCGGCTCAGTGCCCTTCCGCCTCTTCCGCGTACACCCGCGCCGCGTACTCCTCGAGCGCCTGCTCGCAGGACGCCAGCGCCTCGAGCGTGGCCGAGCGCTTCGGCGCGCCGAACACGTCCCGCTCGGTGATCTTCGCCAGCCAGTTGCGCAGCTTGACGAGATCCTCCTCGTTCTCCTCGAGCTCGGCGTAGGTGTAGTGCCCGGCGTCGTACTCCTTCTGCAGCTGCCCGTGGAAGTCCTGGCACTTGTCGATGATCTCGTCGTACTCGTCGTCCCTGGCCGCCTGGAACACCCCCAGGATGTCCGTCTGCCCGGCCAGCGCCTGGCTGGCCAGCAACTGCGCCGTGCCGCCCATCTCCAGGATCTCCCGCCGCAGCTTGCGCAGCGCGCGCTCCGCGGTCGTGCCGGCGGGCAGCGCCGCCACCGAGTTCTGCAGATAGACGGCGCCGAGCCCCTTCAGCCGCCGCCACACGGTCGCGCGCAGCCGGGTCGGCTCGGAGGGGATGCGGTAGATCAGGACCAGCCAGGCGGTCCCGTCCGCTGCGGTGGGCGCGCCGCTGCCCGCGGCCTGCCCCGGCGTCTCGTCGGTCACGCGCACCAGTCTGCCGTATCCGGAGACGACGAGGACGCCCTCGGTCGGGAGCGTCGCCGCGTCGGCCGCGCCGGGCGCTACCCCACGTCGACGACCGCGGCCAGCAGCTTCGCCGGGTCCGCGTCGCGGCGCAGGGCGGGCAGGAACATGAGCCACAGGCGGTGCAGGTGCTCCTCGATGAGCGCTCTGCCGTCGAGGGCGTCGGAGACGGTGTGGGTGCCGAAGAACGCGCAGACCAGCACGCTGGCGGCGGTGCCCGCGTCGACGCCGTGGTCCACGCTGCCGTCGGCCAGGCCAGCGCCGAGTATCGCCTCCAGCGTCTGGATCCAGCCGACGAAGGGCGGCGGCATCGGCGCGGGGATCGCGTGCCGCTCCATCCACAGCCGCGAGCCGGCGCGGACGACCACGTCGTCGCGGAAGGTGCGGGCCACGACGCGGCTGAGCGCGATGACGCGTTCCAGCGCGGGCCGGCCGCTGCGCTCGACCCGCTCGATGATCGCGGGCCAGCTCGCGAAGTGCTCCTCGACCACGTAGCGCGCGAGATCCTCCTTGCCGGAGAAGTGGAAGTAGACCGCCCCGCTGGACACTCCGGCCTCGCGGCAGATCGCGCTGATGCTGGTTCCGGCGTAGCCGCGGCGGTCGAAGATCCGGGCCGCGGCCTCGGCGACCGACTGCCGGGTCGCCTCCGAACTCTCCCGCATCCGCACGTCTCCCGTCCGTCCCGCTCGGCCGTCCGGTGGATTCTAGCGAGCGGCCGGGACACGGTCGGCCGTGCGCTGGCGTGCGGAAATAATTCACTCAGGCTTATATAAGTTTATGAATGATGCGTGGCAGAGCAGAGGCCTGACGGGTGCTGTCTCCGTCCGGCGGGAGCTGGTCCACCGGCGTTCTCCGGCCGAGGTGCTGCTGACCGAGGTCGCCGCGCGCGCCGAGAACCGGTTCGCGGCTTCGGCCTACTGGCCGCGCTCGCACCCCACCTTCGACCGCCTCGGCGACGGCCGCCACAACCCGCTCCTGATCGCGGAAACGGTGCGCCAGCTGGGGATGTGCATCCCGCTCTCGTTCTACCCCTGCGACGAGCGCGCGCACTTCCTCATCGAGGAGCTGAACTTCGGGCTCGACCCGAACCTGGAACCGAGGGCGGACCACGGCGGCAGCCCGATCACCTGCGACGTCGAGCTGGACGAGCTCCGTGTCGGCGGCGGCTCCGGGTCGCTGCGCGCGTTCCGTCTCCGGGCCGATCTCGTCGCCGAGCAGGGTGTGTTCGCCACCGCCGACGGCCATGCCAGAGTCCTGACGGAATCCGCGTACGCCGCGCTGCGCCGCCGTGCACCCTCCCCGTCCTCCGACGGCCGATCGCCGAAACCGGGCAAGTCCGCGGGGCCCGACCAGGTGGGCGTCGCCCAGGCCTCTGACGTACTCGTGGCCCTGGGCGCCGACGGCTCGATCTCCTTGCACCCCAGCGACGCGTTGCACCCGTTCTTCTACGACCACGCCTGCGACCACGTGCCCGGCATGGTCCTGATCGAGGCGGCACGGCAGGCGGCCGCCGTCACCCGGCACGAGCCCCGGCTGCGGCCGACCTCCTGCGCCCTGTCCGCCCCGGCCTTCACCGAGACGACCCCGGCTGCCCAGATCACCTGCGCGTCCGAGCGCCGCCGCCACGTCGTGACGTTCCGGCAGAACGGAATCGAGACCGCGCAGGTGACGCTGGGTCGCTGACGCGAACCGCTAGGCGTGCCGGAGGCACACGGTGCCCCACTGGAATCCGGCGCCGATCGCGGTCAGCACGTACGTGTCCCCGGGCCGGATGTCGCCCTTCGCAT
Source organism: Actinospica sp. (assembly GCA_035712985.1). Classification (GTDB taxonomy): domain Bacteria; phylum Actinomycetota; class Actinomycetes; order Streptomycetales; family Catenulisporaceae; genus Actinospica. Next base: position 3,710 of record DASTAE010000274.1, read on the forward strand.
AGCCCTGATGCAGGGCGGTGAACGCGCCGGCCGATCCCGTGTTCCCGATGCGGTCGACGGTGATCGGCGCGCGTGCGTGCGGCACGTCGAGGTCGGTCAGGGCCTGGTTGATCAGGTTCAGGTTCGCCTGGTGCAGAAAGAGATGGTCGATCTGATCGACGGTGAGCCCGGCCCGGAGCGCCGCGTTGGAGATGCTCCGCGGCAGTTGCTCGGTCGCTGTCCGCCAGACCGCGCGGCCGTCCATCTTCAGGTACTGCCGGCCGTCGGCCGCGGATCGCGGGCTGGTGGGCAGACGTGAGCCGCCGCCCGGGATCTCGACGTCGTACGAGAGCCGCGACCCCAGATCGTAGGAGAGCAGCCCGGCGCCCGCGGTCTCGTTGCGCGAGAAGACGGCCGCGGCCGCCGCGTCGCCGAAGAACACGCGCGTCGTGCGGTCGTCGGGCGCGGTGACCCGCGAGGCGCAATCGGCGGCGAGCACGAGGATGTTGCTCACCGAGGGATTCTGCAGCAGGTGCGCGGCGAGCATGACCGCCTGGATTCCGTTGGCGCAGGCGGCCTGCGTGACGTCCAGGGTGATCGCGCGCCGACTGCCCAGCGCGTTCTTGACGATGAGCGCGGTGGAGGGCAGCGGCTGGTCCCAGGTGTACGTGGCCACGATGATCGCGTCGAGGTCCTCGGGGTCCAGCCCCGCGGTGGCCAGCGCGGGATACGCGGCGGCCACGCACATGTCGGAGGTGGCCAGCTCCGGTGCCAGCCGACGACGTTCGCAGATGCCGGTGCGCGCGACGATCCATTCATCGCTCGTCTCCAGCGTCTGGGCCAGGCGCTCGTTGGTGATGACATCCGGCGGCAGGTACATGCCGGTCCCGGTCAGGCCGAACGGCACCGGCAAACCCATGCCGGTGTGGCTCAGCACCGGCTGCTTCAGGGCCGTGGTCACGCGACACCGGCCGGCCGGCGCGGAACGGTGCTGGTCTCGGGGCGCACCATGACGTCGAGGTCGGTGTAGAAGCGCCCTGACGCGCACGGCAGGCCGAGCAGGATCCGGCGTGCCGCGTGCGCGGTCAGCGCCCCGCCGAGCGCGACGCCCGAGGCCAGTTGGGGCCAGCTGCACAGTGTCCTGCCGATCTGCGGGATCGAGGCCGCGAGCTCCGGGCTGATCCGATCGCGGTCGACCATGGCGAGGATGAGCTCGATCTTCTGCTCGCGCGTCAGGTCCAGCATGTCGCGTGACGTCGCATCGCCCAGCAGGCCGTGCAGCAGCGGTCGCGACGGCTCCAAGTCGAAGCGCTCGACGTCCAGCAGTCCACGGTCGTTGGCATCCATGACGACCGGAATGCGCAGCTCACGCGCCCACTCGCGGGCCGCGAGCTTCACGAACGGCGTATCGCACTCCTCGACCAGCAGATCCACCGCGCCGTTGCCGCCGCTGAAGAACTCGCCCATCGTCTCCTCGGTCAGCCCGCCCGGGAAGATCTCGATGTCGAGGTACGGATCGATCTCGAACATCGCCCGCGCCGAAAGGACGGCCTTGTTCACGCCCAGATCCCCGACGCCGGCGCGCAGCCGATTGAGGTTGGACAGCCCGAGCTCGTCGAAATCCGCGAGCTTGTACGCGCCGCCGATCCCCTCCATCGCGAACGTCAGCGCCGCGCAGCTACCTACCGACAGCCCGACGATCCCGATGCGCCGCTCGAACAGCGCCCGCTGCTGCGGCCGCTCGATCCGGCCCCGGTTCCGATCCGTGCGCACCAGGCGGAATTCCTCGCGCGGCAGCACGTGCACGAGTTTCCCGCTCCACGGATACCAGGCCCACGTGCCGTACTCCCACGCCTGCGCCCCGGCCAGCTGCGTCACGATCGCGTCCTGCAGCGCCCGCGGATCGGCGCCGAGCCCCGGCTCCCGACACAGCGCCAACTCCGCAAGCTGCGCCCCGACCGTGTCGCAGACCTCGCGTACCGCGCCGCCGGCGAGCAGCCCCTCCAGCGTCCACCGTTCTTCATCCCCGGTCACCTGAAACAACGTCGGCCGCCACGAGCCATCGCCCCGACCCGCCGCAAGCCCCTCCGGCGCCTCCCGCCGCCGCGGCATCGGAATCACCGCCCTGGCCCCCGCCCCCGCCTCCGTTCGCGGATCGACGACGACCCCCGGAAAGTCGATCTCCGCCTGCTCCACCAGCCTGGCGTACTGGTACCGACTCCCCGAAGCCTCGGCCACCCGATAAAGCAGCACGACGACATCCTCTGTGTACTGCTCGACATACCGGCGCGTCCCCTCCACCGGCTCGAATCCGAAGCGGTGATGAAAGCGGTCCTGCCCGTCCGCGGTCCCGGACGTCCCGATCATCGCCTTCCCACCCAGATGCCGCGCCGCCCCGATAGCCATCGCGTTCAAGTAGACGCCGAGGCCGAGCTTGCGCGCCCGGTGCTCGACCACCAGCCTGCTGTGCTCGAACACATCCACGTCGCCGAGCCCGTGCACGCGCAGCACATCCGCGTACCGCTCCTCGCCCAGGAACGCCCGCGACTGAAAGAGCCGCGCGCTCCGCGGCGTCGCCAGCCGCACGTACCCCAGCACCGGCCCACCGACCTCCCGCCGCGCGACGAAGTGCCAAGCACCGTGGTCCAGCTCCTGGTCGTCCGTATGCGTCCCGTCCGCCCCCCGAAACGCCGGCCGCCGCCCGTGATCGAACAGAATCCGCGCCCGCAACTCCCGCACCCGCTCGACCAGCCCGCCGTCGCTCCCGTCCCCGTCGCCGTCCCCGTCCCCCGGCCCGGCCTGGAACGCGCTCACCAGCCACGTAGCCCGCTCGCTCACGTCCGTCATCGCTCCCTCTCCGCTCGCCTGCACACCATGCGCGGACTTTAGGGAGGTGCGGATGCAATTGCACGTTTAACGTGTTATGTCATATAAATCAAGGTATGAACTAGGTCGATCGACCTGAGGGGAGGGGGGAAGGGGAGCTGGGAGCCGACGAGGGGACTCGAACCCCTAACCACCTGTTTACAAGACAGGTGCGCTGCCAATTGCGCCACGCCGGCGGATTCGGTTGTCGGCCTGGGCGGGGCGGGTTGCGCCGGGCGGCGGGCCGCTGCCATGGTACCGGGCTGCGGGGGGTGCGGACAGCCGGTTACGGCGGGGCGCGCCTCTTGGCAAAAGGATCGTAAGACTATACGGTCGCTTAAGGTCTGCTTCGCCTCTTTCCGGGGCGGTGCGGGCCACCGACCTTCCAACTCGGATCGTCCGGCACGTTCCTGCCGGTTGAAAGGGTGTACCTCACCATGGCTGGTGTCATCTACGAAGACGCTTCCTGCGTCTACCCGGGCGCTGAGCGCCCCGCCGTCGACAAGCTCAACCTCGACATCCAGGACGGCGAGTTCCTCGTGCTCGTCGGCCCCTCGGGCTGCGGCAAGTCCACCTCGCTGCGCATGCTGGCCGGCCTCGAGGAGGTGACCTCCGGCGAGATCCGCATCGGCGACCGGGACGTCACCAACCTCCCGCCGAAGGACCGCGACATCGCGATGGTCTTCCAGAACTACGCGCTCTACCCGCACATGACCGTCGCGGACAACATGGGCTTCGCGCTGAAGATCGCGGGCACGCCGAAGGCGGAGATCCGGCAGAAGGTCGAGGAGGCGGCGAAGCTCCTCGAGCTCACCGAGTACCTCGGCCGCAAGCCGAAGGCGCTCTCCGGCGGTCAGCGCCAGCGTGTCGCCATGGGCCGCGCGATCGTGCGTGAGCCGAAGGTCTTCCTCATGGACGAGCCGCTGTCGAACCTGGACGCGAAGCTGCGTGTGCAGACCCGCACCCAGATCGCCTCGCTGCAGCGCCGCCTGGGCATCACGACCGTCTACGTCACGCACGACCAGGTCGAGGCCATGACCATGGGCGACCGCGTCGCGGTGCTCAAGGACGGCCTGCTCCAGCAGTGCGACACCCCGCGCGCCATGTACGAGCGGCCCGCCAACATGTTCGTCGCGGGCTTCATCGGCTCCCCGGCGATGAACCTGATCGAGGCCGCGGTCACCGACGGCGGCGTGGACTTCGACGGCGCCGTCGTGGCGGTGGACCGCGAGGTGCTGAGCCGCGCCGAGGGCTCCACGGTCACCGTGGGCGTCCGGCCCGAGTCCTTCGACCTGCAGGCCGACGGCTCGACCACCGGCATCAAGGTCGTCGTGAACGTCGTCGAGGAGCTGGGCGCCGACGCCTTCGCCTACGGCACCGCCAAGGCCAACGGCAAGGACGTGGACGTCATCGTCCGCGTCGACGCGCGCAACACCCCGGCCAAGGGCGAGGACCTGTACGTCGTGCCGAAGGCCGGCGAGACGCACGTCTTCGCGAC
>DASTAE010000275.1:0-12352 GCA_035712985.1 Actinospica sp.
GCAGCAGCCCGAGGACCCGCAGCAGCCGGTCCCGCCGACCGGCTCCTGACCGGCTGACGGCCGGGCCCGCTCACAGCAGCCCGGCCAGCCGGTAGAGCACCAGCGATCCGGCCACGGCGACGTTGAGACTCGCGCCGTGGCCGATCATCGGGATCTCGACCGCCGTGTCGAGCAGTTCCAGGGCGTCCGGCGGGATACCGGTCCGCTCGTGGCCCAGCACCAGCACGGTCCGGCCGCGGGCCGACGGCAGGTCGGCCAGCCGCACGGCCTCGTCGGCGAGCTCGGCGCCCACGATCCGGGTGCCGCGGGAGCGCTGCGCCGCGAGCCAGGTGATCTGATCGCCCGTGAAATGCACGCAGGTCGGCCTGCGCAGGGTGTTTCCGCGTTCGAGGGCCTCGGGGACCCAGGGATAGCGCGGCACGGCCAGGCAGGCGCCGACGGCGTCGCAGGTGCGCAGCAGCGTCCCGAGATTCGCGCCGTGCATCGGCCAGAGCGGCGCGGCGATCAGGTGATCCCAGCAGGAGTGCGCGCGCCGCCTTCGCTGCCCCCTGATATCGCTGCGGGACTTGGCCCGCACCGGCCCGGTCACCGCGGCGGGGCCACGGCCCCCTTGCGGACATCGCGATCAGTCGTTTTCCTCACGCATCGAATGGTAACGGATCTCGCTGTCCGCCATCAGGTGCACGGCGGCCTCCTCGGCCCCGGCGGCGTACGCGTCGGTGCCGACGTCCGTCGCGGCCATCCTGCCGTCGGCCACCAGGCGCCCCGAGCGCGGACCCGGTCCGTCGGCCCAGCGGTCGTCGACCACGTCCTCGGACTCGTCGTCCTCGGGGTCGGCCTCCGGCTCCTCCTCGGCGAGGTGCTGGTCCAGGGACTCGCCCTGCCGCGCCTCGGCCTCGGTGATGCCGTACCAGTTGGACGCGCCGTAGTGGTCCGGCGGCTCGATGCCGGTGTCCAGCGGGTCGTCCTCGAAGTCGTCCGTGCTCAGGTCGTCGGCGGGCTCGAGCACGCCGTCGTCCTCGGGATCGTCGTACGTGTACTCGTCGTACTGGTAGTCGTCACTGGTCTCACTCATCGTCCTTCGCACCTCCAGCGAGCCGAACCGTCAGTTCCCCGCCCTCGCCCGCGTCGGCGACGATCGTGTCGCCGGGCCGGACGGTGCCGTCGAGCAGCAGGACGGCGAGCCGGTTGTCGAGTTCCGTCTGCAGCGGCCGGCGCAGCGGCCGGGCGCCGAATTCGGGTTGCACCGTCCGGGTGGCCGCCCAGAGCAGGTGCTCGGTGTCCGGGTCGGGGCTGCCGTCCGCCTGCGCGCGCACCGAGGCCCGGGTCGGCAGCTGCCGCGCGGAATCCGTGAGCAGCCGGCCGGGGACATGCCGAAGAAGCGGCCGAGCAGGTCCGCGAACGGGTCCCTTCCCCCGAAGGACGAGATCGACATGTCGCATCACTCCTTGTCGAGTCGCGGCGACGCTAGCACCGTACGCAGCGGAACGGAGCAGACGCCGCCGGAGTGGGCCGATCGAGCGAACGGTCCGGGCCGCGGAAGGGAGCGCGGGCTACGCGGAGACCGCCGGGAGCGCGGCAGGCCGGTGGACCGTCAGGATCGCGATGTCGTCCTGCTGCCGCCCTCGGGAGAACTCCCGCGCGTCCCTGCGCAGCGCTTCGGCCACCCGGTCCAACGGTACGCCGCGCGCGGCCCACAGGGCACGCTCCGGCGGATAGAACTCGCCCTTGCGCGAGCGAGCCTCGGTGAGCCCGTCGGTGTAGAGCAGCAGGCACTCCCCCGGCAGCAGCTCGAAGGCGTTCGGCTCGCGCGGCGCCTCCAGCAGGTCGCCGAGGCCGAGCGGCAGCCCGGTCGCGGCGAACTCGATCGGCACCGGTCCGCCGCGCCGGCCGAGCAGGATCGGCGGCAGGTGCCCGCAGTTCACGGCCAGCGCCTCAGAGCGTCCGAGGAGTGGGGGCCGGGCTCGCGTGCCGACGGCTCTCGCCTGGCCGCGTTCTCGTCGGTCGCCACCCGGACCCAGGACGGCTCCCTCCTCGGCCTTGCCAGACTCGGCCCGCGACCCGCTCCCTGATCCGGCCCCCGCTCCTCGGACGCTCTCAGGCTGACCGCCAGCCCCGATGTGCAGCACGAGCGCGGTCGCGAAACGTTCGGAGCGGCCGGACTGGACGGCGTAGGCGTTGTGCCGCACGAGGGCCGATTCCAGCGCCTCGACCACGTCCGTGATCTCCGGCTCGCGGTACGCCGCCTCGCGGAAGGCGCCGATGATGCTGAAGGCCGCGCCGATGGCCGGCAAACCTTTTCCCTGCACGTCGCCGATCAGCACCCGGGTGCCGAAGGGGCTGGCCACGACGTCGTACACGTCGCCGCCGACCAGCTTGTCCTCGTCCACCGGCTCGTACACGCCGCCGACCACGACCTCGGGCGTGTGCTGCGGCAGCGGGGCCAGGATCTCGCGCTGCATCGCGGTGGCGGTGAAGCGCAGCCGGGCCATCCGCTCGTTGCGCCGGATCCGGCGGTGGCACATCAGCACCGCGGCGCCCCCGAACAGCAGCACGAGCAGGATCGAGAGCACCACGTCGCGGCGCTGCGGGTCCGGGTAGTAGAGCACGGCGGCGATCGTGACGCCGAGGCTCCAGGCGGCCACGAACAGGGTCTGCCGCACCGTCGCGAAGCCCGCCATGATCGCGGGCAGGAAGACGAAGAGTCCGATGAGCCGGGTGTTGGTGCCGAGCACGACGCCGGTGCCGAGCACGATCGCGGTGAGCGTGAGCGTCCAGGTCAGCACGGGAGCCAGCGCGGGCGACCTCGGCTGCTCCGGACTGCTCATAATGCAGTAAATGGTACCTACTCGGACTTGCGGGGGCCCGTCGCGGACAACGGGCGGGATGTTTCCAAAGCGTGACCGGAGCTTCGCGCCGAGCGGGCCTTCAAGCCTTGACCCACCAAAATGTTTGCGCTATCAATTTCCCCATGCACTCCACTGGGAACGGTCGGGCACCCGTCATGGCCGACGTCGCGCTCGCCGCCGGCGTCTCGCACCAGACGGTCTCACGCGTGCTCAACGACCATCCCAACGTCAAGCCGGCCACCCGGGAGCGGGTGCTGGCCGCCATCAGGGAGTTGGGATACCGGCCGAACGTGGCCGCCCGGGCCCTGGTGACCCGACGTACCCGTACCCTCGGCGTCATCAGTTTCAACACGACCCTCTACGGCCCGGCCTCGATGCTCTACGGCATCGAGCAGGCGGCGAAGGACCTCGACTACTTCGTCGCGGTGGCGGCCCTGTCGGCCCTGGACCGGCGTTCGGTGTTGGACGCCGTCGAGCGGCTGCGCGACCAGGCCGTCGAGGGGATGATCGTGATAGCCCCGCAGAACAGCGCGGTCAACGCGCTGTCCCAGGTGCGCTCGGACATCCCGCTGGTGGCGGTGGGCTGTGGCACGCACGCCGCGCTCTCCTCCGTCGCCGTCGACAACGAGGCGGGCGCCGAGCGCGCCACCTCGTACCTGCTGGATCTGGGACACCGTACCGTGCACCACGTCGCGGGGCCACGTTCCTGGCTGGACGCGCAGGAGCGCGAGGCCGGCTGGCGGCGCACGCTGCTGGCCCGCGGCGCCGAGGTGCCGGAGCCGATCTACGGCGGGGACTGGAGCGCGCGCAGCGGATTCGAGCTCGGCCGGGAGATCGCCGAGCGGGTCCGCTCGGAGATCGACCCGGTCACGGCCGTGTTCTGCGCGAACGACCACACCGCGCTCGGCCTGCTGCGCGCCGTGCAGCAGGCGGGGCTGAAGGTGCCCGAGGAGCTCAGCATCATCGGCTTCGACGACATCCCCGAGGCGGAGTACTTCGGTCCGCCGCTGACCACCATCCGACAGGACTTCGACGAGGTCGGGCGGCGCGCCCTGGCCACGGTGATCGACCTGGTGGACAACGCGGCCGCGGGAGCGCCGGCCCCGCGCCAGGCCCCCCGGGTCACCGTGGGACCGAGCCTGGTGGTGCGCGCCTCCACCGCCCCGCCGCAGGCCTAGCCCCCGCACCGCAGCCGCACCCGTATCAACCGCAGTAGATCAGCACCTTCTCCGCGAACGACGCCGATGGGACCTCGAGGATGAGAACCGACGCCGCAAGTGTTAACGATCACAATGAGCAGCTTGTTAACGCTAACAGTGCAGCCGTTGATAAATATGTGATCGGCGTGGACTACGGCACGCTCTCCGGCCGCGCCCTGGTCGTCCGGGCCTCCGACGGCCTCGAGCTCGGCAGCGCGGTGCACGAGTACGCGAACGCGGTGATCGAGCGCGCGCTGCCGGCGACCGGTGCCAAGCTGCCTCCGGACTGGGCGCTGCAGGACCCGGACGACTACCGCGAGGTGCTGCGCCGGGCCGTGCCCGAGGCGATAGCGAACGCGGGGATCGACCCGCGGCAGGTGGTGGGCATCGGCGTGGACTTCACCGCCTGCACCGTGCTGCCGACCCTGGCCGACGGCACCCCGCTGTGCGAGCTCCCCGAGTTCCGCGACCGGCCGCACGCCTACGTGAAGCTGTGGAAGCACCACGCGGCCCAGTCGCACGCGGACCGGATCAACGCCCTGGCCCATGAGCGGGGCGAGCCGTGGATCGGGCGCTACGGCGGCAAGATCTCCTCCGAGTGGGAGTACGCCAAGGGTCTTCAACTCCTCGAGGAGGACCCGGAGCTCTACCAGCTGGCCGATCGCTGGATCGAGGCCACGGACTGGATCACCTGGCAGATGACCGGCACGGAGTCGCGCAACGCGTGCACCGCCGGGTACAAGGGTATCCTGCAGGACGGCGCGCGGCCGAGCGACGAGTACCTGGCCGCGCTCAACCCCGGCTTCGTCGGCTTCACCGCGAAGCTGGAGCACCCGATCGCGCAGCTCGGCGAGCGCGCGGGCGGCCTGACCAAGGAGGCCGCGGCGTGGACCGGGCTGCCGGAGGGCATCGCGGTCAGCGTCGGGAACGTGGACGCGCACGTGACGGCGCCGGCGGTCACGGCGGTCGAGCCGGGCCGGATGGTCGCGATCATGGGCACCTCCACCTGCCACGTCGTGTCCGGTCCGGGCGGCGGCGCCCCGGCGGACGTGGCCGGGATGTGCGGCGTCGTGGACGGCGGCATCATCGCGGGACTCTGGGGCTACGAGGCCGGCCAGTCCGGCGTCGGCGACATCTTCGCCTGGTTCGTGAACCGGTTCGTCGGCCCCGAGCTGCACGCCGAGGCGATCGAGCGCGGCCTGTCCATCCACGAGCTGCTGACCGAGCGGGCCGAGGCGCAGCGGCCCGGCGAGCACGGCCTGGTCGCGCTCGACTGGCAGAGCGGCAACCGCTCGGTCCTCGTCGACCACGCGCTGTCCGGCACGATCGTCGGCCTGACTCTGGCCACCGAGCCGCACGAGGTCTACCGCTCGCTGCTGGAGGCCACCGCCTTCGGCACCCGGGTGATCGTCGAGGCCCTCGCGGCGGGCGGCGTCGAGGTCACCGAGTTCATCGCGGCGGGCGGGCTGACGAAGAACGCCTTCCTGATGCAGATGTACTCCGACGTGCTGCGCTGCCCGGTGAGCATCGCCGGCTCCGCGCAGGCTCCCGCGCTCGGCTCGGCGATCCACGCGGCGGTCGCCGCCGGGGTGTACGCCGACGTGCCGGCCGCGGCGCGCGCCATGGGCAACCTGATCCGGAGCGTCTACACGCCGGACGAGGACCGCGCCGCCGCCTACGACCTGCTGTTCGCCGAATACGTGACCCTGCACGACTACTTCGGCCGCGGCACCAACGACGTGATGAAGCGACTGCGCGAGATCAAGGCCGGCACCCAGAAATGAGCACCGTGACTATCGAGATAACCGAGGACGTGCGGTCCGCGGTCGAGGCCGTCAAGGCCGACGTCTGCGCCCTGCACGCCTATCTGCCCGCGGCCGAACTGGTCGCCTGGACCTCCGGAAACGTCTCGGCCCGCGTGCCGGGAGCCGAGCTGATGGTGATCAAGCCCAGCGGGCTCGAGTACGCGGACCTGACGCCCGAGTCGATGGTCGTCTGCGACCTGCACGGCAACGTCGTCGAGGGCGACTACAAGCCCTCCAGCGACACCGGCTCGCACGCCTACGTCTACCGGCACCGCCCGGACGTGAACGGCGTGGTGCACACGCACTCCGCCTACGCGACCTCCTGGGCCGCGCGCGCCGAGCCGATCCCGTGCTGCCTGACGGCGATAGCGGACGAGTTCGGCGGCGACATCCCGGTCGGCCCCTTCGCCCTGATCGGCGACGAGGCGATCGGCGAGGGGATCGTCGAGACCCTGGCGGGCTCCAACTCGCCGGCGGTCCTGATGCGCAACCACGGGGTCTTCACCATCGGCAGGTCCGCGCGGGCCGCGGTCAAGGCCGCGGTGATGGTCGAGGACGCGGCGCGCACCGTGCACCTGGCCCGGCTGCTCGGACCGGTCACCCGGCTGTCCGACGCCGACATCGCCTCGCTGCACGACCGGTACACGAACGTCTACGGCCAGAAGGGCACCAAGTAAATGACCGAGCAGACCGTCTGGTTCCTGACCGGAAGCCAGGCCCTCTACGGCGAGGACACGCTCCGTCAGGTCGCGGCCCAGTCGCAGCGGATCGCCGAGACCCTTTCAGACGCCGGGCTCCCGGTGCGCGTGGAGTGGCGTCCGGTGCTGCTGACCGCCGACGCGATACGCAGGGCCCTGACGGACGCCTCCGCGGACGACTCGGTGGTCGGCGTGATCACCTGGATGCACACCTTCTCCCCCGCGAAGATGTGGATCGGCGGCCTCAGCGCCCTCGACAAGCCGCTGCTGCACCTGCACACGCAGGCCGACGCGCCGCTGCCGTGGTCCACCATCGACATGGACTTCATGAACCTCAACCAGGCCGCCCACGGCGACCGGGAGTACGCGCACATCACCGTGCGCGTCGGGGTGGCCAAGAAGACCGTCGCCGGCCACGTGTCCGACCCCTCGGTCGTGGCCCGCATCGACGACTGGGCCCGCGCCGCGCTGGCCCGCGCCGACCTGCGCAGCCTGAAGCTGGTCCGCTTCGGCGACAACATGCGGGACGTCGCGGTGACCGAGGGCGACAAGGTCGAGGCGCAGATCCGGCTCGGCGCGTCGATCAACACCTACGGGGTCAACGACCTGGTCGAGATCGTGGACGGCGCCGACGAGTCCGCGGTCGACACCCTCGTGGCCGAATACGAGGACGTCTACACGGTGGACGCCTCGCTGCGCAAGGGCGGCGACCGGCACGACGCGCTGCGCTACGCGGCGCGGATCGAGGCGGGACTCCGGCAGTTCCTGACCGCGGGCGGCTACGGCGCGTTCACCACGAACTTCGAGGACCTCGGCGGGCTGCGGCAGCTGCCGGGCCTGGCCGTGCAGCGGCTGATGGCCGACGGCTACGGCTTCGGCGGCGAGGGCGACTGGAAGACCTCGCTGCTGCTGCGGGCCCTGAAGACGGCGGGCAGGGGCCGCGCCGGCGGCACGTCGTTCATGGAGGACTACACCTACCACCTCGAGCCCGGCAAGGAGCTGATCCTCGGCGCGCACATGCTCGAGGTCTGCCCCACGATCGCCGGCGGCGCCGTCTCCTGCGAGATCCACCCGCTCGGCATCGGCGGCCGCGAGGACCCGGTCCGGCTCGTCTTCGACGCGGCCCCGGGCCCGGCGATCGTCGCGGGGCTCGCCGACCTCGGCGACCGGCTGCGGATCATCGCCAACGAGATCGACGTGGTCGCCCCGCCGGAGCCGCTGCCCGCGCTCCCCGTCGCGCGCGCCGTGTGGGCCCCGCGCCCGGACTGGCGCACCTCCGTCGAGTCCTGGCTGACCGCGGGGGCGCCGCACCACACGGTGCTCTCCTCGCAGATCGACCGCGAGGTGCTGGCGGACCTCGCCGAGCAGCTCGGCGTCGAGCTCGTGACGATCGGCGCGGACACCACCGTGCGCCGCTTCGAGCAGGAGCTGCGCTGGAACGCCGCGTACCACCGCCTGGCCCGCGGCCTCTAGACCAGCGCGGGCGGCGGGTGAGGGCCGCACACCCCCCGCCGCCCGCGCTACCCAAACTCCCGCGGGAGCCCATTCCTCTCGGGATGCACCACCAGTACCATCCGCTCCACCCGTACCACGACGTACAGAAACGCACCACGCGAACCGAGGAACCACCCGCTCTTTGCACCACCCACCCTCAAAACTCGAAGGGCACTGATCAATGAGGATCAAGCGACACAGCGCAGCCGTTGCCGCCACGGCCGTGATATTCGCACTCACCGCCGCCGGCTGCTCCAAGTCCGGCGGAAGCACAACCGCGGCGTCAAGCTCCACCGCCCCGGCGGTCCAGCTCTCGGGTAGCGTCGCGTTCAACGACGCGAACCTCACCGCCCTGGACAGCAAGATCGCGGCGGCGCTCAAGGGCAAGAGCCTGTCCGGCGTGAACATCGCCATGGTGGTCAACGTGGCCGCCGACTACTGGAACGCGGGCAAGACCGGCTTCCTGGCGGGCTGCCAGGCGCTCGGCATCAGCACCTCGAACTGCATCTTCTACGCGCCGCCGAACGGCGCGCTGACCGAGCAGGACTCCGAGCTCGAGTCGCTGCGCGGCAAGGGCATCACCGGCTACTCGATCTCGGCGATCGACCCGGCCTCGGCGAAGAACGCGATCGCGACGGACGTCTCCAAGGGCATCTTCGTGCTCGCCATCGACTCGCCGCTGCCCGGCACCGCCGCCTCCGGCCTGTACCTCGGCACCCCGAACGAGCAGGCCGGCTACCAGGCCGGCGAGGCCATGAAGCAGGAGCTCGGCAACTCGGGCGACGTGGCGATCCTGGTCGGCTCGCTCACCGCGGCCAACGCCACCGAGCGCATCGCCGGCTTCAAGCAGGCGCTGGCCGGCACCAACATCAAGGTCACCGTCACCGAGAACGACAACCTGTCCGCCTCGACCGCCCAGTCGGACGCCGAGACGATCCTGGCCAACCACCCGGACATCAAGGGTCTGTACGGCGTGTACTCCTACGACGGCCCGGCCCTGGCCAAGGCCGTGACCACCGCGAACAAGACCGGCCAGGTCACCGTCGTCTGCGACGACACCGACCCGGCGACCCTGTCCGGCGTGCAGTCCGGCTCCATCGCGGCGACCGTGTCGCAGATGCCGTACTACCAGGGCTACACCGGCGCCTACATCCTGGCCGCCGAGAAGGTCCTCGGCGCCAGCGCCACCGCCGCCCTGGTCAAGCCGTACCTCGAGTCGGACGGCACCACGCTGAGCTCGGGCGTCGGCGTCATCACCAAGTCGGACTTCGACCAGTACACCGCCCTCGAGAAGCAGCTCGGAATCAGCTGACGATGACTGTGGAACCGACGCTCGAAAAGTCGGCGCCCTCCCTCAACCGCGCGGTCATCGCGCGGTTGAGGGGGGTTCACAAGACCTACGGCCCGGTGCGCGTCCTTGACCTGCCCGAGCTCGACCTCTACGCGGGCCAGGTGGTCGGCGTGGTGGGCGAGAACGGGGCGGGCAAGTCCACGCTCATGGGGACCCTCGCCGGGTCTGTGCGCCGCGACGGTGGCGAGATCGAGATCGACGGGCAGGAGCTGGCAGCCGGTTCGACGGCCGAGTCGGCGCGGCTCGGCGTCTCCCTGGTCTCCCAGGAGTTCCCGCTCGTCGGGCAGCTCTCGGTGGCCGAGAACCTGCTGCTGGGCCGCCGTCCTGAGGACTCGCGCCGACGGGTCCTGGTCGACCGCGGGGCGCAACGGCGCGCCGCCGAGGCGATGCTCGCCGCGATCGGCCTGGATCCGGCGTCCATCTCGGTGCAGCGCGCCGTGCGCGACTTCCCGGTGCCGGCCCGCCAGCTCATCGAGATCGCCAAGGGCTGGGGCCGCGACCCCAAGCTGCTGATCCTGGACGAGCCGACCTCCTCGCTCGGCCCGGTCGAGGCCCGGCTGGTGCTCGACCTGGCCAGGCGGGCGGCCGCGCAGGACAAGGCGGTGCTGTTCATCGGCCACCGGCTCGACGAGGTGCGGGAGATCGCCGACCGCGTCATCGTGCTGCGCAACGGCCGGCTCGTGGCGGACCTGACGCCCGACGAGGCGACCGAGGACCGGCTCATCCGCGAGATGGTCGGCAACGAGGTCGCGCACAGCGAGCCGAAGGCGGCGCCGACGCACACCCCGACGCTGCTGGAGATCTCCGAGCTCACCGCCGACGGGCTCGGCCCGGTGGACCTGACGGTGCGCGAGGGCGAGATCCTCGGCATCGCGGGCCTGATGGGCTCGGGCCGCAGCCGGCTGATCCACACGATCGCCGGGGCGCAGCCGGCCACCGGCGGCTCGATGACGCTGGCCGGGCAGGCGTACGCGCCGAAGAACGCCGAGCAGGGCGTGCAGGCCGGCATCGCGATGATCCCGGAGGACCGCAAGCAGCAGTCGCTGGTCCTGTTCGCCCCGATCAGGGACAACGTCACGGTCAGCGTGCTGCGCCGGATCAGCAGCCGCGGCGTCCTCGGCCCGCGCAAGCTCCGCGCCGAGGCCGTGTCGATCACCGACAACGTCAAGGTCCGGATGCAGTCCGTGGACCAGCCGATCGGATCGCTGTCCGGCGGGAACCAGCAGCGCGCGATCTTCGGCCGGGCCTTCGCCGCGAACCCGAAGCTGCTGCTGCTGGACGAGCCGACCCGCGGTGTGGACGTCGGTTCGAAGGCGCAGATCTACGAGCTCATCGACCGCGCCGCCGAATCCGGCATGGCGGTGGTCGCGGCCTCCTCGGAGCTCGAGGAGCTGCTCTGGATCTGCCACCGCATCGCGGTGATGCACCGCGGCCGGGTGGCCGCCGTCATCGAACGCGCGGACGCCACCAAGGAGAACATCATGACCGCCGCGGCAACCGGTGTCGCGCAATCCTCTACCAAACCGAACGGAAACCCGACGTGAGCGCCCCGACCCTGACCCCCGCCGACGCGCCGGAGGCTCCGGCCAAGGCCCGCTCGAACCTGCTGACCAAGCTCGCGGCGACCCCGGAGACCGGCGTCGTGCTGGCCTGCGTGATCGCCTTCATCGGCTTCGCCATCGCCGCGCCCACCTACTACTCGACCGACAACCTCCAGGTGATCGGCCGTGACCTGGGCGAGTTCGGCACCCTGGCGATCGGCGAGTCCTTCGTCATCCTGACCGGCGGCATCGACCTGTCGGTCGGCGGCCTGGCGGGCTTCGCCGGGATCCTGGCCGGCTGGCTCAACGTCACCGAGGGCCTGCCGGGCCCGGTGGCGATCCTGGTGACGCTGCTGATCTGCGCCGGCGTGGGCCTGTGGCACGGCACGACGATCAACAAGCTGAACGTGCCGCCGTTCGTCATCACCCTGGTGACCTTCACGATCGCCAAGGGCCTGTCCCTGTCGATGACGTCGGGAACACCGATCACCGGCATGTCGAACGTCTTCGGCGACCTGTCGCTGTACTACGTCGGCCCGGTGCCGATCCCCGCGCTCATCTTCCTCGCGGTGATCGTCGCGGCCTGGTTCTTCCTGGAGCGCACCTACGTGGGCCGGCAGATCTACGCGGTCGGCGGCAACCCGGAGGCCGCGCGGCTGGCCGGCATCCCGGTCAAGCGCCGGATCACCAGCACCTACATGGTCAGCTCCACCCTGGCCGGCGTGGTCGGCATCCTGATCGCCGGACGGCTCGGCGTGGCCGACCCCTCGGTGTCAGCCTCGGGCTACGAGCTGGTCGCGATCGCGGCGGCCGTGGTCGGCGGCGTCTCCCTGTTCGGCGGCGAGGGCCGGATCCTCGGCATCGCGGCCGGCGCGATCCTGCTCGAGCTCATCACCAACGGCCTCAACGCCATCAACGTGAGCTCGTACTACGTGACCCTCACGCAGGGCATCGTGCTCGGCGTCGCCGTCCTGGCGGACCGGATCAGGGCCACCTACTTCGGCGGCAGCAGACGCTGACGCCGTAGGGAAAGACCCAAACACCCACATATCAACAGAATACTGTCACGCAGCATCAACCATCTCATAGCGACGAAGAGGTCTGCTCATGGCTGGATCGATAGCAGGACAGGAATTCCCCTCGGCGCCGGCCACCACCGGCGCGGAGGGCGGGCAGTTCGAGCGCAGGTCCGTGCTGCGGGCGCTCGGCATCGGCGGCGGGGCGGCACTGGCCGCCTCGGCGCTGGCCGCCTGCAGCAGTTCCCGCAACTCCAGCTCCTCCGGGAGCATCGGCGACTTCCCGAAGACCGCGGCCTGGAAGTTCGCCTTCATCAACCACGTCACCACCAACTCCTTCTTCGCGCCCACCCAGAGCGGCATGAAGGACGCGGCCGCCCTGCTCGGGCTGCCCGCGCC
>DASTAE010000276.1:0-8557 GCA_035712985.1 Actinospica sp.
TCCACGTCCCAGCGCCAGCCCTCGCGGCTGACCATGCCGACGCCGCGCTCGCGCACCCGGTCGTAGAGCGCGGCGGCCTCGAAGCGGGCCGCCTCCGGCTCGATCAGCTCGACCCGGCCCGGAAGCTCCCGGAGAAAGCGCAGGTCACGCGCGTCCACCCGCCACTGCGCCGCCTCGGTGGCCGGTCCGAAGCCGAAACGGCCGTAGATCGGGTACTCGGCGGCGATCAGCGCGGCCATGGCGTCCCCGCGCTCGCGGGCGCGGGCGAGCTCCGCGCCCATCAGGCCGCGGGCCACGCCCTGGCGCCGGTGGGTGGCCGCCACGGTCACGCCGCTGATGCCGTCCAGCGGGATCTGCGCCTCGCCCGGCACGGTCAGCCGCAGGTTCAGGCTGACCAGCGTGCCGGCCACGGTGCTCCCGTCGAAGGCGGCCCAGACCCGGCCGAGGTCCGGGTGCCGCTCGCGCCGGCGCGGCCCCTCGCCGCGGTTCTGCGGCATGGAGAAGCCGACGTCCATGGCGTCGCACCAGGCGTTGAACTCCTCGTCGGTGCCGACGTTGCGTACCTCGATGGCCATGCCCCGACCCTAAGCCGGGGCACTGACAACGGCCAACCGGATCAGCCGCGGATCGTCCAGCTCGGCGAGTCGGCGGGCGGGGCCGGCCGGGGCCGCCAGGACGAGCGGTCCGCGTCGGGGCTCCAGTCGGGCACGTCGCCGCCGTAGTAGATGGCCAGCGCCCAGTAGTAGCCGTCCTCGTGCAGGATGATCTCGTCCTCGCCGGACAGGTCCAGCGCGCCCCACTGCTCGTTGATGCGCGCCACCGCCTCGGCGTCGGAGAGCCCGAGCACGCTGGACATCTCGGCTCTGATATCGGCCAACAGCGCGTCGACGTCCTCGGACGTCGGCATCAGATACTCGCTCACGTTCCTCTTCTCACGGCTGCAGCGAACTGTCCAGCAGCGGACCGGTGCCGTGGAAGAACACCACCTGGTTGCCGCGCCAGGTGGGCGCCGCTCCCCTGCGGAAGTCCTGCGGGTTCATCAGCATCGGCCCCTCCACCACGTCTTGCGTGGGCGTCTTGCGGCCGCTCCTGTCGTTGCGGAACCTGGTCACGAAGTCGCGCAGCTCCTGGCTGTCGCCGCTGAAGGTCTTCGTGTCCAGCTTACTCAGCTCGCTGTTCGGCACCCTGAAGTGCAGCACGACGCCGCCGCCCGGCTTCCGGTCGGCCCACTTCTTGGCCTGATTGAAGTTGCGGGTCGTGTAGAAGCCGTTGCCGAAGTCCATCGGCCGCGGTCCGAACGAGGGGTCGACGCCGTTCCTGCGGATGGCCGCCGCGCCGGCCTTGTCGGTGCCGTGATACAGGTCGGTGTATCCGCCCTCGGGCTCGAGTCCGAGCGGGTCGGCCGCGACGAGCGGATTGTGCACGTAGGCGTGGTGGTTCGGCGCCGGATCGAGGCCGAGCGGGTCGGGGGTGGTGTAGCGGCCGGTCTCCGGGTCGTAGTACCGCTTGTTGTTGTAGGCCAGCCCGGTTTCCGGGTCGTGGTACTGCCCCGGGAATCCGATCGGGCAGAGCGCCGCGTCGCCGTCCGGAACCGACCGGCCCCAGAGGTCGGTCCGGCGCCGCCAGGCGACCTCGCCCTCGGCGGTCACCAACTCCGTCGGGGTTCCCACCAGGTCGGTGACGATCGCGTGGAACCGCTGGTCGATCAGCTCCTGCGGCGCCCGCGCATAATAGCTGCGCCGGTCCTGGGCGAGCGGCGTCCAGGTGCCCGGCTCGTAGTCCCAGGCCGTCGCGGTGACGAGGTCGTTCCCGGCGAGCACGTGCTCCTGCTCGGCGAGGACCGAGCCGTCCCAGGTGAAGCGGATCTCCTCGACGGTCTCGCCCTCGGCCCCGAGCCGCCGCTTGGCGATGCGCCGGCCCAGCGGGTCGTAGGCGTACCGCCACTGCTCCCCCGCCGGGTTCACGGCCTCGATCAGCCGATCCTGCGCGTCATAGGCGTACGTCCAGACCTTCTCGGTGCCGGAGATCGTGCGGCGCACGGCCTTGACCAGCCGGCCCTGGCCGTCGTACGTGTAGCTCGTCCGCCCGGCGCGCCGCAGCAGCGTCCCGGTCAGTTCGCGCGCCTCGGTCCCCTCCTGCGCGGCGCGGCTGTCCTCGGCCCGCGTGAGGTTCCCGGCCGCGTCGTAGCCGTACCGCTCGCTCCAGCCCTCGGCGGTGACGGCGGTGATCCGGCCCTGCGCGTCGTGGGTGAGCCGCCGCGTGCCCTCCGCGGTGTCGGTCACCGAGGCCGGCAGTCCGGCGGCCTCGTAGGCCCACGAGCGCTGGTGCAGCACGGCCGACGTCCGCGCGTGCTCGGGCCCGGTCACGCCCAGCACGCTGCGGGAGGTGAGCCGGCTCTCGGCGTCCCATTCGCTGGTCAGCGCGAGGCTGTCGCCGATCCAGCGGTAGGTCTCGTTTCCTGCCTCGTCGTAGCCGAAGCTGATCTGCCGCTCGCCCGCGAGCAGCCGCTGGGTCCGGCCGTCGGCGTCGTAGGTCCAGCTGCTCGCCCGGCCGCCCGGCGTGGTCCGGCCGATCTGCCGCCCGACCGCGTCGTAGGCCCTGGACAGCGTCCGTCCGTCGACCGTCTCGGCGATCACCCGGCGCGCGGCGTCCCGCGCGAACTCGACGCTCGACGCCGAGTCCGCGACCCGGCGCAGCAGGCCGTCGGCCTCGTACTCGAAGACCGTCACCGCCTCGCCGTCGCGCTGCTCGACGACCCGGCCGAGCGCGTCGCGGCGGAACTCGAGCTCCTCGCCCGCGCCGTTGGTCCGGCTGACGAGCCGGCCGGCCGCGTCGTACCGGTACGTCAGCGCCCTGCCGTTGAAGTCGCTCTCACCGACCAGATTTCCGGCCGCGTCGAAGCTGTAGTCCCAGGTCAGACCCTGCGGATTGGTCACGCTGGTCAGCCGCAGATCGGCGTCGTGGGTGAAGCGGTAGACGACGCCGTCGGGCTCGGTGCGCCGGCGCAGCGCGTGGAAGGGCCCGTATTCGTACGCGGTGGTGTTCCCGCCGCGGTCGGTGTGCGCGGCCAGGTCGCCGTTCACGTCGTAGGCCCAGGACTCGCTCGTCCCGTCCGGATGCGTGCGGGAGACCGGCCGCCCCTCGCCGTCGTACGCGGTGGTCGCGACGGCGCCGCGCGGATCGCTGACGGACACGACGCGCCCCGCCTCGTCGCGCGCGAAGGTCCAGACCGAGCCCGCGCGATCGCTGACCGACTTCAGCAGCCCGGCCCGGTCGAGCTCGGCCGAGGTCGTCGCGCCGAGCGCGTCGGTGACCCGGATCAGGCCGCCGCGATCGTCGTATTCGTACACGGTCGTCGCGCCGGCCGGATCGGTGGCCGAGGTCGTGTTGCCCTGCGCGTCGTACGTGTACCGGTCCACGGAGCCGTCCGGCCCGGTGACGCTGGTCGGATTGCTCAGCTCGTCGTACTCGATCGCGACCGAGGTTCCGTCGGGGCGTTCGATGAGCACCGGCTGGCCGTGCTCGTCGAGGCTGAAGCGAGTGACGTGGCCGAGCGCGTCGGTGGTGCTGAGCACGCGGCCGTACCGGTCGGACTCGGTCAGCGTGATCGCGCCGAGCGGATCGACGGTCTTGCACACGCGCTGGTACTGGTCGTAGTGGTACTCGGTGGTGCCGAGGCTGTCGGTGACGCGCGTGACGCGGTTGTCCGGATCGTAGGCGAGCTCGGACGTCATCGTGCCGTCCTCGCCGGCGGCGCGGACGACCCGGCCCGCGTCGTCGTACACGTACTCGTACCGGTATCCGGCGCGGTCGATCCACGCCGTGATCCGGTCGGCGTCGTCGTACTCGTAGACCAGCGCGACATCGGTCGAGTCGGTGATCTCGACGAGCCGGCCGTGCGGGTCGTAGCCGTACCGGACCAGCGGCGCGCCCTCGGGATGCGCCGCGTCGATCAGGCGCAGCCCCTCGATGCGGAAGCCCCCGGCGCGATAGGAGGAGTCGATGCCGATGCGGTAGCCGCCGCAGTGGTCGACGAGAGTGGGAACCCCGTCGGAGTCCCTGGATATGTTGATCCAGTTGCCGTTGCGGTCCGTGATGCGGGTCAGATGCCGGACCTGCCGACCGTGCGCGTCCGGCTCGGCGTCGCTCGGCGGCGCGGCGAAGTGGCGGGTGAGGCCGGACTCGCGGTCCAGCAGTGAGATCGCGTCCAGCGCGCGGTCCCAGGTCAGCGGCCAGCGCGCGCCGCCGCTCGGCAGCACCTGCTGCCCGGCCGCCGGGACGGGGTAGCTGAGCGCCTCCCCGTCCTCGCCGAGGTAGTGGACGCCCTCGTCGTCGACGACGAGGCGCTGGTCGAGGGTGGAGGACCAGCCAGGGCCGAGCAGCCTTCCATGCTCGTAGCCGGAGGCGTAGGCGCGGCGCAGCACCAGCGGCAGCACGCCGGGCAGGCCCACGTCGATCCGTCCGGAGAGCAGCTGACCGGACACGACGTCGATCGGGTCGGTGCCGCCAGTGGTGCTCTTCCCGTTGCCGTCCTCGGCCTGGCCGCCCTTGCCGCCGCCCTTGAAGTCGTCCTGCACCGAGCCGCCGGACGTGGAGGGGCCCCCGCCCTTCGGCGCGGCCCCGCCCGCGGGCGGCTTGGCGCCGGTCGGGCCCTTCTCAGCCTCGCCGCTCTTCGCCTTCAGGATGTCGGCGAAGCTCTTCTTGACCTTGGTCTCGCCCTCCAGCGTGCGCCCGAGGTTGCCCTCCTCGGTGTCCGCGACCTTGGTGATCATGTTCTTGCTGATCGTCTGCGCGGAGCTGTCGCAGGCCTCGGAGAGGTCCTTCGCGGCGTTCTCCGCGGTCTGCACCATGAAACCCTTGCCGGGCATCAGAAACTCAACCCCTCGATGCCGCTGCGCAGCGTCTGTCCGTGGCCGACCATCGTCTCCGCGTGCGTCCGCAGCGTGGAGATGTGCTGGCGCACCGCCCCCTCGTCCAACTGGACCATGGTCCCCGCGCCGGCGCCGGCCGAGGAGGTGTTGCCCCAGTCGAGGCCGGAGAGCATCGACTGCACCTTCGCCATGAAGGGCTTGAGCGCCTCCTCGACGACCTTGCCGATCACGTACTGCTCCAGATCCTGGATGAGCGACTTGCCGGCCGCCTGGCCGGCCGCGATGATCGCGGGCAGCGCGGCCTCGGCGATGCCGAAGGTGGCGACGGCGGCGGCCTGGTCGGCGAAGAACTCGACCGCCATCTCCACCATCTGCGCGACCGCGATCCCCTTCTGCACCACGATGTACGCGGCCCACGCGTCGAGCGCGTCCGCGACGATCCCGGCGCCCTCGACGATCTCCGACACGTGCCGGCCGGAGAGCTCGGACCAGCCCGAGGTCATCTGCTCCGTCGAAGCACCCTGATGCGCCTGCGCGAGCTGCTGCACCGCGTCGGTGGCGTCCTGATGGGTCTGCTCGACCGCTTGGCCGAACTGCCTGACCAGGGTCGCGAACTGGGAGATCGAGTCCTCGTTGATGTACGGCCACTCGATGCCGATCACATTGAGGAAGTTCACCAAGGGGCCAGGAAGGTCGTCGATTGCCACGGCCTCCAACCTAGCCGGGCCGGGAATTCGAGGTCGAGCACGCCGGAGACTTTAAACCCCCATTACTTGGTCATTACCGGGGATTCAACGAGCCCGACCCGCAGCGTGTACGCGGAGAACACGAGCCCCAGGGCCAGCAGCGCCACGACGCCGAAGGCGAAGGGCAGCGAGACGGCCGAGCCGAGCGCGCCGACCGACGGACCGGCCAGCAGGCCCGCGGAGTAGGTGACCGTGGTGATCCCGGCGACCGCGGAGTCGGCGTCGCGCCCGATCCGCCCCGCGGCGGCGATCGCGAGCGGCACCCCGGTCGCGATCCCGAGGCCCATGGCCGCGAATCCGACGATGCCGAGCCAGGGGGTGCGGGCCATGACGACGGCGACGGCGCCGATCACGGCCAGCACGCCGCCTACTCGGACCACGTACACGGGGCCGAGCCTGCGCACGATCGCGTCGCCGGTCAGCCGTCCGACGGCCATGGTCGTGGCGAATCCGGTGACGCAGTACGCGCCGATGGCCGGGGAGGCGTGCGCGACCGTCGTCAGGTACACGGCCGACCAGTTCGTCCCCGCGCCCTCCCCGAAGATGGCGCAGAACCCGACGACGCCGATGCCGAGCAGGGCCTTGGTGGGCAGGGCGAAGCGCGGCGGACGGATCGCCTCCTGCGCTCCCCCGCCGAGCTCGGCGTCCGCGGGAAGCAGGCTCGCGGCGAAGGCGGCGGCCGCGGTGAGGATCAGGGCCGTGATGAGGAACTCGGGCATCGCGCTGATCCCGGCGCCCGCGCACAGCGCGCCCATCAGCGCGCCGGCGATGCCGCCGACCGACCACAGGCCGTGCAGGCCCGACATGATGGACCGCCCGACCCGCCGCTCGATCCGCACGGCCTCGGCGTTCATCATCACGTCGGCGACGCCCGAGGTAGCGCCGTAGACGAACAGGCCCGCCGCGAGTAGTCCGATGTTCGGCATCACACCGGGGATCACCAGGCACGCCGTCCACAGCATCAACATCAGGCGCAGCGCGGTACGGGCGCTGCCGAGCCGGTGCACGATCCGGCTCGCGAACGGCATCGACAGCAGCGCTCCGGCCGTGGGCGCGATCATCGCCGCGCCGAGCAGCCCCGGCGTGGCGTGCACGTGGTCGGCGATCCACGGAAGCCGGGAGGCGTAGGTGCCCTCCACCGTGCCGTGCACGGCGAAGACGAGGCTGATGGCTATGCGGTCCCGGCGGACGCGCGGAGCGGATTCCTTGAGCACCGACTCATGGTATAGACCTCGCGAGCGGCCTCGCCTCCGGGAATACGTAGCGGTGGCAGGCCCAGAAGCGGAACAGCGTGCCCAGGATCTGGCCCGCGCCGAGCTGCGCGAGGTTCACCGCGAACCGCGAATCCGCGCCGAGCACGTACTCGGTGAACCAGACGCAGCCCACGGTGATCAGGAACCCGCCGACCGAGACCAGCGCGAAGAGCCCGAACTCGGCGCCGGTCTCCCGCCGGTCGCGGCGCCGGAAGGTCCAGAACCGGTTGCCCAGGTACGCGATCACGGTCGAGACCGAGATCGCGATCGCCGAGGCGAGGACCGAGGGCACACGCTGGTAGAGCACGTTGATGACGATCGCGTCGCCGGCATAGCCGACGACGCCCACCGCGCCGAAACCCAAGAGCTCCCGCCACAGGCGCCGGATCAGCGCCGTCAACCAGGCCACCTACGCCCGCGCCTCTCGTCCTCGGTCCACCGCTGCTACTCGGCCGGCTTCGGCTTCGGCACGAAGTCCACGCCGGCCTCCTTGCGCTGCTCCGCGGTGATCGGCGCCGGGGCGCCGGTCAGCGGGTCGCCGCCGGAGGCGGTCTTCGGGAAGGCGATCACGTCGCGGATGGTGTCCGCGCCGGTGATCAGCGCGACCGTGCGGTCGAGGCCGAAGGCGATGCCGCCGTGCGGCGGCGGGCCGTAGTTGAAGGCGTCGAGCAGGAAGCCGAACTTCGACTCCGCCTCCTCCTGGCTCAGGCCGATCGCCCGGAACGCGCGCTGCTGCACCTCGCGCTGGTGGATACGGATCGAGCCGCCGCCCAGCTCCGTGCCGTTGAGCACGAGGTCGTAGGCGTTGGACAGGGCGGCGCCCGGGTCCTTCTCGAAGCCGTCCAGCCACTCCGGGGTCGGGGCGGTGAACGGGTGGTGCACCGCGTGCCAACCCGCGAACTCGCCCTTGTCGTCGGTGAGCGGCTCGAACATCGGGAAGTCGACGACCCACAGGAAGGCCCACCGCGACTCGTCGATCAGCGCGCAGCGGCGGCCGATCTCGAGACGTGCCGCGCCGAGCAGCTCCTGCGAGGCGGTCTTGCCGCCGGCCGCGAAGAACACCGCGTCGCCGTTGCCCGCGCCGACCGCCGCGGCCAGGCCCGCGAGGTGCGCCTCGGAGAGGTTCTTGGCCACCGGGCCCTTCGGCTCGCCGGTCTCGGCGTCGAAGACCACGTAGGCCAGGCCCCGGGCGCCGCGCGCCTTGGCCCAGTCCTGCCACCCGTCGAGCTCCTTGCGGGTCTGCGACGCGCCGCCCGGCATCACCACGGCGCCGGTGTACTCGGCCTGGAAGACCCGGAACTCGGTGCCCTGGAAGTACTCGGTCAGCTCCACGAGCTCCTGGCCGAAGCGCACGTCCGGCTTGTCCGAGCCGTACCGCGCCATCGCCTCGGCGTAGGTGAGCCGGGGCAGCGGCAGCTGGATCTCGTAACCCGCGACCTCGCTCCAGATCCGCTGGTAGATCTTCTCGGCGAGCGCGAGCACGTCCTCCTGCTCGACGAAGGACATCTCGATGTCGAGCTGGGTGAACTCCGGCTGCCGGTCGGCCCGGAAGTCCTCGTCCCGGAAGCAGCGCGCGATCTGGTAGTAGCGCTCCAGGCCGCCGACCATGAGCAGCTGCTTGAACAGCTGCGGGGACTGCGGCAGCGCGTACCAGGAGCCCGGCTGCAGCCGGACCGGCACCAGGAAG
>DASTAE010000277.1:0-17352 GCA_035712985.1 Actinospica sp.
CGATGGGCGTCGCGATGCTCATCGCCGGGCACGAGACGACCGCCACGATGATCAGCCTGGGCACGCTCGCCCTGCTCCAGCACCCGGAGCAGCTCGCCGAACTGCGCGAGAGCGAGGACCCGAAGTTCATCGCGAACGCCGCGGAGGAGCTGTTGCGCTATCTGACGATCGTGCAGACCGGCGTGCGGCGGGTCGCGAAGGCGGACATCGAGTTCGGGGGCCACCTCATTCGGAAGAACGACGGGCTGCTGTTCGAGCTGCACGCCGCCAACTGGGACGAGGAGGCGTTTCCCGAGGCCGACAAGCTCGACCTGCACCGCGCGGCGCGCACCCACCAGGCCTTCGGCTACGGACCGCACCAGTGCCTCGGCCAGTCGCTCGCTCGCCTCGAGCTGCAGGTCGTGTACGGCACGCTCTATCGCCGCATCCCCACCCTGCGGCTGGCCGCGCCGATCGAACAGCTCGCGTTCGACCACACCGGCACCACCTACGGCGTGCGCTGCCTGCCGGTCGCCTGGTAGCGGACTCCCACACCCACGAGAAGCAGTGCGAACGAATGAGGAGCCTGAAGAACATGCGCGTGGAACTGGACGAGCCGAAGTGCGTCGCGTCGGGGCAGTGCGTGATGGCCGCGCCGGACGTGTTCGACCAGCGCGATGAGGACGGCGTGGCGGTGCTGCTCACCGAGGAGCCGGCGGCCGAGCACCTGGACGACGTGCGCGAGGCCGCCGCGATCTGCCCGGCGGCGGCGATCCGGCTGATCGAGGCGTGAGGATGGGCGCGACGCCGCGGCGGATCCTCGTCGTGGGCGCCTCGGCGGCGGGCCTGTCCGCCGCCGAGACGCTGCGCCGCGAGGGCTACGAGCACGAGATCACGCTGCTCGGCACGGAGCCGTACCCGCCGTACGACCGGCCGCCGCTGTCCAAGCAGATCCTCGCGGGGCAGTGGGAGGCCGACCGGCTGGCCCTGCGCTCCGACGCCCACCTCGCGGACCTCTGCCTGGACCTGCGGCTCGGCAGCACGGCGGCGGGCCTGGACCTCGCCGCGCGCGAGGTGAGGCTCGACGACGGCGCGTCAGTGGCCTTCGACGCCCTGGTCATCGCCACCGGTGTCAGGCCACGACGTCTCCCCGGCGAGGGCGCCCACGTGCTCCGGACGCTCGGCGACGCGATGGCCCTGCGCGAGCGGATCGGCCCCGGCACCCGCCTGGTGATCGTGGGAGCGGGGTTCCTGGGCGCCGAGGCCGCCGCCGTGGCCCGCGGGCTGGGCGCCCAGGTGATCGTCCTCGAACCGGCTCCGGTCCCGCTGGCCCACGCGGTCGGCGCCGAGGTCGGCGCGGTGCTCGCCCGGGTCCACGTGGAGAACGGCGTCGACCTGCGCACCGGCGTCGGCGTCACCGCCGTGGCCCGCGGCGGCGTCCAACTGGACGGCGGCGAACTCATCGCGGCCGACGAGGTTCTGGTGGCTGTCGGGTCGCTGCCGAACACCGAGTGGCTGGAAGGCAGCGGCCTGACATTGGACGACGGAGTCGTCTGCGACGAGTACTGCGCGGCCGCTCCCGGCGTCTACGCGGCGGGCGACGTGGCGCGCTGGCACAACCCCCTGTTCGACACCTCCATGCGCATCGAGCACCGCACGAACGCGGCCGAGCAGGGCATGGCGGTGGCCCGCAACCTCCTCGACCCCGACGCCCCGAAGCCCTTCGCTCCGGTGCCCTACTTCTGGTCCGACCAGTACGACCTGAAGGTCCAGGCCTACGGCTACCTGCGCGGCCACGAGCAGATCGCCGTCGTCGAAGGCGACCTGGCCGAGCGCAGCTTCCTCGCCGCCTACCGCACGGGAGACCGCGTGGCCGGCGTGCTCGGCGTCGGAGTCTCGCCCAGGGTCATCCGGCCCTGGCGCCAGGCCATCGCGACCCGCGCGCCCTGGTCCGGCATCTAGGTCCGTCCGGTCGCAGCGCGCGGCGTACCGCGGTACGCCGCGCGCCCGGATCGCTAGAGTCGATCCGTGACCGAGACAGAAGGCCGCGCCGCCGAGGCGACACTCCAGATCCTGGAGTGGCTGGGCGATCAGGGCATCAACGCCATGATCAGAATCGACGCCGAACGCCTGCGCGAGAACCGGCCGCCCTGGACCTTCGCCGCCAACGGCGGTCCGCTCGCGCAGGGGCTCCGGGCCGACGGAGCCACCGCCCGGACGTGCATGGCCCAGGCGGTGGCGAGGCTGCGCGAGGCCGGCGTGCAGGTCCCGTCGTAGGCCGCGTCCGAGTCGAACGCCGCGGCGTCAGGCCGCGTAGCTCACCAGGCCCATCATTCCGGCCTGGCCGTGATAGGCGTTGTGGCAGTGCAGCATCCACTGTCCGGGGTTGTCGGCGTCGAAGTCGCAGGTGACCGTCTGACCCGGCAAGACGATCACAGTGTCCTTGCGCGGGCCCGTCGCGCCGAGCTGGAACGTGTGGCCGTGCAGGTGCATCGGGTGCCACATCGTCGTGGTGTTGACGAATTCAAGTCGCACGCGTTCGCCCTTCGCGGCCAGGTACGGATGCGCGGCCGGGTCGTTCATGTCGAACTTGACGCCGTCCAGGGACCAGTCGTACATGCCCATGCCGCCGGTCAGCTTGATCCGGTGCGTGCGGGCCACCGCCTTCGCGGCCAGCCGGGCATCGGCTTCGGAGGTCAGTTGCGCGGCGCTCATCAGCATCCCGTCGAGCTCACCGGGTCGCGCGTTCGCGGGCGGCGTACCGCCGGATCCGGTGCGCACCAGGGCTCGACCGAGGGCGTTCTTGCCTTCGGCGAGCGCGACCAGCGGGAACACGCCGCCGGCGAGGGTGACCAGAGCGTCGTAGCGCTCACCGGGCGCGATGAGCACCGCGTCCACATCCTGATGGTCGATCGGATAGCCGTCGGTGTGGGTGAGCGTCAGCCGGTGGCCGCCGAGAGCGACCCGGTAGGCCGTGTCGCTGCCCGCGTTGATCATCCGGAGGCGCACGCGCGCGCCCGGCTTGCCGTCGTACACGTCCGGGTCGGCCGGGATCCGACCGTTGACCAGGTGGTAGGGGTAGGTGACGTCGCCCGCGTCGCCGCCGAGCAACGTGCTGGTCCCGACCCCGCCCATGCTCATGCCCATCCCCATGCCGTTGCCCATGCCCGACATCGATGTGGTGAGCGCGGTGTACTCGGCATCCGGGGTGTTGCCGCTGACGCCGTCGAGCCAGTCGTCGAACACGAGGACCCACTCGTCGTCATAGCTCAGCGGCTCCTTGGGATCCTCGACGATCAGCGCGCCGTAAAGGCCGCGGTCGAGTTGCACGCCGACGTGCGGGTGGAACCAGTACGTGCCGGGGTTGCGCGCGATGAACCGGTAGTCGAACGAGGAGCCTGCGGCGACGGCCTGCTGCGTGATGGGCGGCACGCCGTCCATGGCGTTGGGCACCGCGACGCCGTGCCAGTGCACTGAGGTATCAGCCTGCAGGTGGTTGGCGATCTGCGCGTGCAGGGTGTCCCCGGCCGACAGGCGGATCTGCGGCGCGGGGATCGTGCCGCCGAAGCTCCAGGTGTTCACCGTCACGCCGCCGAGGTCGACCGCGCCGGCGACGGCGCTGAGGCTGACGGGCGTGGCGCGGCCGGTGCTGCCGCTGTCGGACATCTTCGGGCTGCTTGCGCCGCTGCAGGCGGCCAGGGCTCCGACGCCCGCGATGCCGAGGCCCGTGGACAGCAGGGCACGACGGGACAAACCGTTGGTCATTTCGAAATCCTTCGATGGATGGGCGAGGACGTCTCAGGGCGCGCCGGCGCCGGATGGCGAGCGCGCGAGGTCCTCGTCCTATATGCGAAGAATTCCCGTTAAACCGGGCGAATCACCGAGGTCGATCATGGAATCCGCGACCCAGGACGCAGGGGCCGAGGATTGCGGCAGGGGCAGGTCGAGACCGGCGGGAACCACGGGTACGAAGTGGCCGCCGAGGGCTCCGGAGGCGCACATCTGGCCCGCCATGGAACAGGGAGGGGCGCCGGTCCCGTGATCGGCGCCGGGCGGCGATTCGGCGGGCGTCGTGACCGCGACGGCGCGCGCGACGCCCGGTCCGTCGGGCGCGGCCGTGACCGCGTTCATGGACATCCCGGGCATGGCGCCCGGCGAAGGGCGCAGCGGGCTGTCGCTCAACTCGTGATGGGCGAACACGGCGAGCGCGGCCAGCAGCGCGAGCAGCACGGCAGCGACCCTGGAGGTCGTGCGGGCGTGCCGTGCGCCTGCCATGGTCCCGAGCCTCGATCCGGTCGCCGCGAATTGGCCTGCGCAGTCTATTCCGAATCGAGGCGCGGATCAAAAGGCGAATCGGAGCTGCTCCGGCGGATGTGAATTCCCATACCGTAAAATTCCCTCATGCGCATATCGCGCGCGGAATTACATTGCCAGGGTATAGCGATGCTCGGGCCGCCCTGTCGCCCCGTATCGGAGCTGCAGGCGGACGACGCCGTGTTGTGCGAGGTACGTCAGGTAGCGCTGGGCGGTCGGACGGCTGACGCCCACCTGCTCCGCGACCTCGGCCGCCGAGATGTCGCCTTCCGCGGCGCGCACGGCGTTGCGGACCAGCTCCAGGGTGGGGGCCGAGTGCCCCTTCGCGGGCTGCTCGGCCTGGATCGGGGCCGGGCCGCGCAGCATGCCGAACAGGGCGTCCACGTCGGACTGGTCGGCCTCCTCGCTGAGGTCGGCCATCCGCGCGCGAAGGTCGCGGTAGGAGACCAGGCGGTCGTGCAGGGCCTGGAAGCCGAAGGGCTTGACGAGGTAGTAGACCGCGCCCACCTGCATCGCGGCGCGGACGGTGGCCACGTCCCTGGCGGCGGTGATGATGACGAAGTCGGGGTGGTCGTGGCGCTCGGCGAAGGCCCTGACCACGCCGAGGCCGTCGCCGTCCGGGAGGTAGACGTCCATCAGCACCAGGTCGGGGCGCACCTCGTCCATCATCGCGATCGCCTGCTCGGCGCCGTGCGCG
This sequence comes from Actinospica sp., assembly GCA_035712985.1. Lineage (GTDB taxonomy): Bacteria > Actinomycetota > Actinomycetes > Streptomycetales > Catenulisporaceae > Actinospica. Next base: position 4,991 of record DASTAE010000277.1, read on the forward strand.
ACGCCCGCCACCTCGAAGCCCTCGGTCCGCTCCACGAAGGCCGCGTGGATCCGGGCCACCCGGAAGTCGTCGTCCACGACCAGGGTGCGGATCGCGCGCGCGGAGGCCGCGGCCGAGGTCTCGGCCGCGTGCGCCGCCCCGGAGTACGTGCTCATGCCATCACCTTCGACGTCGTCGTCACGGCCTTGGGTCTGCTCGGCTTCTCGACCTCGGCCGGGAGGGTCACCGTGAACACGGCGCCGGGGCCGGCGCTCACCTCGATGCGCCCGCCGAGCCGCTGCACGAGCCGGTGCACCAGCGCCAGGCCCAGGCCGCGGCGCAGCGTGCCGGACGCGGGCTTCGTGGAGAACCCGTCCACGAAGATGGACTCGCGCGCCTCGTCCGGGATGCCGGGGCCGTTGTCGCCGACCTCGAGCCGGATCACGTCCTCGTCCTCGACCAGTGTGACCGTGACCCGGCCCGGCGCCTCGGTGAGGCTGTACTTCCCGGCCACGGCGTCGAAGGCGTTGTCGATCAGATTGCCCAGGATCGTCGTCACCGCCTGCGATTTCACCGGGACGTCGCCGAGCCACGAATCCTCGGTCAGCACCAGTTCGATGCCGCGCTCGGCCGCGACCGCCGACTTCGCCAGGAACAGACCGACGACCAGCGGACTGGCGATCCGCGTGCGCAGCGACTCGGCGAGGCCGATCTCCGCGCCGCGCAGATCGGTCAGGAAGCGCAGGGCCTCCTCGCTCTCTCCCAGCTCGAGCAGCCCGGCGACGGTGTGCATGTGGTTGGCGAACTCGTGCTGCTGGGCCCGCAGCGCGTCCGTCAGACCCTTCACGCTGTCCAGTTCGCGCAGCAGGCCGGACAGCTCGGTGCGGTCCCGCAGCGTGACCACCGAGCCGTGCGGGCGCCCGGCCAGCACCACGGGCATCCGGTTCACGGTCAGGCAGTAGTCGTCCGTGAGCACGACCTCGTCCTTGCCGAGGATCGCGCCGCTCAGCACGTCGCGCAGCCGGCCCGGCGGCACGATGTCCTCGATCCAGCTGCCGATCCCGGTCGTGCCGAGGCCCAGCAGCCGCCTGGCCTCGTCGTTCACCATGGTGATCCGGCCCGAGCGGTCGAAGGCGATCATGCCCTCGCGGATGCCGTGCAGCACGGCCTCGCGCTCGTGCAGCAGCTTCGCGATCTCGTCCAGCTCCAGGCCGAACGTGCGCTTCTTGAGCCGGTGCGCGAGCAGCCAGGACGCGGCGCCGCCGATCAGCAGCGCGACCGCGAACCACTCCGCGTAGATCGGCAGGACTTTCCAGAGCGCCGAGGTCACGGAGCTCTCCAGGATGCCGGCCGAGACCTCGCCGACCATCGTCGTGCCGTCCAGCGCGTACAGCGGCGTCTTGCCGTTGGCCGAGCGGCCGAGGCTGCCCGCGTCGATGTCCACGTGCGAGCGCCCGTCGAGCGTCGCGATCGGCTCGGTGATCTTCTGGCCGATCTCGCTCGGGTTCGGGTGCGAGTGCCGCACCCTGTTCATGTCGATCACGACGATGTACGTGGCGCCGGTGTCGCGCTGCATCTCCGAGGCGATCTCCTGCACCAGGTCCCCGCACGCGGTCGCGCCCGGGGTGAGGCACTCGCGGATCTCCTCGTCGGCTGCCGCGGCCTGCGCGATCGTGAGCGCGCGGTCCTCGTACTGCACGTCGAGCTGCGCCCGCTGCTCCTTGGCGAACAGCGTGAAGCCCACCAGCATCGTCGCCACCAGGATCAGCACCTGGCCGACGAATATCTGGCTGGACAGCCTCCGCATGCCTCGTCGCATATTCCGGATTCTGCGAGGCGAACGCCCTCCGCGGCAAGTATCGGCCGGAAAAGGTTTCAAGCCGTTATCCGGATTCGCGCGTGAACTCAATGCACAAAACCCGGCGGAACGCGGAAAACGCGGGTTACCGCCGAAAGCGAGACCCGCCGCGCGGCGCTGCCTAGCGTGAGCCTCCCCAGATCAATGGAGAGAAGGAGGCGATCCGCGATGGCAACGCAGCCCGTGTCCGGCGTACCCGGCGCCCGGATCGAGATTTCCGGGGTGACGAAACGGTTCCTCACCCCGAGCGGCGACGTCTTCACCGCGATCAAGGACGTCGACTTCGAGGTGGAGCCCGGCCAGTTCTGCGCGGTCGTGGGACCGACCGGCTGCGGCAAGTCCACCACGCTGAGCCTGGTCTCCGGGCTGGACAAGCCCAGCGGCGGCGAGGTGCGCGTCGCGGGCAAGCCGGTCGACGGCATCGCCGACGGCGTCAGCTACATGTTCCAGGCCGACGCCCTGCTGCCCTGGAAGACCGTGCTCGGCAACGTCGCGCTCGGCCCGAGCTTCCGCGGCGTGAAGAAGCGGGAGGCCGAGACGGCGGCCCGCGACTGGCTGCGCCGGGTGGGCCTGGCCGGCTTCGAGGACCGGCACCCGCACCAGCTGTCCGGCGGCATGCGCAAGCGCGTCGGCATGGCCGCGGCGCTGATCAACGAGCCGCGGATCCTGCTGATGGACGAGCCCTTCGGCGCCCTGGACGTGCAGACCAAGGCGATCATGCAGAACGAGCTGATCGGCCTGTGGGAGCAGCTGCGCCCCTCGGTGCTGTTCATCACGCACGACCTCGAGGAGGCCATCGCCCTCGCCGACCGCGTCGTCGTGATGACCTCGGGCCCCGGCACGGTCAAGGCGGTGTTCGACATCGACCTGCCCCGCCCGCGCGGCGCCATCCAGGACATCCGCTTCCAGCCGGAGTTCCTCGAGCTGCACCGGCAGATCTGGGAGTCGCTGCGCGAGGAAGTCGAACGCACGTACGCCCGCACCGCAGGAGTCGCAGCATGAGCCAGAACGTCACGCATGTCGGCGCCTACGTGGTGCCGCCGGTCGAGAAGAAGGGCGCGAATCCCGGACGCCGGATCGCCCGCGCCCGCCGGATCAAGGTCCTCGTGGCCCAGCTCCTGGTCGCGGTGCTGATCATCGGCTCCTGGCAGCTGCTGACCACGTGGAAGGTGCTCGACCCGTTCTTCTACGGCCAGCCCAGCGGCATCGTCAAGCAGCTGAAGGACTACTTCACCGAGGGCGACCAGGCGACCGAGTTCGGCTCCTACTGGTCGCAGATCGTCACGACGCTGCGCGAGGCGGTGTTCGGCTTCGTGCTCGGCACCGCGAGCGGCATCGTGTTCGGCGTCGGCCTGGGCGTGAGCCCCTTCATGGCCAAGGTGATCGGCCCCTACATCAAGATCTTCAACGCGATCCCGCGCATCGTGCTCGGCTCGATCTTCCTGGTGGCCTTCGGCCTCGGCCAGACCCCGAAGATCCTGCTGTCCGCCGTGCTGGTGTTCTTCGTGGTCTTCTTCAACGCCTTCCAGGGCGTGCGCGAGGTGGACCGCAACGTGCTCAACAACGCGCGGGTGCTCGGCGCCTCGAAGCTGCGCATCGTCAAGGACGTGACCCTGCCGTCCGCGCTGACCTGGATCATCGCGAGCCTGCACACCGCCTTCGGCTTCGCCATCATCGGCGCGATCGTCGGCGAGATGCTCGGCGCGCAGTCCGGCCTCGGCCTGGTGATCACGACCGCGCAGAACCAGTTCAACCCCGACGGCGTGTTCGCCTCGATGTTCGTCATCGCCGCGATCACCCTCGTCGTCGAATTCCTGCTGACCCGCCTCGAGCGGCGCCTGCTGTCCTGGCGTCCGCCGTCCCCGACCGAGGCCGCGGCGATCTGACGCCGGCCTCCGCACGAAAACCCGTTCGTCAACGAAGACACGGAAAGGTCCAACCACCATGTTGAAGAAGACAGCAGTGGGCGCCGTCGCCGCCTCCCTGGTGCTCGCCGGCGGGCTCACGGCCTGCTCCTCCAGCTCAGGAGGCAGCAACGCCTCCGGCGGCTCAAACTCGCTGCCCACCGTGACGATGATGGTCGGCGGCATCGACAAGCAGATCTACCTGCCGTATGAACTCGCCCAGCAGCTCGGCTTCTACAAGAAGTACGGCGTCAACATGGTGCTGAGCACCGAGACGCAGGGCGGCATCGGCGCGGAGGACGCGATGGCCTCCGGCCAGGTCGACCTGGCGGGCGCGTGGTACATCCACACGATCGACTTCCAGACGAAGGGCAAGTCGGTCGAGGACATCGTCCAGCTGTCCGGCGCCCCCGGCGAGCGCGAGATGTGCGCCACGAACAGCGGCGTGCACTCGGCCGCCCAGTGGAGCGGCAAGACTCTCGGCGTGACCGACCTGGGCTCGGGCACGGACGAGCTGACCCAGCTGCTCGCCTCCACCGCGGGGCTCAAGACCAGCCAGTACAGCCGGATCGGCGTCAGCTCCGGCGCCACCGCGATCGCCGCGCTCAAGACCGGCAAGGTGCAGTGCCTGATGACCACGCAGCCGACGGTGCTGCAGATCGAGCAGCAGAACCTCGGCTACTCGGCGATCGACCTGGCCAGCTCCTCCGGCGCCACCGCCTCCCTCGGCGGCACCTGGCCCTCCGCCGGCGTCCTGACGACCACCGCCTGGGCGGCCGCGCACCAGACCGAGGCCCAGGACGTCGCCGACGCCATCGTCGCCACCATGCACTGGATCGCCACGCACTCGGCCGCCGACATCGCCAACGCGCTGCCCGCGTCCTACACCTCGAGCAACGGGTTCACCAAGGCCGAGTACATCACGGCCCTGACCCAGGACAAGGGCCAGTTCCTGCCGGACGGCATCATGCCCAAGGGCGGCCCCGAGACCGTGCTGGCCACCGAGAAGACCATCGGCGTCGACACCTCGAACGTGAAGCTCGGCGAGACCTTCACCAACACCTACGCCGAGGCCGCGAACAAGCTCGAGGGCTTCACCACCACGACCACCCCGGAGCCCGCCAGCTGATCTGGTCCATCCGAACCTCCAGGACCGATCCCCACCGATCGCCTCGCCCGCCATGCGGGACGGTCGGTGGGGATCTCGGTTTTCCGGCCGGGAGGCGTCGGCGGGCGCGGTGTAGTGGGTGAACGGGCATACTGCCCCCGTGCATTTACCTCACGAGCGCTGTGTGAATGCGAGGCCTCCCGATGTTCTCCCTGCCGCTGCGCGACGACGCCGAACTGCGCCCCCTCGAGCCCTGGAACGCGGAGGAGTTCGCCGCCCACCTCGACCGCGCCCGCGAGCACATCCGGCCGTGGGTCGGTCCGTCCTTCGTCACCGAGGACGTCGAGGGGGCGCGGGCCACGCTGCGGCGCTATGCCGAGCGCCAGGCCGCGGACGGCCCGCGGATCTACGGGATCTGGCTCCGCGGCACCCTCGTCGGCGGCGTGATGTTCACCGCCTTCGACGCCGCGCGCGGAGTCTGCGAGATCGGCTGCTGGCTCGAGCCCTCGGCCGAGGGGCGCGGTCTGATCACCCGGGCCTGCCGAACCCTGCTCGACTGGGCGCTGACCGCGCGCGGCCTGCATCGCGCGGAATGGCACTGCCGCGCGGACAACGAGCGCAGCGCCGCGGTGGCCGGGAGGCTCGGCATGACCCTCGAGGGCACCCTGCGGGAGACCTGGCCCTACGGCGGCGTTCGCCACGACACCCAGGTCTGGGCCGTCCTCGCGGGCTCGGAGCGCGTCTGACCTGAGAGTACGCCCAGAATTCGGAAGTCAGTCAGCGCCCAGGCTGTGTTCATGATCTTCTCATCCGGCTCCGGCAGCTTAGGGATCACGGAACGATAACTTCCCTTGACGGAGTTGAGCCATGGACGCAGAAGGCGCCGCCCGGTCGGTGCGGCAGGGCAGGGCGCGGACCGCGACGATCACGGCGATCGTGGCGGCGAGCGGAATCGCGGGTTCTCTGGCCGTCGCGGCCACCGTGCCCAAGGCCACGCACACGAGCAGTTCGTCCTCGGGGACCACCTCCACGTCGAGCTCGGCCACGTCGAAGAGCTCCGGCGGCTCCTCGGGCACGCTGAGCTCCTCGTCGTCCACGCCGACGGCGAGCAGCGGCACGAGCTCAGGGTCGAGTTCGAGTTCGAACTCCGGCTCGTCCTCAAGTGACTCCGGCTCCTCCTCCGGCAACAGCGACGCGAACTCCGGGAGCTCCTGATGACCCTTCAGATCGAGCAGCAGACCGACCCGCGGACCGGCCGGCAGACCGAGCCCCCCGCCGCCGCGGACTGGCGGGCGCTCGGGTGCTCGGTGCGCCTGGTGGTCGCGGATCCGGCGCAGCTGGACCTGTGCCGCTCGCGGCTCGCGGCGTGGCTGGACGCGGTGGACGGGGCGTGCAGCCGGTTCCTGCGGGACTCGGAGATCTCCGAGGTCTGCCGGGCCGCCGGTCCCGCCGAGATCAGTCCGCTGCTGGCCGACGCGCTGGACGCGGCGATCCGGGCCGCGCGGCTGACGGACGGCCTGGTCGATCCGACGGTCGGCGCGGCGATGGCGGCCGTCGGGTACGACCGGGACTTCGAGCTGATCGAGCCGCAGGGGGCGCCGATCCGGGTCACCCTGCGGCCGGTCCCGGGCTGGCACCTGATCGACCTGGAGCGACCGGCGGACGGCGTGCCGGGCCCCTGCGTGCTGCGGCTGCGGGACGGGATCACCCTGGACCTCGGCGCCACCGCCAAGGCCTGGGCCGCCGACAGCGCCGCCGCCGAGCTCGCCAAGATCGCCGGGTGCGGCGTGCTGGTGGCGCTCGGCGGGGACATCGCCGTCGCCGGGCGGCCGCCGCTGCGGTCGGACGGAGAGCGGAGCTGGCGGATCACGGTCCGGGACCGCACCGATGCGCGTGCCGCGGTCGGCGCGCGCGACGAGGTCCCCGAATCGCCGGCCGGACTTGGCCCCGAGGCCGAGATCGGCATCGTGGACGGCGGCGTGGCCACCTCCGGCACCTCGTCCCGGCGCTGGCTGCGCGGCGGCGATCTGCTGCACCACATCCTCGACCCGCGCACGGGGCTTCCGGCGGCGACGCCGTGGCGGACGGTCAGCGTGGCGGCGGGCAACTGCCTCGACGCCAACACCGCCTCGACCGCGGCCGTCCTGCTCGGCGCCAAGGCCCCGGCGTGGCTCACGATGCACGGACTGCCCGCGCGGCTCGTGCCCGAGGACGGCGGCCCGATCGTCTACACACCGGGCTGGCCGGCCGACGCCGAGGTCCGCACCCTCCCGGACGCGCCGGAGCGTGGCAGATGAACTCGACCGAGCTCTGGTACCTGTCCCAGGGCACCGGCGTCGTCAGCCTGGTCCTCTACACGACGGTGATGCTGCTCGGCATCGCCGTCGTGGGCCGGGGGCGGCTGCCCGGACTCCCGCGCTTCAGCGTCGTGGCCCTGCACCGCTCGCTGTCGCTGCTGTCCATCGTGTTCCTGGCCCTGCACATCGGCACGGCGATCCTCGACGGCTACGTCGACATCTCCGTGGTGTCCACGTTCATCCCGTTCGCCTCGTCCTATGAGCCGCTGTGGATCGGGCTCGGGGCGGTCGCGGTCGATCTGATGATCGCGCTCATCATCACCAGCCTCCTGCGCGATCGGATCAGCCCGCGCTTCTGGCGGGCCGTGCACTGGCTCGCCTACGCCTTCTGGCCCATCGCCATCGTTCACTCGATCGGCCTCGGGGCCGGCAAGGGCACCCTGATGGGCGGATGGCAGCTGCGGCTGACGATCGCCTGCGTGCTCGCCGTGTTCGGCGCGCTCGGCTGGCGGATCAAGGTCCACCGCGAACGGTCCCGCCGCACCCCCGCCCAGGTTCTGCAGACGACGAGGAGCGAAGTCCGCGTATGACAGCCATCGACAACGGCGTTCGGGAGACCGGAATGCAGCAGCCGCAGCAGACCCAGGAGCACGGGGTGCTGCCGTCGCGCCCGCTCAACCATGCGGAGCACTACGCGTACTACGGCGCGCTGCCAGGCCCGGACGCGCTGCCGCTCGGCGAGCTCTCCGCGCTGCTCGGCCACGCCGGGGTGCGCGGCCGCGGGGGCGCCGGATTTCCCCTGTACCGCAAGATGGTCTCCGTCTCCGGCGCGGCGCGGGCCCGCAGGCTCACGCCCGTGATCATCGCCAACGGCTGCGAGGGCGAGCCCGCCAGCCACAAGGACAAGCACCTGCTCTGGCTCGCCCCGCACCTCGTGCTCGACGGGCTCGTGCTGCTCGGCCGGGAGCTGCGGGCCGAGCGGGCGATCCTCGCGATCGAGGAGGGCGTGCCGAACGGCCGCGGCGACCTGGTGCGACGGCTGCGCGAGGCGGTCAGGGAGCGAGACGTGCGCCGGGACGGCGTGCGCATCGAGCTGGTCGAGGTGCCGGGACGCTTCATCGCGGGTGAATCCGCGGCGCTCGTCTCGACGCTGAACGGCGGGCCCGGCGTGCCTTCCTACACCGAGCACTCGGTGCGCGAGCAGGGCGTCGGCGGCGCCCCGACGCTGGTGCAGAACGTGGAGACCGTGGCCCTGGTCGCGTTGATCGCGCGGTACGGAGCGGACTGGTTCCGTGATTACGGCACCGCGGCCGAGCCGGGACCGCAGCTGTTCACGGTCTACCCGGGCCGCAATCGGGCGCGCGTCGTGCACAGCGCCGCGGGGGCTCCGCTCTATCCGCTGATCGCCGACGCGGAGGCCTTCGACGCCGTACTCATCGGCGGGTATCACGGTACGTGGATTCCCGCGCCGCTGGCCCGCCAGGCCCGGCTGACGGAGGCGGATCTCGGCGCGCCGCTGGGCGCCGGGCTGATCGCCGCGCTGCCCGCCGACCGCTGCGGGATCGCCGAGACCGCGCACATCGTCCGGTATCTGGCGCTCGAGTCCGCCGGCCAGTGCGGACCCTGCCTCAACGGCCTGCCGCGGATCGCCGCGGCGCTGGAGAAGCTCGCGGATCCGCGGCACGCCGCGCGCGACCTCGGGCTGATCGAGACGCTGGAGCGCTGGTGCGGCATGGTCGAGGGGCGCGGCCTGTGCCACCATCCGGACGGCAGCGTGCGCCTGGTCCGCAGTGCCCTGATGACGTTCCGCACCGAGATCGCCGCCCACCGCGCGGGCGTGTGCACCGGCGGCGACCGCCGTCCGCTGCTGCCCGCCCCGACCCGCGAACTCGTCCGCTAGGAGGGCATCGACCATGCGAAACGACCGCCCGGCCGACCTGGCCGTGGACTGGGCCGCGTGCGAGGGCCACGGCCTGTGCGCCGAACTGCTCCCGGACCACATCGCGCTGGACGACTGGGGCTACCCGATCGTCTCAGGGCCGATATCCGCCGCCGCGGCCAAGCGCGCCCGGCGGGCCGTCGCCGACTGCCCGGCACTCGCGCTCAAGCTCAGGCGCGCGGCGGATCAGGCCGCCGCGACCGGCGGCACGCTCGTCGGATCGTCGAGGACCGTCTCGCGGCCGTAGCGCAGCGCGCCGTGCAGCGTCGCGTCCTCGCCGAGCAGGTCGGTGCCGATCACCGGCTCGTCCGTCGGGGTCACCGCGCGGCGGCCGGCCAGGTGCCGCAGCACGTTCGGCACCAGCCAGTCGGACCACGCCGCGAGGTGGCCGCCGAGCACGACCTGCTCGGGGTCGGCGACCCGGGAGACCGCCGTCAGCGCCGTGGCCAGCGCGCGGGCCCCGGTCTCCAGCGCGCGCACGGCCGCCGGGTCGCCGCCGCGCAGCCGCCGGTCGAACTCGATCCGGCCCTGCTCGAGGTCCGGGTCGAAGGACTCCGGGTCCATCCCGGCGCCGACCAGCAGGGCCCGGACACCCAGGTAGGTGACCAGGCAGCCGCGGTCGCCGCACTTGCACGGCGGCCCCTCGAAGGAGACCGGGACATGGCCGAACTCGCCGGCCATCCCGTGGCCGCCGGTCTGCACCGAGCCGTCCACCACGAGGCCGCCGCCGATCCCGACGCCCGCCCCCAGGTAGGCGAACACCTTCGGCGTCGCGCCGGTGCGGTCGACCAGCGCGCGGTACTCGGCGAACGCGGCCATGTTGGCCTCGTTGACGACGCTGATCGGACAGGTCAACGCCGGGTCCTGGGCGCGCACCAGGGTGCGCAGGTCCACCCGGCGCCAGCCGAGCAGGATCGAGTCGGCCACCACCTCGTCCTCGACCACCGCCCCCGGCACGGCGATGACCACGCGGGCCAGGTGCGCGCGGCGGTGGTCTCCCGAGCAGCGCACGTCGTCCCAGACCTCGTGCACGATCCCGGTGATCGCCCGGACGATCGGGCGCGGATCGCCGAACTCGGCGCCGTGCGGGCGCTCCTCGCGCCAGAGCACCGCGCCGCCGAGATCCGTGGCCGCGCAGATCAGCTGAGCCTGCGTCACCTGGATCGCGATCGTCAGCACGCGGCCCGGCGCGAGCTCCAGCAGCCGACGGGGCCGCCCGCGCGCGCCGGAGGAGGCGAGGCCCACCTCGTGCACCAGGCCGCTGCCGATCAGCTCGGCCGTCAGCGCGGTGATCGAGCCGTGCACGAGCCCGGTCGCCTCGGCTAGCTCGGTGCGGGCGCACGGGCCGAAGGCGGCGACGTGCCGCAGGACGAGGGAGAGGTTGCGGCGGCGGACGTCCGCGGGGCCGGTCGGGCTGTTCACGAGGCCGATTGTGGCCGATCCCGGCGTCCCGGAGGGGGCACCGGGGGCGATCACAATATTTCGCATGCTGAAGAATATAACCCCGACCCCCTCGCCTCGCTGCGTCAGCCTCCTCATCCTGCCTTCAGAATCAGGAGGTGGTGTTGCGCAACCGTAATTTTCCGAGAGTTGAAATAAATAGGCCAGCAACCAATACTCGGTGGCACCGGCGGCTGACCGCGCCGGGATCACAACGACGTGAAGGACGCCATGACGACGCAAACCCGTGCCTCAGGCACCGACGGCGGCGCGCTTCGCGCGGGCACGATCGCCGCCGCCCTGTTCGCCGTCTGCCTCGCGCAGATCGGCCTGGCCATGCCCGCCACGCTGAACGGGACCTTCCAGGAGGTGTTCAACCCGAGCGGCTCCGAGCTGACCTGGATATCCGACTGCTCACTGCTGCCGATCACCGTGATGGAGCTGACCTTCGGCGTGCTCGGCGACCTGTTCGGCCGCAAGAGACTCCTGATCGGCGGCGCGTTCCTGCTCGCGGTCGGCGAGCTGATCTCCGGAACGGCGCCCCACACCGACGTGCACGTGCTCTGGATCGGTCAGATCGTGGCGGGCCTCGGCTGCGCCGCGCTCTTCCCGACCACCCTCGCCATGCTGGTGGCCGGCGAGCGCTCGCACGCCAAGCGCGCCCGGATGATCGCGCTCTGGGCCGCCATCCTGTCCACCGGGAACTTCCTCGCCCCGCTGCTCGGCGGCATCACGGCCACGTACTTCACCTGGCGCATCGCGTTCTTCGTCGTGCTGATCCTGGCCCTCGGCGACATGGTGATCACCTACTTCGCCGCGCAGGACTCGCGCTCCCCGCAGGGCCGCTCGCTCGACCCTGCCGGCCAGACCACGATCGCGCTCGGCCTGTTCTCGCTGCTGTTCGGCGTGATCCAGGGCACCGCGGACGGCTGGGGCGACACGATGGTCGTCGCCGCGTTCATCTTCTCCGCGGTCATGCTCATCGCGTTCGTCCTGATCGAACTGCGGGTGCCGAATCCGCTGCTGCGCGTGGACCTGTTCAAGAACCGCAACTTCGCCCTGGCCTCCGCGGTCACCGTCGTCGGCATGTTCGCCTTCCTCGGCACCGCCTACGCGATCAGCATCAGGATGGGTCCGATCCAGGGCCAGTCCTCGATGCGCACGGCCGTCGCCTTCCTGCTGCTGAGCGGCATCGCGCTCCCGCTGCTGCCGCTGACGCACAAGCTGATGACCGTCCTCGCCCCGCGCTGGGTGCTCGGCCTCGGCTTCGCGCTGATGGCCGCGGGCAACCTCTGGGCCGGGCAGCTCCCGATCGACGACGCCACGCTGACCGCGATCATCCTTCCGATGGGCCTGGTCGGCGCGGGCTTGGCCTTCGCCGTCTCGGCGGTGACCGCGGCGGTCGTCGAGACCGTGCCGCACAGCCTGGCCGGCATGGCCTCGGCGACCACGAGCATGCTGCGCGACTTCGGCTTCACCCTCGGCCCGGCCGTGATCGGCGCCGTCGCGACCGCCAAGGCGACCGGCCTGCTGAGCTCCGGCCTGTCCGGCGCGAACCTGAGCGCCGCCGACTCCGGCCAGGCGCACGGGATCCTGTCAGGCGGCGGCCCGATCGCCGTGCTGCACGCCGACTCGAACGCCACGGTCAAGGGCATCGCGCACTCCGCCCTCGGCACCGCGTACGGACTCGGATTCACCGTCGCCGGCCTCGCCGCGCTGGTCTGCGCCGTCGTCGCGGTCACGCTGCTGCGCGGCTCGGCGGAGGAGACCGCCGAGGAGTTCGACCCGGCGGCCGCGACGGCCGCCGCCTGACCGACACCGCTCAATGTCGTCTCCC
>DASTAE010000278.1:0-3530 GCA_035712985.1 Actinospica sp.
GTTCTTCCCCCAGACCGGCTTCACCATCCTCGGCGGCTTCCTGCGCTACTGGGAGCAGTTCGGCGGCCTGCCCGTCTTCGGCTACCCCATCTCCAACGAGTTCACCGAGAACGGCGTCACGGTCCAGTACTTCGAGCGGGCCCGCTTCGAGTGGCACCCCGGCGCCAGGCCCAGCCACTTCGACGTCCTGCTCGGCCGCCTCGGCGTCGAGGTCGCCCAGCATGACAACTTGCTGACGACCGCCCCCTTCCAGCCGATCACCGCGCGGAGCGACGCCAACTGCACCTTCTACCCGCAGACGGGCCACCGCCTCTGCTTCGGCTTCCGCGCCTACTGGCAGTCGCACGGCGGCCTGGCGACCTTCGGCTACCCGATCAGCGAGGAGTTCCAGCAGAACGGGGTGACGGTCCAGTACTTCGAGCGGCAGCGCTTCGAGTACCACCCGGAGAACCCGCCGGCCTGGCAGATCGAGGGCGGCCTGCTCGGCGCCCAGATCTATGCCGTGAGCCGCTGAGGAGGTCCGACCGTGGGGAGATCACCATGACACGGACGCGTCGAAGTCGCCCTCACCGCAGGGAGATCACCGACACCGTCCGGGCAGGGAAAGAGGGACTCTATGCTCGCGCGTGAGACTCAGCAGCCGGAGCGGTTTCCCGGACGGCCCGGCCGCCGGGCGCTCGCGGCGGTTGTCGCGGTAGTGCTGCTGGCGTTGCTGGCGCTCAGCACCGGGTCCGCCGCGGCCGCCCCGAACGACGTCGGTCCGGACCGCGTCTACTTCCCGCAAACGGGCCACTACCTGGCCTACGGCTTCCTCGACTACTGGCACCACCACGGCGACGTGGCGATCTTCGGCTATCCCATCTCCGAGGAGCTCACCGAGAACGGGATGACCGTTCAGTACTTCGAGCGCGCCGTCTTCGAGTACCACCCGAACGCGCCGGCCGGCTGGAAGGTCCAGCTTCAGCGGCTCGGTGCCGAGCAGACGGCGGGACGCGTCAACGAGACGGCGTTCAAGCCGATCGTCGCGGCCGACGACGCCAGCACCACTTTCTATCCGCAGACCGGCCATACCCTCGCCTTCGGCTTCCGGGCCTACTGGCAGGACCACGGCGGGCTGGCCGTCTTCGGCTACCCGATCAGTCAGGAGTTCACCGAGAACGGCCTGACCGTCCAGTACTTCGAACGGGCGCGCTTCGAGTACCACCCGAACAACCCGCCGGGCTGGCAGGTCCTGCTCGGGCGCCTCGGCGCTACCGCGGCGCGGCAGGCGGACGTGAACACCGCGCGCCTCGCCCAGACGTCGAGTGTCGCGGCCTACGACCCGGGGCTCTGGACCACGCCCGCGCCGCCCTCGCCGCCCGCCCCGAGCGTGAGCGTCCCGGCGGGCGCGCCGACCTCGCTGGCCAAGTGGGTCGAGGTCAACCTGTCGACCCAGTACCTGCGCGCCTGGGAGTACAGCACACCGGTGTTCGGCACCTACGTGTCAACCGGCATCCCGGGCCTTGAGACGCCGACCGGCACCTTCCACATCTACGAGAAGCTACGCTACGACGACATGGCCGGCGGCTCGGGGGCCTCGGCGTACTACCTGCCGGACGTGCCCTACGTTATGTACTTCTACGAGGCGTATGCCTTGCACGGCACCTACTGGCACCACAACTTCGGCACGCCGATGAGCCACGGTTGCGTCAACCTGCCGACCGACGCGGCCGGCTGGGTCTACGACTGGGCCCCGCTCGGCACCACCGTCTGGATCCACTACTGATCGCCTGATCGGTGCGGCGGCGCCACCCGCGTTGACGCCGCCGCACCGCCCCCCGTAGGATCGACATCACACCGTGGCTGAATCGGCACCAAACCGTCCACGGCGCCGGTTCGCTCGATCTGCCCGCTACGCGGAGAGGGCCGCGCGGTCGCGCGCGGTGTTGGGAGGGACGACATGGCGACGACGGGTCAGTACACCATCCAGACGTTCGTCGACGACGCCCGACGCGTGCTCGGCGCGGCCAACGGCGACCGCGAGCGGGTCGTCCGGGAGCTGCGGCCGCTGGTCGAGCAGGTGGTCTGGGACGACGGGCTGTTCGACGAGCGCTACCGCGCCGAGCCGGAGAACGGCCGCCCGCGCTACCTCTACCACCACGAGCCGGGCGGCGCGCTCCAGATCTACGTCGTCGAGTTCGCGCCGGGTCAGCCCACGCCGGTCCACGACCACGTCACCTGGGGACTGATCGGCATCTGCGGCGGCGAGCAGCGCACCACCCGCTACGCGCGCGTCGACGACGGGAGCGACGAGGAGCACGCGACGCTCGAGCTAATCGACGAGCAGGTCCTCCCGCGCGGCGTGGTCTACCCGCTGCTGCCGCCGGAGGACATCCACCGCATCGAGACGGTCGGCGACCGGCCGAGCTACTCGCTCCACGTCCTCGGCGCCGACCTCGGCCGCCAGCACCGGCACATCTTCGATCCCGACACGGGCAGCGTCACCGCGGTCGAGGGCCGCGGCATGTAGCGCGTTCGCGCGCGTCGAGCCGCCCGCATCCGGAAAGGTCGGTCGGCGGCGGAGCGAAGCACGGTGGACCGACCGCCGGAACCGCGGCCGGCATGAGCAGTCGCAGGGGAGGAACGATGACCGACAGCCAGCCCGCGAACCTCGACGAGGCCGTACATGCCGCGATGGAGCACTGGTCGGTGCCCGGCATCGCGGTCGGCATCCTGCGCCGCGGCGACGTCGAGCGCCGCGCCTACGGCGTCACCAGCCGGGAGACGGACCAGCCGGTCACGCCGGACACCCTGTTCCAGATCGGCTCGATCTCCAAGGTCTTCACCGCGACGCTGGCCATGATGCTGGTGGACGACGGCAAGCTCGACCTCGACACGCCGGTCTCGACCTACCTGCCCGACCTCAAGCTCGCCGACGCCGAGGCACTCCGCGCCATCACCCTGCGCCACCTCTTCTCCCACACCAGCGGCCTCGAGGGCGACCGCTTCACGGACTACGGCCTGGGCGACGACGCGCTCGCGAAGGCCATCGCCGAGTTCGACACCCTGCGCCAGTTGACCCGGCCCGGCGAGCTCTGGACGTACTGCAACAGCGGCTTCTACCTGGCCGGCCGGGTCATCGAGCGGGTCACCGGCGAGGTCTTCGAGCAGATCCTGCGGGAGCGCCTGTTCGCGCCACTGGGACTGGAGCGCAGCTTCCTCTTCGCCCACGAGGCGATCGTCTACCCGGTCGCGATCGGCCACGCTCCCAAGGAGCCCGGGGCCGCCGACCAGGAGATCGTCCGCGCGTACCCGCTGCCGCGCAATGTCAACCCGGCCGGCGGGGTCATCTCGACCGTCGGTGACCTGCTGAAGTTCGCGGCGTTCCACCTGGCCGGCGGCACGGCCGGCGGCAAGCAGGTCCTCTCATCCGACGCCGTGGACGCGATGCAGCAGCCGCAGACGGTGGCCGGCAACTTCGCCGAGCACTACGGCCTGGGCTGGGCGCTGCACACCGTCGGCGGCGAGCGCGTCATCGGACACGGCGGCAC
>DASTAE010000279.1:0-12843 GCA_035712985.1 Actinospica sp.
GGGCAGGTTGCCCACGTGTTACTCACCCGTTCGCCACTAATCCACCCCGAAGGGCTTCATCGTTCGACTTGCATGTGTTAAGCACGCCGCCAGCGTTCGTCCTGAGCCAGGATCAAACTCTCCAAAAAAGAATTCAAAACCTGGCTAGTAAACCATCCCGACGGGGGTCGGGACAAACTAGCCAAAGTAAAACATTTGGCATCGTAAACAAATGACACACTGTTGAGTTCTCAAGAAACAGACACACTCACCGCTTCTATGAATCTCTCGATCCACTTCCGCGACCGGCGCTACTTCGTTTCCTACTGTTTTCGCTCGGTTTCCCTTGCGATGTCCCCAACTCTATCAGACATTTCCGGGGGCTTTTTCCACCGGGGTTTTCCGCACCACCCGAAAGGGCGACGAAAAACCGACCCCAGCCAAAGGCGATGGGATCTCGTCTCACAGAAGTAAGGGTTGTGCCGCTCCGTGTCCGGCCGGTTACCCGGGCCATCCGCTCTTGGCGACTCGACCAACATTACGCGCTTGGCCCGCCACCGTCAAATCGGGGGCGGGCCAAGGTTTGAAGCGGGCGCGGGGCTCAGCGCTGCAGTGAGGGCTTGAGCTCCATGATGCGGTTGAGCAGGCCGTTCACGAACTGCGGGGACTCGTCGGTGGACAGCTGCTGGGCGAGGCCGACGGCCTCGTCGATCGCCACCACGTCCGGGACCTCGTCCTGCCACAGCAGTTCGTACACCCCGAGCCGCAGCACGTTGCGGTCCACGGCCGGCATCCGGTCCAGCGGCCAGCCCACCGAGTAGGTCTCGATCAGCGAGTCGATCCGCTCCTGGTGCTTGGCCACCCCCTCGACGAGCTCTATGGCGTACTCGCCGAGCCGCGGATCGGAGTCCTGCGGGGTCAGCTGCTGCACCCGCGCGATGCGGTCGGCGAGCACGGTGGACGGACTGACGCTGCGCAGGTCCGCCTCGTAGAGGACCTCCACCGCGCGTCGGCGTGCCTTGTTGCGAGTTGCCACTGTTCCGGTCCCAGATCCCTCGTCGCCGCGTGTCCGATTCCCGAGTGGGCGTCAGCCGTTGATCCGGCCGAGGTACTTGCCGTCGCGCGTGTCCACCTTGATCTTCTCGCCCTGCGAGATGAACAGCGGAACCTGGATCTCGGCGCCGGTCTCCACGGTGGCGGGCTTGGTGCCGCCGGTGGAGCGGTCGCCCTGCAGACCGGGCTCGGTGTAGGTGATGACCATCTCGACCGCGGCCGGCAGCTCGATGTACAGCGGCACGCCGTCGTGCGTGGCCACCATCGCCTCGGCGCTCTCGAGGAGGTAGTTCGCGTTGTCGCCCACGGTGTCGCCGGCGACGTGGATCTGGTCGTAGGTGTCCAGGTCCATGAACACGAAGTCGGCGCCCTCCTTGTAGAGGTACTGCATCGTGCGCTTGTCGACGTTCGCAGTCTCCACCTTGATGCCGGCGTTGAAGGTCTTGTCCACGACCTTGCCGGAGAGCACGTGCTTGAGCTTGGTCCGAACGAAGGCCGGGCCCTTGCCGGGCTTGACGTGCTGGAATTCGACGACGTTCCAGAGCTCGCCGTCCAGGTTGAGCGTCATGCCGTTCTTGAGGTCGTTGGTCGAGGCCACGGCCGGGTGACTCCTAGCTAGAGGGAATTCTTAATCACTCGAGTCTAGCGGTTAACGGGAGATCTCCCCGAACGCCCCCACCAGCAGCTGCATGTCCGGCCCGGCCAGCACCGTCGGCTTGGCGAGATCGCTGAGCACGATGAAGCGCAGGACGTCGGCGCGCGACTTCTTGTCGATCCGCATCGTCTCGAGCAGCTTGGGCCAGGCCGCGGCGTCGTACGCCATCGGCAGGCCGAGGGCGCCGAGCACGTCGCGGTGCCGTTGCACGACGGATTCGTCGAGGCGGCCGGCCAGCCGCGCGAGCTCGGCGGCGAAGACCATGCCGACGGAGATCGCCGCGCCGTGCCGCCACTGGTAGCGCTCGTTTCGCTCGATCGCGTGACCCAGCGTGTGGCCGTAGTTGAGGATCTCGCGCAGGCCGGACTCGCGCAGGTCCTGGGAGACGACGTCCGCCTTCACCTGGATCGCGCGCTCGATGAGCTCCTGGGTGTGCGGGCCCTCATACGATTTCGCGCCCTCCACGTCGCCCTCGATCAGCTCGAGGATCCGCGGGTCGGCGATGAAGCCGCACTTGACGACCTCGGCGAGCCCGGCGACGTAGTCGTTGCGCGGCAGGGACTCCAGCGAGCCGAGGTCGCAGAGCACCCCGGCGGGCGGCCAGAACGCGCCGACGAGGTTCTTGCCCTCGGCGGTGTTGATGCCGGTCTTGCCGCCGACGGCCGCGTCGACCATGCCGAGCACCGTCGTCGGGACCTGCACGACGCGCACGCCGCGCAGCCAGGTCGCCGCGGCGAAGCCGGCCAGGTCGGTGGTCGCGCCGCCGCCGACGCCGACGATCGCGTCGCTGCGGGTGAAGCCGGACTGGCCGAGCACGGTCCACAGGTAGGCGAGCACCTGCGCGGACTTCTGCTCCTCGGCGTCCGGGACCTCGATGGTGATCGCCTTCAGGCCCGCGCTCGCCAGGTCCTCGCGGATCGCCTCGCCGGTGGTCTTCAGGGCCGCGGGGTGGACGACCGCGACGCGGGCGACCTTCTCGCCGAGCATCGCCGGCAGCTCGTCGAGCAGGCCGTGGCCGACCACGACCTCGTAGGGCGAGTCGCCGCCGACGGGGATGCGCGTGGTGCTGCTCAAGGCTTCAGGACTCCTTCGGGCGGTGGGGGATCCGCGCGCACAGCTCGTCGACGATCTCCTCGACGGTCAGCTCGCTGGTGTCCAGGTGGATCGTGGCGACCTCGGCGTAGAGGGCGCGGCGCTCGCGGTCGAGCTCCATGAACCGCCCGCGCACGTTGCCGAGCAGCAGCGGGCGGGCGGTGTTCATGCCGACCCGGTCGACGGCGTTGCGCACGCTGACGTCGAGCCAGACGACGTAGTGCGCGGACAGGGCCTCGCGGGTCTCCTTCCGCAGGATGGAGCCGCCGCCGAGGGCCAGCACGCCGGTGTGCGAGACCAGGGCGGCGCGCACGGCCTCGGACTCGAGCTCGCGGAAGTACTCCTCGCCGCGGTCGACGAAGAGCTCTGCGATGGTCGTCCCGGTCAGTGCCTCGACGTCCTGGTCGGTGTCGCGCAGCGGCACCTCGAGGCGCTCGGCGAGGGCGGCGCCGATGGTGGACTTGCCGGATCCGGGAGGTCCGACGAGCACGGCGAGAGGCCTCACGACGACACCTCGACAGCCCGCGGACACGTCCACGAGGACACTGTGCCCGATGATTCGCTCGCAAGCTCGCTCATGAGTGCACCCCCAGCCCGCGCTCGTCCAGTCCGGCCAGGTAGGCCTGGATGTTGCGGCGCGTCTCGGGCACGCTGTCGCCGCCGAACTTCTCCAGCAGCGCGTCGGCCAGCACCATCGCGACCATGGCCTCGGCCACGATCCCGGCGGCGGGCACGGCGCAGACGTCGGAGCGCTGGTGGTGCGCGGTGGCGGATTCGCCGGTGGCCACGTCGACCGTGGCCAGGGCGCGCGGGATCGTGGAGATCGGCTTCATGGCGGCGCGAACCCGCAGCACCTCGCCGGTCGACATGCCTCCCTCGGTGCCGCCGGACTTGCCGGTCCTGCGGTGCACGCCGGGGTTCCCGGGCTCGATCTCGTCCTGCGCCTGCGAACCGCGGACGCGGGCAAGCTCGAAGCCGTCGCCGAGCTCGACGCCCTTGATCGCCTGAATGCCCATCAGGGCGGCGGCCAGCCGCGCGTCGAGGCGGCGGTCCCAGTGCACGTGGCTGCCGAGGCCAGGCGGAAGTCCGTAGGCCAGCACCTCGACGACGCCGCCCATGGTGTCGCCCTCCTTGTGGCAGAGGTCGATCTCCTCGACCATCCGCGCCGAGGTGTCGGCGTCCAGGCAGCGCACCGGGTCGGCGTCGAGCCGCTCCTCGTCGGCGGGCACCGGGGCGAGGCCGGCCGGGGCCTTGATCGGGCCGAGCTCGACGACGTGCGAGACCAGCTCGACGCCCGCGGCCTGCCTGAGGAAGGCGCGGGCGACCTCGCCGAGGGCGACCCGGGCCGCGGTCTCGCGGGCGCTGGCGCGCTCGAGGACGGGGCGGGCCTCGTCGAAGCCGTACTTCTGGATGCCCGCGAGGTCGGCGTGGCCGGGGCGGGGGCGGGTGAGCGGGGCGCTGCGGGCCTGGGTCGTGGTGCCGGGCTCGAGTTCGTCGAGCTCGCCCTCGCCCTCGGCCGGGTCCGCGGCCATCACCGTGCGCCACTTCGGCCACTCCGAGTTGCCGATCTGCACCGCGAAGGGGCCGCCCTGGGTCAGTCCGTGGCGCAGGCCGCCGAGGACGGTCACCTCGTCCTGCTCGAACTTCATCCGGGCGCCGCGGCCGTATCCGAGCCGGCGCCGGGCCAGCGCGTGCGCCAGGTCCTTGGTCGAGGTCTCGATGCCGGCGGGCAGGCCCTCGGCGATCGCGACGAGGGCGGGGCCGTGGGATTCGCCTGCGGTGAGCCAACGCAACATGCCCCGATCATCCCATACGGAGCGTGACCTGATTCGAAGCTGTCCAGATGGCGTCAAGTCACGCAGCGTGACCGATCGGGGCGGCTCGGTGGACGACGCGCCCCTGTACGGTTCACCGCGGGTCCACGTCGCGGTCACGTGCACGCTCTACGGTGCCTCAATGACAGCGAGTGCGGGGATCATCTCCTGGGTCGGTTTCCTGTCGGACTACGGCCTGAGCGACTGCCACGTCGGCGTGTGCCACGGGGTGATCGCCTCGACCGCGCCGACGGCGCGGGTGATCGACCTGTGCCACGAGGTGCCGCCCGGCGATCTGCGCCGGGGTTCCGCGCTGCTCGCGCAGGCGGCGCCGGACCTGCCGTCCGGCGTGCTGCTGGCGGTGGTGGACCCGGCGACCGGGCCGGGCGCGGGGACCAGGCGGCGCGCGCTCGCGGTCGCGGCCGGGCGGTTCACGCTGGTCGGCCCGGACAACGGCCTGCTGCTTCCGGCGGCCGCGGCGCTCGGCGGGGCGACGGCGGCCTACGAGATCACCGCGCGCGAGTTCATGCGGCAGCCGGTCTCGGCGACCTTCCGCGGCCGGGACGTCTTCGCGCCGGTGGCCGGGCACCTGGCCGACGGGCTCGACCCGGCGGCGCTCGGCCCCCGGGTGCCGGTCGAGGCGCTGGTGCAGCTGCCGAAGCCGGTGGCGCGGCTGACGGCGCATCGGCTGGAGGGCGAGGTGCTGAGCGTGGACCGCTGGGGGACGGTGCAGACCACGCTGGACGCCAAGCTCTTCGACGCGGCCGGGCTGCGGGTCGGGGACACGCTGAACGTGCACTGCCGGATCGGCGTGGTGCGGGTGCCCTTCGGCCGCAGCCACGCGGACGTGCGGCCCGGGGAGGCCGTGGGCTACGTGGACTCGGCGGGCCTGTTCGCCCTGGCCCGCAACACGAACTCGGCCGCGGAGGAGCTGCAATTGCAGCCGGGGGACCCTGTCGCCGTGCGCCTGCCCGCAACGATGGACACCGCCGGGTAGGGCCTCGGTAAACTGTGCTCCCGGCGGCTGTTCCGATATCGAGCCGTGGAGATGGCGTCCGTCGCGTGGGACGTCCGCTGTGAAGACTGTGGCGAGGAGAATCCTCAGCGTGAGTGACGGGCAGGGTGCGGGGCCAGGGGGCTCGTCGCGACGGATGCGGGTGGCCGAGGTCTTCGACGGCCGCGGGCCGGGCGGCGGCGTCGTGGTCAACCGGCCGCAGGTGAATCCGGCCGAGCTGGCGGCCTTGACGGCCTACCTGACGAAGGCCCCGGTGGCGCTGGCGACGACGAAGACCGGCGAGGACGAGATGTCCCCCGGAGCCGGCCTGGTCGTGCCCCGCGCGTACCACACGGACGGCGAGTGGATCTGGCCCGCGGCCGTCGGCTACTACCTGCACCGCTACCACCTGGCGCCGCAGACCGGCCTCGTCGAGCACATCAGGGCCCGTGGATTCCGGATACCGGCGGTCCCTGAGGACCGGCGGCAGGCCGCGGCGGCGCAGATGCTGGAGGAGCTGGCGGCGGCCAAGCGGAACGCGGCGAGCGGGGTCGGGGCGCTGGGGGCCTCGGCGGTCGGCGCGCCCGCTCCCCTGCTCCCCCCGGCTCCGGTTCCCGGGCCGGCCCCGATGCCCGTTCCCGTCCCGGCTCCCGAGGTGGCGCCCGCGCCGCCGGGGCTGTGGACTCCCGAGCCGGTGGGCGCCCCCGCCGC
This sequence comes from Actinospica sp., assembly GCA_035712985.1. Classification (GTDB taxonomy): domain Bacteria; phylum Actinomycetota; class Actinomycetes; order Streptomycetales; family Catenulisporaceae; genus Actinospica. The sequence goes on from DASTAE010000279.1 coordinate 6,299, forward strand.
TCCCTCCGCCGCGTCCGCGGCGCCCGTCGCCCCGGTCGCACCCGTCGCTCAGGCCGCTCCGGGCGCTCCGTTTGTCGAGGAGTCCGGCGACGCCGTCCCCGACCTCGTCGAGGGTGAGACTTTCAGCCCCGCCTTCACCGCCGCGGGCAATCGGCACGCGGCCTGGGTGTACGAGCAGGTGGAGACCTTCCTCGACTACATGCCGGTGGACGAGTGGTCGGTGGACCACGAGTCCGGCCGCTACCGCCAGGCGGGCCGCGAGTTCACCGTGGACGCGCTGGGACGGCTGGACCAGTCGGGCCGCTGGGTCTGGGCGTGGGCGGAACCCGAGGCGTGGGCGCGCAATCCGGCGCTCACGGAGCGCGCGCGGCAGCTGCGCGAGCAGGGCGACCGGCTCGGTATCAAGGAGCTGACGGAGCCCACGTTGAACCTGGCCGAGATAGCGGACGCCGACGACCCCGAGATCGCCGCCGAGATGCTGGCGTGGACCGCGATGGGCGTCGCGGGCGCCCGCGGCTACATCGGCCACACCTTCAGCGACGAGAACCGCGTCTACTACCTCGCCTTCGACGAGTCGATCCCGACCGCCGAGCCCGACCTCGGCGCCGCGGCGCACTACCTGACGCAGGGTGCTGACAAGTTCGAGGAGGACCCGTCCGACTGCGTGCTCGGCTACGTCGAGCACCACGGCTGGGACTGGAGCCGCAGCGCCGACGGCATCGTCGTCAGCGCGGGCCGCCTCGGCACCTTCACCGCGAACCTGGCGCCGGACGGCGCCCTCACCGGAGTCGTGCCGAACCGCTAGGCGGGCCTCGCCGGGAACGTCGACGGTGGCGATATCCGCCTTGGCGCGGCGGTTTCCCGACCGCTAGGCTCGCCGGCATGTCCTCCTCTCGTGCGTAGAACAGAGCGCGCGCCGCACCCGATGCGGGTGCGGCCGTTCGGCGTCCCGTTTTCCGCCTGACGCCGCCCACGTCGCGCCCTCGGCCGACGTCGTGGCGCTCTGTACCGCCTGAGGAATCCGATCATGTCTTCGCCTTCCGGCGTGTCCGTCTCCGGCACGTCCTCATCCAGCACGCCCTCCTACCTCCAGGTCCTGCGATTGCCCGGGGCCGCGCGCCTGTTCGGCTGCGCGCTGTGGGGCCGGCTGTCCTACGGGACGGTCTTCCTCTCCCTCACCCTGGCGCTGACCAGGGCGACCGGCTCGTACTCCACGACGCGGAGAGCCCGAGGCAGCCGAAACGTCGCAGAGCCCGGATTCACATCGACCTGCTCGGCGGCGCGCTGTCCGCTTCATTGGTGCTGGGCGTCTCACTGAGCGCGTTCAGCCTGCTGATCGTCGCGCTCGCGCAGCGCGACCATCAGCTCGGAGTGGTCGCCTGGGGCGAGGCGGGAATGTCGGCGGGCAGCGCCTGCGGCGGCCTCGCTTTCGGCGCGCTCAGGTGGCGTGCATCGAACCGGCTCCAACTCTGGCTGCTGCCGGCCGCCATCGGCGTCTCCGTCGCCGCGGCGGCGTTCGCCGGAAACCTGCCGGTGCTGATCGCCCTCGCCTGCGCGCAGGGACTGTTCGTCTCCCCCGCGGTCACGATGACCTACATGGTCGCCGACGAGTCGGCCCGCGCCGAGCACCGGACCACAGCCCGCGGCCTGGTCAACGCCGCCTACAACCTCGGTTCCGCAACAGGTTCGGCCGCGGCCGGCGTGCTGCTCGGAGTCTTTGGATTGAACTGGTGCTTCTTTCTGGCCGGACTGCCGGTGGTGGCCGTCGCACTGACGACCGCCGTGCGCAACGCCGTGGGCCGCGAAGCTAGGAGCTGACGGGACCCGGCTCCACGCAGAACTCGTTGCCCTCGGAATCGGACCGCAGGCCGCCGACACGGCGTTCGTCGCAGGATGCTGTGCGCGGCTACGTAGGCTCGCGGACGTAGCCCTCGAGGTACGAGGGGGGCGGAGGTAGCGAGCCGGAGGTCCGTAGCCCGCAGGGCGATCTTCCTCAGCCCAACGCCTCGCGCATCGCCGCGAGGATCTCGGGTGCGTGGCCCTCGATCCCCGTCATGAGCTCGACCTGCCGGACCGCCTGGTGCACCAGCAGGTCCTGGCCGCCGAGGACGGCGCCGCCGCGGGTCGACCAGGCCGCGGCCAGCGGGGTGGGCCAGGGGTGGTAGAGCACGTCGAAGAGGGTGCCGACCCGGCCGGGGAGCGTCTCAGCGAGCTGATCCGCGGCTCCGGCGGGGGTGGTGTTGATGACGAGTTCGTGGTCGGCGGCGTCGGCGGCCTCGTGCCAGGGGCGGGGGTCGAGGTCCAGGCCGAAGTGGCGGACGAGGGTGTCGAACTCGGCGAGTTTCGCCTTGTTGCGGAGGTAGACCGTGATCGGGCCCTTGACCAGGTCGGACAGGGCCGCCAGCGCCGAACCCGCGGTGGCTCCGGCGCCCAGGACGGCGGCGCTGTGGACGGAGGTCACTCCGCGTTCGCGCAGGGCCGCCGTCAGGCCGGTCACGTCGGTGTTGGCGCCGTATCTGCCGCCGTCGGGGCGGAAGATCAGGGTGTTGACGGCGTTGACGGCCAGGGCGGTGGGGTCGGTCTCGTCGAGCAGGGGGATCACGGCGCGCTTGAGCGGCATGGTCAGGGACAGGCCCGCCCAGCCCTCCTCGGCCCGCACCCGCTCGATGCCCGCGAGGAAGCCGGGCAGGGCCGCCTCGTCCACCTCGTGCCTGCCGTAGCTCCAGCCGGTGAGACCGAGCCGCGCGTAGGCGGCTCGGTGCAGCACCGGGGAGAGGGAGTGGGCGATCGGCGAGCCGAGCACCGCGGCTCGCCGGGGCGCCTGCGACTCGTTCCGCGTCATCCGCAGTATCCGGGGAACTGCTTGCCGAGCTGGGCCCACGCCGTGTTGTTCGACGCGTAGTGGACCGTGCCGTTCACGGCGCAGAAGAACACGTCCGTGGAGTCGGTCGGCGCGAGCGCGCCCATCAGGGCGGTCTGGTCCACGCTGTCGATCGGGCCCGGGGGCAGGCCCCTGACGATCCGCAGGTTGTACGGGTTCGTCGAGTCGGCCAGTTCGGCGGCGGTCGGCTGCGGGGTGGTGCGGCCGAGGCCGTACAGCGTCGAGGTGTCGAAGCCGAGCTTGGAGTAGCTGTAGTTCTTCAGACGGGTGTAGATGACGCCGGAGATCTTGGCGAGGTCCGCCGGGTCGGAGCCCGCCTCGGCCCGCGCCATCGAGGCGACGGTGAGCACCTGGTACGGCGTCATGCCCACCGAGGAGGCCTTCTGCGTCAGGCCCACCGCGTTGAACATCGCCACCTGCTGGTCGACCATCGCCTTGAGCAGCGCCTGCGGCGTCTTGTAGCCGGGCAGCTGGTAGGTGCCGGTGAACAGCATTCCCTCGACGTTGGCGAAGGGGTACTTCGTGCCCGTCTTGGCGGCCGCGTAGCTCGGCAGGTCGATCTGGCCGCCGTTGATCGCGGAGACGATCTGGGCCTGGGTCCAACCCGTCTTCTGCTCGAGGTCGGTGAACACGTCCGCGGCGCGCTCGCCCGGCCTGACCAGCAGCTGCGACTTGTTGTAGACGTTGCCTGTGTTGAGCAGCGCGGTCACGGCGCCGGCCGCGCTCATCTGCTTGTGCAGCTGGTAGGTGTTCGCCTGGATGTTCGGGCACTGCGCGTTGTTGTTGCACGCCTGGATGAAGGCGCGCTCGCTCTTCACGATCCCCGCGTTGAACAGGATCGAGGCGATCTCCGTGCCGCCGGCGCCGGACGGGACGGTCACTATCGCGGTGCTCGAGACGCCGCTCGCCGAGCCGTAGTCGGCGGGCGGGCCGTAGTGCGACTGGTACCAGTTGTAGGCCTGGTAGCCGCCGTAGCCGAGGCCGCCGGCGATCAGCGCGAAGAACAGGAAGATGACCGTGCAGCTGCGCCGGGCCTTCTTGTCGTCCTTCTGCTTGCCGCCGCTGCGCCCGCCCCTGCGTCCGCCGCGGTCCTCGTCGTCCTCGTCCGTCTTCCCGGGGGACGACGGGGACTCGGTCGCCGTCTCGTCGTCCAGCAGGCCGAAGCGACCGTCGTCGGAGACCTGGGGCTGCTCGCCGGTGCCGGCCCGGCGGCGGCCGCCGCGCGGCTGGAACTCGTATTCGTCGGGTTCGGCGGACTCGCCGAGATCCGCGTACGGGTCACGGGATTCAGCGGGATACGACGAGGACTGCTGCCGGCCGGCGCCGTAGCCACCGCCACGCGTACCGGTGTCGTAGGACCCTGAGCCGTACGACGCGGCCTCGTAGCTCGCGGCCGAGTCGTAGCCCTGGCTTTGGTAGCCGGTCGACGTGTCGTAGCCGGAGCGCTGGTAGTCCTGGCTCGGGTAGCCGCCGGTGTCGTAGCCGGGCTGCTGCTGTTGGTAGCCGGCGGCGTACTGCCCGGTGTCGTAGCCGTAGTCCTGCTGCCGGCCCTGCTGCTGCTGGAAGTAAGGGTTCTGCGCCTGCTGCGGCGGCTGCTGCGGCCTCGGGCGCTGCGGGGGGCGTTGCTGCTGCTGTCCGTACTGCGGCTGGCCCTGCTGCCCCTGCCCTGGCTGGCCCTGCGGGCGCGGCCGCTGCTGCTGCGGCTGCTGCGGCGCCTGCTGCTGGTATTGCTGCTGCTGGTAGTACTGCTGGTGCTGCGGGGACGCCTGGTTCTGCTGAAGCGGCTGCCCGTACTGGTCATACTGGTCGTACCCGGAGTTGTGCGGAGCGTTGCCGTAGTCCTGCGCGGAGCGGTACTGATCGTCCTGCGGCTGCGAGTAGGGATCCGGCTGCTGCGAAGGATAGCCGTACCAGTCGCCGTCGCTCATTCGCTCTCCTTCACCGGGGCCGCCGCGTCGTCGGCGGGGCCCTGCTCCAGGCCGACCGGCGTACCGGGGGGTCTGCCGGACACGCGCTCGGCGTCGAGCGCGTTCTGCAGGATCACCACGGCGGCGGCCTGATCCACCACGGCTCTGCTCTTGCGGCCGCGCACACCCGACTCGCGTAGTCCACGGGTCGCGGTGACGGTTGTCAACCGCTCATCGACCAAACGCACCGGAATGGGCTGGATTTTACCGACGAGTAGCTCGGCGAAGGCGCGCGCCTTACCCGCGGCCGCGCCCTCGTTGCCGGACAGCGAGCGGGGCAGCCCGACCACGGCCTCGACCACGCCGTACTCCGCGGCGAGCTCGGCGATCCTGGCCAGGTCCCCGTCGCCCGCCTTGACGGTCTCCACCGGGGTCGCGAGCAGCCCGTCGGGGTCGCACACGGCCACGCCGATGCGCACCGCGCCGACGTCGACGCCCAGCCTTCTGCCCGATCTCACTGCAGCTCCGCTCCGCTCTATGGAAGCACCCTCCATACGCAAGCGTCGCATGGAGGGTGCCGGTCCCGCTCAATAAGGCCGCATCGGGATGACCCCGGGTCAGCCCGCGATCTGGCGGCCGACCGCCTCGAGCGCCTCGTTCAGCGCGGCCGGGTTCGTGCCGCCGCCCTGCGCGATGTCGTCCTTGCCGCCACCGCCGCCGCCGAGGGTCTGCGCCGCGGTCTTCGCCAGCGCGCCCGCCTTCAGGCCCTGCTCGCGCGCCGCCTCGCTGGTGGTGACGACGACCACCGGGCGGTCGTTCGCGACCGAGGCCACGGCGACCACGCTGGGCCGCGAGCCGAGCCGCGCGCGCACGTCGAGGGCCAGCTTGCGCAGGTCGTCGGCGCCGGTGCCGTCCGGCGCGCGGTGCGCCACGTAGGCCACGCCGCGCAGGTCCGCGGGGTTGGCCGCGAGCTCGCCGGCCACCGCGAGCACCTGGCCCGCGCGCAGCGCCGCGATCTCCTTCTCCGCGTCGCGCAGCTTGCCGATGATGCCGTTGATCCGCTCCGGCAGCTCCTCGGGGCGCGCCTTGACCGCCTCGGAGATCTGCGCCAGCAGCACGTGCTCGCGCGCCAGGAAGTTGTAGGCGTCCGCGCCGACCAGCGCCTCGACCCGGCGCACGCCCGCGCCGATGGAGGACTCGTGCAGCAGCTTGACCAGGCCGAGCCGGCCGGTGTTCGGCACGTGCGTGCCGCCGCACAGCTCGTGCGCCCACTCGCCGACCGAGACCACCCGGACCCGGTCGCCGTACTTCTCGCCGAACAGCGCCATCGCGCCCATCGCCTTGGCCTCGGGCTGCGACATGATCTCCGCGGTCACCGCGAGGTCGTCCCGCAGCACCTCGTTGACCATCTGCTCCGCGTCCGCGAGCACGGACTGCGGCACGGCCTGCGGGTGCGCGAAGTCGAAGCGGAAGCGGCCGGGCGAGTTCTCCGAGCCGGCCTGGGTCGCGGTCTCGCCGAGCAGCTGGCGGAAGGCCTTGTGCACCATGTGCGTCGCGGTGTGCGCGCGGGAGATGCCGGCGCGGCGCGCGATGTCGACCACGGCCTCGGCGCCCTGGCCGACCGTCACCTCGCCGTCCCGGACGATCGCGCGGTGCACGATCAGGTCGCCGACCGGCTTCTGCACGTCGACGACCTCGACCAGCGCGCCGTTGCCGAGCCGGATCAGGCCGTGGTCGGCGAGCTGGCCGCCGCCCTC
>DASTAE010000280.1:0-21302 GCA_035712985.1 Actinospica sp.
GTGCCGCGCAAACGGGTCTCCGAGGTGCTGGAACTCGTCGGGCTGAGCGGCGTGGCGGGCAAGCGCACCAAGGGCTTCTCCCTCGGCATGGGCCAGCGCCTCGGCATCGCCGCCGCGCTGCTCGGCGACCCGCAGATCCTCATCCTCGACGAGCCGGTCAACGGCCTCGACCCCGAGGGCGTGCTCTGGATCCGGCAGCTGCTCAAGGCCCTGGCCGCCGACGGACGGACCATCTTCGTCTCCAGCCACCTGATGAACGAGATGGCCGTGACCGCGGACCACCTGATCGTCATCGGCCGCGGCAAGCTGCAGGCCGACATGCCGGTCGGCCAGTTCATCGCGCAGTTCTCGGACACCGCCGTGCTGGTGCGCACGCCGCAGGCCGAGGAGTTCCGCGCGGCGGCCGCCGAGCAGGGCTGGGAGGCGTCGAGCGCCAAGGAGGACGGCGCCCTCATCGTCACCGGCGCCACCGCCCCGCAGCTCGGCGAGCTCGCGGCCGCGCGCGGCCTCGTGCTGCACGAGCTCACCCCGCAGCGCGCGTCGCTCGAAGAGGCGTACATGGAGCTCACCCGGGAGTCCGGGGAGTTCGCGCACCGGCCCGCACCCGCCCTGGGAGGTACCGATGGCCGCGCGTGACAGTGTCCTGACCCCGGCGACGATGCAGAGCGCGGGCACCGGCCACGCGCACTTCGGCCGCCTGCTGCTGGCCGAGTGGACCAAGATCCGCTCCGTGCGCTCGACCTACTGGTCGCTGATCGCGCTGGTCATCGCGTTCCTGTTCTTCAGCTGGCTGTTCCCGTACCTGACGGTCTCGAACTGGAAGCAGGCCACGCCGGAGCAGCAGGCCAACCTGCTCGATGACCCGATCGGCTCGATCATGAGCTCGGGCCTGTTCGTCGGCCAGCTCGCGGTCGCCGTGCTCGGCGTGATGGTGACGGCCAGCGAGTACTCCACCGGGATGATCCGCTCGACGCTGCTGGCCAGCCCGCACCGGGTGCGGATGCTGGCGGCCAAGTCGATCGTCTTCGCGCTGCTGATCCTGGTGATCGGCGAGGCCGTCGCCTTCATCGGCTTCTTCATCGGCCGGCAGACCTTCAAGAGCCTGCTGACCGTGAACCTGAACAGCGGGAACGTCCGGCAGGTCTTCGGCGTCGGCCTGTACCTGGGCATGCTCGGACTGTTCGCCCTGGTCGTCGGCGCGCTGCTGCGGCACGTCGCGGGCGCGATCACCGGCATCGTCGCCCTGCTGCTGGTGATCAGCAACCTGATCCAGCTGATCCCGGGCCGAGTCGGCAAGTACCTCTACACCTACGAGCCGACGAACGCGGGCTTCGCGATCATCGGCAAGCGGCTGCCGGACAACTTCCTGATCAGCTCGTGGGAGGGCTACGGCGTCTTCGCGCTGTGGACCGCCGCGCTGTGGGCGCTGGCCGCGTACCTGCTGGTGCGCCGGGACGCCTAACCGGTTCACCACCGGCTGCGGGTAACTCGTTAGGCCTGCCCGAATGGTTGATCCCGGACCATTCGGGCAGGCTTGTCCGCATGATCCAGGCAACCGCGCTGACCAAGCGCTACGGACCCCGGCTCGCGGTGGACCACGCGGACTTCACCGTGGCCCCCGGCAAGGTCACGGGCTTTCTGGGGCCGAACGGCGCCGGCAAGTCCACCACGATGCGGATGATCCTCGGCCTGGACCGCCCGTCCTCCGGCGCGGTGACGATCAACGGCCTGCCCTACCACCGCCTCGCCGCCCCGCTGCGCGAGGTGGGAGCGCTGCTGGACGCCAAGGCCGTGCACGGCGGCCGCACCGCGTACAACCACCTGCTCGTGCTGGCGAAGGCGAACGGCCTGCCGCGCAGCCGGGTGGACGCGGTGATCGACCTGGTCGGCCTGCAGAGCGTGGCCAGGAAGCGCTCCGGCGGCTTCTCCCTCGGCATGGGCCAGCGCCTCGGCATCGCCGCCGCCCTGCTCGGCGACCCCGGCATCGTCATGTTCGACGAGCCCGTCAACGGCCTCGACCCCGAGGGCATCCTCTGGATCCGCAACCTGATGAAGGCCCTCGCCGCCGAGGGCCGCACGGTCTTCGTGTCGAGCCACCTGATGAGCGAGATGGCCCTGACGGCCGATCACCTCGTCGTCATCGGCCTCGGCAAGATCCTCGCCGACGAGCCGATGGCCCAGTTCATCGCCAAGAACTCGGTCAGCTACGTCCGCGTGCGCTCCCCGAAGCCGGGGGATCTCGCCCCGAAGCTGATCGAGCGCGGCTGGCGGGTGGAACGGAAACCGGACGACTCCCTGCACGTCTACGACACCCAGCCCGCCCAGATCGGCGACGTGGCCGGCGCCGAGGGCCTGTGGCTGCACGAACTGACGCTGGTCCAGTCCTCGCTGGAGGAGGCGTTCATGCGGCTCACGGCGGAGTCGGTGGAGTACCACGCGGGGCGCGCGGACGGGCGGACCGCGGCGGACGCTCAGCAGCCCGGCTGGGGTGCGCCGCAGACGCAGAGTCCGCAGAGCTCGCAGATCTCGCAGAATCCGCAGAACCCGCAGACCCAGGAGCACGTCCGATGACCGCCACCGCGATCCGCCTAGGGACGCCCGCGAGCCGCATCACCTTCCGCGAGGCGATGGACAGCGAGTTCGCGAAGATCCGCACCGTCCGCTCGACGTACTGGACCCTGCTGATCTGCCTGGTCCTGTCGGTGGGCATCTCCCTGCTGATCGCGGCGGTGACCTCGGCCAACTGGGACACCATCTCCGCCACCTCCCGCTCCACCACCGACATGTCGGTGGTCGTGGCAGGCGTCTACTTCGGGGTGCTGGTCACCGGGGTCCTCGGCGTCCTCGTCGTATCCACCGAATACGGCACCGGCATGATGCGCACCTCGCTCACCGCCTTCCCCCGCCGCGCCATGCTGTTCTCGGCCAAGGCCATCGTGCTCACGCTCGTGGTCCTGCTGCTGGGCGTGGTCATCGCCTTCGCCTCGTACGGCGTGGCCAGCCCCTTCTACACGAAGCACGGCGTGGACCTGTCCTTGAGCCACGGCGCCAACGTGCGGGCGCTGCTCGCCGTCCCCGTCTACCTGGCCCTCGTCGCCCTGATGGGCCTGGCGCTGGGCTTCCTGCTGCGGCACACGGCGGCCGCGATCTCGACGCTGGTCGGCATCTTCTTCGTGCTGCCGATCATCACGAACTTCCTACCGGGCAACCTGGGCAAGGACATCAACAAGATCGTCCCCTCCAACGCCGGCAGCGCCATGATGGTCACCCACGCACCCTCCGCGGGCAGCACTCCGGTGCTCACCCCGCTCGGCGGCTTCATCACCCTGCTGGTCTGGGCGGCGGTGCTGATCGTCCCGGCGTTCGTGCTGTTCCGGCGGCGGGACGCTTAGGGCAGCTCAGCGGCGGCGCCGCTTGCTCCTCGAGTTCCAGCAGGCGGTGTGCCAGTGCCGCCGCTCCGTGACGCCGCCGCCCGAGCCGTACTCGGGGACGCTGGGCCACGCGACGACATGCGGGGTGCCGGGCGGGATCTCGTGGTCGCAGCCGGGGCAGCGGTAGGTCTTGGTGGCGGCGGCACCGGTGACCTGCCGCACGATCCACTCCTCGCCGACCGAATCGGACTCGCTGCGCTGGTAGCCGAAGGAGCGCGCCAGGTCGTCGGGGTCGGGGGTCGGACGCGACCACTTGGAGTTCTTGCGCGGGCTCACCGGCCTATTCTCGCAGAGCCCGCGCGTCTTCTCGGTGCTTCGCGGCGGCTAGGCGGCGGTGTGGTCGCGGAAGCCGCGGCCGGTCTTGCGGCCGAGGTAGCCCGCGGTCACCAGGTGCTCGAGCAGCGGGGCGGGGGCGAAGCCGGGCTCGCGGAACTCGAGGTAGAGCACGCGCTCGATGGCGAGGGCCACGTCCAGGCCGACGACGTCGAGGAGTTCGAACGGCCCCATGGGGTAGCCGCAGCCGAGCTTCATGGCGGTGTCGATGCCGTCGGCGGTGGCGTAGTGCGCCTGCAGCATCTTGACCGCGTCGTTCAGGTACGGGAACAGCAGGGCGTTCACGATGAAGCCGGCGCGATCGCCGCAGTCGACGGCGTGCTTGCCGAGCCGGTCGCACAGCTCGTGGACCGTGGTCAGGACGTCCGCCGAGGTGGCGACGGTGTGCACGACCTCGACCAGCTCCATCACCGGCGCCGGGTTGAAGAAGTGGATGCCGACGACATCGGCCGGGCGGCCGGTGGCCATCGCGCAGTCGATCACCGGGAGGCTGGACGTCGTGGTGGCCAGCACGGCGCCCGGCTTGCAGATCGCGTCGAGCTCGCGGAACAGGGCGGTCTTGACGTCGAGGTCCTCGACGACGGCCTCGACCACCAGGTCGCAGTCGGCCGCGTCGGAGAGGCTGCCGCTGGCCGTGAGCAGGCCGAGCGCCGTGTCGCGGTCCTGCTCGGAGAGCTTGCCCTTGGACACGGCGCGGGCCAGCGACTTCTCGACCGCGGCGCGGGAGGCCTCGGCCTTCTCCTTCGACCGGGCGATCTGCACCGTCTCCAGGCCCGCCTTCACGCAGACCTCGGCGATGCCGTTGGCCATGGTGCCCGAGCCGACCACGGCCACGCGGCTCACGCTGCGGCCCGGCGCGGCGTGCTTGGCGCCCTCGGGGGTCAGGTCGTCGGCCACCAGGGTCGGCACGCCCGGCTGCTCGTAGGTGTAGAAGCCGCGGCCCACCTTGCGGCCGAGCAGTCCGGCCGTCTTCATCTGCTTGAGGATGGGGGCCGGGGCGTGCAGCCGGTCCCGCGACTGCTTGTACATCGTGTCGAGGATCTCGTACGCGGTGTCCACGCCGATCAGGTCGAGCAGCGCGAGCGGGCCCATCGGCAGCCGGCAGCCGAGCCGCATCGCGTCGTCGATGTCCTCGCGGGAGGCGTAGCGCGCCTCGTACATCGTGGCGGCGTGGTTCAGGTAGCCGAAGAGCAGCGCGTTCGCGATGAACCCGGCCTTGTCGCCGATCACGACCGGGCTCTTGCCGAGCCGCGCGGCCAGCGCCTCGACGTCGGCCAGCACCTCGGGCTCGGTGACCACGGTGCGCACGATCTCGACGAGCTTCATGACCGGCGCCGGGTTGAAGAAGTGGATGCCGACGACGCGGCCGGGCCGCGAGGTGGCCACGGAGATCTCGGTGACCGAGAGCGAGGAGGTGTTGGTCGCGAAGACGGTGTCGGCGCCGCAGATCGAGTCGAGCTGCTGGAAGAGCCCGCGCTTGAGCTCCAGCCGCTCCGGAATGGCCTCGATCACCAGATCGGCCCCGGCGAGGTCGGCCAGGTCGGTGGTGAAGGTGATGCGGTCCAGCAGCGCCGCGGCGTCCTGCGCGCTCAGCTTGCCCTTGGAGACCGCGCGCCGGGTGGAGTGCGCCACGTGCGCGCGCCCCCGGTTCAGCGCGGCGGGATCCTGCTCCACGCCGTACACCCGGATCCCGTTGCGGGCCAGCACCTCCGCGATGCCCGCGCCCATGGTGCCCAGACCCACCACGCCGACGGTTTCAAAGTCTCGCGCCACTGCCGACTCCCTTGTCCGCTCGGTACCGTCCCGTCGTGCGGGTACGGCCACTAGTTACCGGTCAGTATCCACGGTACAGGCAGTGGCAGACAGTGTGACGACGGGCACAGTCGGATGAACATATCGGAGGGCGGATCCGCAGAGACCGGTCGAGTCCGCCTTCCCCGCACGCGCCCTCCACTGCGCGTGCGTCGGCCTCGACCGGTCTCTCCCCGCCGGGGTTCCCTCACTTCCCACCCCATCACACGGGTCTGACAGTTTTCGGACGACCACTCCCTTCCGCACACTCGAACGAGTGAACACTCCGTGGATCCGGAGCGTCCTTCCCCCCGGATCAGCAGTCGCGCAGCTCCGGCGACTGATTGAGCAGCTGGGCGCGCGGCGAGACGAAGCGGCGGTACGCCCCCGACTCCATGCCGGGCTCACCGTCCGCGGCCGGGAAGACGGCGACCCGGTGGCAGTTCTGGAACGCGAGTTTGACCCCGAAGTAGCGCTCGAGGCAGCTGCGGATGGAGTCCGAGGCGAGCGCGCGCAGCAGCTGCCCGCGCTCCTGCTCGGTGGCCGGCGGGGTGGTGTTGTCGGCGAAGGGGCCGCCGTTGACGTGAAGCTGGGTCGACAGAGTGCTGATCATGTTCCACGCGTACGGCAGCGAGGTGCGCACGCAGTCGGCGAACTCCGCGTCGCGGACCTCGCCGCGCTCGGCCGCCGCCAGCAGGTCCGGTGAGACGTCCAGGGACATGTGGGCTCCCGTTCATTTCGTGAGGCTTCTCAGCCGTCATCGTGCGCTCACAGAAATGAATGACCGCAGCGAGGGCCCCTCACACCTGGCCGAGGGGGCGCACGGGATTCACGTGTGACAGGACCTCCGTTCAGCGGATCGATCCGACGATACGAGCGCTCCGGCCGTTGCGCGCCTACGACTTGCGCGCCTCGACTAGGCTGGCCGGATGCGCCTCGTCATCGCCCAGTGCAGCGTCGACTACGCCGGACGCCTCGCCGCCCACCTGCCCAGCGCCAAGCGCCTGCTCATCCACAAGTCGGACGGCTCGGTGCTCGTGCACTCCGACGGCGGCTCCTACAAGCCGCTGAACTGGATGAGCCCGCCGTGCACGGTGAAGGAGGAGCCGGGCCTGTGGACGGTGACCAACAAGGCGGGCGAGAAGCTGATCATCCGTCTGGAAGAGGTCTTCCATGACGGCTCGCACGAGCTCGGCGTCGACCCGGGCCTGCAGAAGGACGGCGTCGAGTCGCACCTGCAGGAGCTGCTGGCCGCGCAGATCGAGACGCTCGGCGCGGGATACCGGCTGATCCGGCGCGAGTACCCGACCGCGATCGGCCCGGTGGACATCCTGTGCAGGGACGCCGCCGGGGCGACCGTGGCGGTGGAGATCAAGCGGCGCGGGGAGATCGACGGCGTCGAGCAGCTGACCAGGTACCTGGAGCTGCTCAACCGCGACCCGCTGCTCGCCCCCGTGCGCGGCATCTTCGCCGCGCAGGAGATCAAGCCGCAGGCCCGCGTCCTGGCGACCGACCGCGGGATCGGCTGCCAGGTGCTGGACTACGACGTGCTGCGCGGCTTCGACGACGCCGAGTCGCGGCTGTTCTAGGCGTCACCCGTAGCGGCTACTTGGACCGCGGGACCTCGATGACCGGGCAGGCCTGCCCGGTCGGGCCGCAGCTGACCGGCGCGCTGCCCTTGCCCTCGCAGTACCCGATGCCGGCGACGGTGCCGGGCAGCCCGTTCGCGGTGACCTTCACGAAGTCGGTGCCGGAGATCCCGTCGAGCGTGCTGACCATGTAGTTCTGCATGATCGGCGGCATCTTCAGGGTCGCCTCGCCGGAGGCGTCCGAGGTCACCGTGCCGAGCTGGATGCTGACGGTGTTGGACTGTCCGGGCGGCCTCCCCCAGGCCCAGAACTGCACCGACTCGCCGTAGAGCGGCTTGCCGTCACTGTGCGACCGCACCTGGGTGTGCACGTCGAACGCCGCCGAGATGCTGCTCAGCACGACGTTCTGCACAGTCACGTCCTGCGCCGCGCACCCGCTGCCACCGCTCGAACAACCGCCGGGCAGCAGCGTGGCGACAACGGCGGCGCCCATCGTCGTCAGCGTCAGCATGGTGTGTCTGGTTCCGCGCACGTACAACGTCCTCGATCCGTGATTCGTCGGTGGTACCAGGCGATTCGGGCGCACCCGCAGCTCGACGCCCCATGGGCGCGGCAAGGCGACCCCCGAGTCCCCGCAGTGAGATCCCGCGCAGATGCGTAATACAGGACTCTGCGGAACCTAACCTCCGCACGCGGCCGCCGCCATCACACGATCGGGTGAAAGCCGCAAGGGGGCCACCATGAGAATCGGCGAAGAAGTGCTTGCGCGACCGGCTGATCGTCACGGACGACCGCATTCCGCAACGATTCGTATGCCGATTGCCTTGTCGCGCAACGGACCCTACGCAGTGTCACCTCCGGTGGAGTACAGTGCGCGGGTATTGACTGTCATGCCTGAGGGGGAGCGCTCAGTCGCCTCCCGTGGACAATGAGGATTGCGATGAGCTTTTTGGCGAAGGCAATGGAGGTCTCGGAGAAGGCCTTCGAGGAGACCGAGCACAGCATCGAGGAGTGGAACATCCACCGCCACGGTGCCAAGCTGCTTCTCAAGCTCGGTATAGCCACGTTCGCCGAGCAGCGGCTCGGTGGCTCGCACGCGCCGGTGGAGCGGCTGCTGGCGGCGCTGGACGGGCACGCCTCGGAGCACGGCGAGGTGGACCTCGACCACCTGCGCGCGGCGCACGAGGTGCTGGGCGACGAGTTCATCAAGGCGCACGAGGTCGGCGTCAAGGCCGAGGACGCCGAGGCGGCCGAGGCCAAGGCCTGATCCGGCCCGGCGCGATCCGGTTAATCCGGGGGGAATTCCCGGGTGAATCGGCGTGAATGTCCGAGTCCGGGAACGAAGCGGGAGAGCTTCGTTCCCGGACTCGGTTTATTTCCCGCCTTTGCAATCAATTCAGCGAAAACGGGCGAATCACGCCACCAGGCTGAGCACTTTTCCGAGAATGGCCGTCAGGTCGTAGTCGCGCGGGGTGAAGACGGCCTTCACGCCCTGCCGCATCAGCGCCTCGGCATCGGCCTCGGGGATGATGCCGCCGACGACGACGGGCATGTCTCCGGCGCCGGCGTCGGCGAGGAGGCGGAGCACGTCGGGGACGATGCGCAGGTGCGATCCGGAGAGCACCGAGAGGCCGACCACGTCCACGTCCTCCGCCACCGCCGCAGCGGCGATCTGGGCCGGGGTCAGCCGGATCCCCTGGTACACGACCTCGAATCCGGCGTCCCTGGCGCGCACGGCGATCTGCTCGGCGCCGTTGGAGTGGCCGTCGAGGCCCGGCTTGCCGACGAGCATCCGCGGCCTGCGGCCCCGCTTCTCGCCGACCGCCTTGACCTGCTCGCGCAGTGCCGCCAGCTCGGCTGAGACCTGGGCGCCGACGGCCGCCGCCGCGACGCCGGTCGGGGCGCGGAACTCGCCGAAGACCTCGCGCAGCGCCGCCGCCCACTCCCCCGTCGTGACGCCGGCCCGCGCGCAGTCGAGCGTGGCGTGCATCAGGTTCACGTCGGGCTTGGCGGCGTCCTCGCGCAGGCGCTCGAGGGCCGCCTCGACGGCCGCGTTGTCACGCTCGGCGCGCCACAGCTTGAGCGCGTCCGTCGCGGATTTTTCGACGGCCGGGTCCACGGTCTGGATCGCGGCGTCCAGGTCCGCGGTGAGCGGGTTGGGCTCGGTCTCCTGGAACTTGTTGACGCCGACGACGATCTGCTCGCCCGCCTCGATCCGCGCGCGGCGCTCGGCGTGCGCGCTGACCAGCTGGGACTTCAGGTATCCGGACTCGACGGCCGCGACGATGCCGCCCATCTCCTCGATCCGGCCCATCTCGGCCTTCGCCGCGTCGACCAGCTCGTCCACCTTCGCCTCGACGACGTGCGAGCCGTTGAACAGGTCGCCGTACTCGAGCAGGTCGGACTCGAAGGCGAGCACCTGCTGCAGACGCAGCGACCACTGCTGGTCCCACGGCCGCGGCAGGCCCAGCGCCTCGTTCCACGCGGGCAGCTGCACGGCCCGGGCGCGGGCGTCCTTCGACAGCGTGACCGCGAGCATCTCGAGCACGATGCGGGCCACGTTGTTCTCCGGCTGAGCCTCCGTGAGACCGAGCGAGTTGACCTGCACGCCGTAGCGGAACCGGCGCGCGGCCGGGTCGGTCACGCCGTAGCGCTCCTGCGTGATCTCGTTCCACAGCATCGTGAACGCGCGCATCTTGCAGAGCTCTTCGACGAAGCGCACGCCGGCGTTGACGAAGAAGGAGATCCGCTCGACGACGCGGTCGAAGCGCTCCGGCGGCACCTGGCCGGAGTCGCGCACGGCGTCGAGCACGGTGATGGCCGTGGACAGCGCGTAGGCGATCTCCTGGACCGGCTCGGCGCCCGCCTCCTGCAGGTGGTAGCTGCAGATGTTGATCGGGTTCCACTTCGGCATCGCGGTGACCGTGTACGCGATCGTGTCCGTCGTCAGCCGCAGCGACGGCCCCGGCGGGAACGCGTAGGTGCCGCGCGACAGGTACTCCTTGATGATGTCGTTCTGCGTCGTCCCGGCCAGCCGCTCCGGATCCGCGCCCTGCTCCTCCGCGGTGACCTGGTAGAGCGCGAGCAGCCACATCGCCGTCGCGTTGATCGTCATCGAGGTGTTCATCTCGGCCAGCGGGATGCCCTCGAACAGCCGGGCCAGGTCGCCGCGGTGCGCGATGGGCACCCCGACCTTGCCGACCTCCCCCGCCGCGAGCTCCGCGTCGGCGTCGTAGCCGGTCTGGGTGGGCAGGTCGAAGGCCACGGACAGGCCCGTCTGCCCCTTCGCCAGATTGCGCCGGTAGAGGGCGTTGGACTCGGCCGGGGTGGAATGGCCCGCGTACGTGCGCATCACCCAGGGCCGGTCCCGTTCCCGCTTCTGCGTTGAGGACATGGACGGACCGCACCTTCCGCTGCTCGGTCGCCGCTGACGTCAGGAGTCGGTCGGCGCTCTCAAGCGGATCCTACTTGGCGGTAACTTGGCTGGGAAGAGGGATGACCAGCGGCGTGCCGGTCTCCGGGTCCGGGATGATCCGCGCCCGCAGGCCGAAGGCCTCGGCGACCGTGTCCGCGGTGATCACATCTTCGGGGGCGCCCTCCGCGTGGACCGCGCCGTCCTTCAGCACGATCATGTGCGAGGCATAGCGCGCGGCCTGATTGAGGTCGTGCAGCACGGCGACCACGGTCCGGCCGTCGGCGTGCAGCCGGGCGCACAGATCTAGGACCTCGATCTGATGCGTGAGGTCGAGATACGTCGTCGGCTCGTCGAGCAGCAGCAGTTCGGTGTCCTGCGCTAGCGCCATCGCGATCCAGGCGCGCTGCCGCTGGCCGCCGGAGAGCGTGGCCACGGGTCTGGCCTTCAGGTCGATGAGGCCGGTCTCCGCGAGGCAGCGCTCGACGACCGCGCGGTCCTCGGGCGTCTCGCGCCGCAGCGCCCCCTGATGCGGGAAACGGCCGCGCCCCACGAGCTCGGCGACGGTGATGCCGTCCGGCGTGATCGGAGACTGCGGCAGGAGGCCGATCGTGCGGGCCACGTGGCGGCTCGGATGCTCGCCGATCCCCTTGCCGTCCAGCAGCACCGTTCCGCTCGCGGGCTTCAGCACGCGAGCGAGAGCGCGCAGCAGCGTCGACTTGCCGCAGCCGTTGGCGCCGATGATCACGGTGAACGAGCGGTCAGGGATCTCCACATCCAGGTCGCGCACGACGTCGCGGCGGTCGTAGGCCAGGGTGAGATCGCGCGTCGCGAGTCGGCTCATAGCTTGTCTCTCTGCTGGGCGAGGAGGTAGACGAGATAGCCGCCGCCGAGCACGCCGGTCACGACGCCGACCGGCAGTTGGCGGTTTGGAATCACGTGCTGGGCAAGGTAATCGGCCCACTGCATCAGCGCGGCGCCGAGCAGCAGCGTGGGCACGAGGTTGGGGCCGGTACGCCGCGTCAGCCTGCGCGCGAGATGCGGGGCGCACAGGGCGACGAACGCGACGGGACCGGTCTGCGAGGCCGCCGAGGCCGCGAGCAGGACCGCGCCCGAGAGCGTGAAGAGTCTGACTCGCTCGGTGCGCAGGCCCAGGCCGGTGGCGAGATCGTCGCCGAGTTCGAGGATGCGCAGCGAGCGGGAGGCCAAGACGATCGGCGGGACGAGGAGGGCCGCGGCCGCTGCGAGGATCACGACGCCGGTCCACGAACTGCCGTCGAGGCTGCCCGTGATCCAGAGCGAGGCGGCCGCCGCGTCGACGATGTTCGCGCGCGTGATCAGGTATTCGTTGACGCCGCTGAGGATCGTCGCGACGCCGATGCCGACGAGGACGAGCTTCGCGCCGCCGGTCACGCCGCCGCGTCGTGCCACGAGGTAGACGGCGACCGCGCAGCCGACCGCGCCGATCCACGCGGCCCCGGCGACGGCGACCACTCCCCCGCCGAGCGCCATGATGCCGATCAGCGCTCCCGTCGCAGCGCCCTGCGTGAAGCCGAGCACGTCGGGACTGCCGAGCGGATTGCGCGTCACGGACTGGAAGACGGCTCCGGCGAGCGCGAGCGCCGCGCCGGCCAGGACCGCCGTGCATATGCGCGGGAGCAGCAGTTGGTTGATGACGAATGCGTCCGCCTCCGTGACACCGCCGGTGAATTGGCCGATGTCGACGGCGAGGAACGCGGCGATCGCGCCGAGCACGATGAAGATCACTGATACCGCTGCCGACCGCTTCACGCGCGCCGCCCGACGACGGTGAACAGGAAGACCGGGCCGCCGATGACCGCCGTGACGATGCCGACTTCGAGTTCGGAGGGCCGCGCGACGACGCGGCCGACGATGTCCGCGCCGAGCAGCAGAACCGGCGCCAGGATCGCGCTGTAGGGCAGGAGCCGGCGCAGGTCGGGGCCGGTGAATCGGGCGGCGATCTGCGGCACCATCAGGCCGACGAACACGATCGGCCCGCACGCGGCGGTCGCGGAACCGCAGAGCAGCACGATCGCGACGATCGCTGTCGCGCGGGTCAAGGCGGGCTTTCCGCCGAGCGCCAGCGCCGCGTCGTCCCCGAGCGCGAGTGTGTTCAGCGACTTCGCGCAGCCGAGTGCGAGGAGCACTCCGACGAGGATGAACGGCGTGATCCGCAGCACAGTGCCCGGTTCGGCGTCCGCGATGGATCCGACGGTCCAGAAACGCATTCTGTCCAGCGCGTCGGTGTCGAGGAGTTCGACCGCGCCGACGTACGAGTAGAGCGCCGCGTTCACGGCGGTTCCGGCCAGCGCGAGCCGCGCCGGCGTGCTCGACCCGCCGCCGCCGATCGCGTAGATGAGCACGGAGACCAGCGCCGCGCCGCCGAGCGCGAACCATATGTAGCCGCCGAGGCTGGATATGCCGAGCAGCGCGGTCGCGGTGACGACGGCGGCCGAGGCGCCCGCGTTCACGCCGAGCAATCCGGGGTCCGCCAAGGGATTGCGGGTCAGCGCCTGCATCACGGCTCCGGCCAGGCCGAGCGCGGTCCCGGCGAGCAGGCCGAGCAGCGTGCGCGGCAACCGCGTCTGGTGCACGACGGCGTACGCGGTGGACGCCGGATCGGTCAGCCCGTGCCACGCCGCGGAAGGGCTGAGCGGCAGCGCGCCGATGCCGAGGCTGAGGACGCAGACGGCGAGCAGGGCGCAGAGCGCGGCGGGTAATCGGAGTGCTCGGCGGGTCGGCATGGGACTCCTGGGGATTGATCGTGGCTTAGGTTAGGCTACCCTAAGTTTCGCCCCTTCGAGAGAGGACCCCCTCGCCATGGCCCTGCCTTCCAGCGCGTCCGCCGACCAGCCCCGGCACCGGCACCCGAGCCGCCGTCGCGTGCTCACATCGGGCCTCGGCATGGCGGGACTCGGGCTCGGCGCGGTCGGCCTGCTCGAAGCGTGCAGCGCTACCGTCTCGTCGTCGAACGCGTCTGATTCGTCCTCGTCCGGCTCTTCGGGACCCGCGAACGGACCCTGGACCTTCACCGACGACCGCGGCACGGCCGTGCGCCTGAACTCCGCGCCCACCAAGGTCATCGCGTACACCGGCGCCGCGGCTGCGCTCTACGACTTCGGCGTCACCGACCGGATCGTCGGCGTCTTCGGGCCGACCAAGCAGGCCGACGGCAAGGCCGATCCGATGGCGGGCGACCTGCCCGTGGACAAGGTGACGATCCTCGGCAACGCGTACGGCGAGTTCGACGTCGCCAAGTACGCCGAGCTCGACCCGCAACTGCTGATCACGGACATGTGGGAGAAGGACTCGCTCTGGTACGTCCCGGCCGCGAGCCTGTCGAAGATCGAGAAATTGGCCCCCACCATAGGAATCACCGTCGCGAGCGAGCCGCTGACCACGCCCCTCGCGCGCTACGAGAAGCTCGCCGGCCTGCTGGGCGCCGACCTCTCCGCCCCCGCGGCCACGGAGGCCAAGACCGCCTTCCAGCAGGCGGTGGAGCAACTGCGCGCCGCCGCGAAGACCAACAAGACCCTCACGGTGATGGCCGCCTCGGCGAGCGCCGACCTGCTCTACGTCAGCGACCCGCAGGTCTATCCCGACCTGAGCTACTTCGAGCAGCTCGGCGTCTCCTTCGTCCGGCCGACGAACGTCGTCGGCGGCTTCTTCGAGAGCCTGAGCTGGGAGAACGCCGGAAAGTACGCCCCGGACCTGATCCTGCTCGACGACCGCACCGGTACCCTGCAGCCCGCCGACCTGACCGGCAAGGCGACGTGGACCGCGCTGCCCGCGGTGAAGGCTCATCAGATCGTCGCCTGGAACTCGGAACCCCGCTACTCGTACGCCGCGATCGGCCCGATCGTGCAGACCTTCGCGACCGCGCTGCAGAACGCGAAGAAGGTGGCGTGACCGTGGCCGCCGCCTACCGGTTCTTCGACTTCGAGGTCGCCCGCACGCGCCGGGTCAGCCCGAGCGTCCAACGCGTGACCTTCCGCGGCGTCGATCCGGCCGGCCTGGCCGAATTCGCCTCGGGCGGCCGCGACCAGCGCTTCAAGCTCTTCTTCCCGCAGCCCGGCGAGGAGTCCGCCGAGATCCCCGTCGAGGCCGGCGAGAACTGGTACGCCGCCTGGCGCGCGATGGACCCGGATCGCCGCGCCCTGATGCGCACGTACACGGTCCGCGAGCAGCGCAGAGAGCTGGGCGAGGTGGACGTGGACTTCGCCGTCCACACCTCCCCGGGCCCCGCGGCGGCGTGGGCGCTGCGCTGCCTGGCCGGCGACCGCATCACCGCCCTCGGCCCCGACGAGCCGGACAACGCGGGCATCGACTTCCGCCCCCCGCAGGGCACCGACTGGATCCTGCTGGCCGGCGACGAGTCGGCACTGCCCGCGATCGCCGGAATCCTGGAGTGGATCAGCCCCGCGACTCCGGTGCGCGCCTGGATCGAGATCGCCCACTGCGAGGACGTCCAGGGCCTGAACACCTGGTCCGACGCCGAGATCACCTGGCTGGTGCGCGGCGTGGGCCCCGCCCTGACGGAAGCGGTGAGCGGAGCCCGTCTGCCCTCCGGAACCCCGTACGCGTGGCTCGGCGGCGAGGCGGGCGAGGTCCGCCGGCTGCGTCGTCACCTCGTGGGAAGCGGGCCCGACGGCCGGGCATTCGACCGCAAGCGCGTCACCTTCACGGGCTACTGGCGACGCGGCGCGACCGAGGAGGACCTGCTGAGGGAACTGCTGGCGGAGGGGGCGACTTTCGCTCACCTACACAATGGAAGCGATTGAGACGTATGGCATCGGCGGGCTATGCCTCTCAGTAGCGCTGCCCGTAAGGCAACCGAAGTATGGCCACGATCAGACGTTTCGGATTGAAGGCTTGCTGCCAGAGGGCGAGACCAGGACAGTCCTTGAGCGGGATTTCGGCGTAAGACGAGGAGACACCTTCGGCTTACTGGCCGAAATCGGACGAGACTGCGCCGGTGCGGTCGCGTTCTATGAGCCCGGACTGAGTCCAGTGGAATCAAGGGCTCCGCTGATCGGCGCCGTATTTCCGCAGTCGCGGAGCGGCGATTCTCCCGAGGCCGCCATCACGGCCTCGCTCACTCACCGTCCGAGCGAGGCCGCACCGTCCTCGGCGCGCGGGTGGGCTCAGCCGCGGCGGACGTGCTCGACCAGGGCCAGGATGCCGCGGGCGATGCCGCCGTCCAGGTCGCGGACGGCGAAGGTGCCGGCCATGCTGGCCGCGGCCAGGGCGCAGGAGCGGTCGTCCAGGCGCTTGCGGGCGCGGGAGCCGGTCACTATCTCCAGACGGTGCTTGGCGGGGTCCACCGCGAGCAGCACGGACTCGGCCGCGGACGGGCCCAGGGCGCCGTGCCGCGTGAGGGCTTCGGCGCGCGGCTCCGCGCCGAGGTCACCGACGAAGACCGACCAGTTCAGGCCGGTACGCTTCTCGGCGATCTTGATGGCCCGCTGGATCTGCGCGGACTCGATCACCGCCGCCTCACCAGGAGCCACTGGCGCCACCGGTTCCGCTCGAGCCGGCGCCGGCCTTGGCTTCGGCCTCGGCCTGCTCCGCGTCCTCCGGGGCCTTGGCCTCGGTCTTGGCGGCGGTCTTGGCGTCCCAGCCGATCTCGGCCCGGTTGCTGTCGCCCTTGACCAGCGAAGGCAGCATCACCAGGAAGGCGATCAGCAGGAACAACGCGATCGGGATGCCCACGAAGATCCCGAGGGTGGCCAGCACGGACAGCCGGGGACCGGCGTCCTCGCCCTGGAAGTTGTCCGCGAAGGCCGAGCCCATGGCCAACAGCGGGACAGCGGTCAGCGCGGCCACGGTCCCGGCCCGCACCGCGGAACGCTTTGCTGATCTGATAGTCACAGCACAACGTTACTCGACGCGGGTACCGGGCACGCAGCCAGGTCGTGTATTCGCGGCGAAGATCGATCCGCGGGGTCAGCCCAGTATGCGCAGCGCCCGCGCCAGCGAGCGCACCCGCGGGTTGCGCGCGAAGTCCTCGAGGAGGACTGGGGCGCCGGCGCCGTCGGCCAGGGGGTACCGCCAATTGGGGTACGTCTCGGCGTCGGTGCCGGGCAGATTGTGCGGGCGACGGTCGCCCACCGCGTCGGGAAGGTAGACGCCGACGAGCCTGGCGGGGGTCCAGGCCAGGTATCGGTGCAGGGCGTCGACCGTCTCGGGCTCGCCCGCGCCCCGGCGGAGCAGGCCCTCGCGGCGCAGTTCGGCCAGCCAGTCGGAGGCGTCCAGGGACTCGCCGTTCAGGACGGCCGCCGTCGGGGGCAGGTCGTGCGTCGTCACGGTGGCCAGGCTCTCGGTGCGCCAGCGGGCGGCGTGCAGGGGCTTGCCGCTCGAATCGCGTTCGAACCAGAGCACGCTGGTGCCCAGGATCCCGCGGCTGGCGAGCGAGGTGCGGACCCACGGCTCGACCGTGCCCAGGTCCTCGCCGATCAGGACCGCCCCGGCCCGGTGCGCCTCCAGGGTCAGCACGCCGAGCATCGCGTCGTGGTCGTAGGTGACGTACGTGCCCTGGTCGGCCGAGGCGCCCTCCGGGATCCACCAGAGCCGGAACAGGCCCATCACGTGGTCGATGCGCAGGCCGTGGGCGTGGCGGAGGGTGCCCTGCAGGATCCGCCGGTACGCGGCGTAGCCCGTCTCGGCCAGCCTGTCGGGGCGCCAGGGGCGCGAACCCCAGTTCTGGCCGGACTGGTTGAACTCGTCCGGCGGGGCGCCCACCTGCACGCCGGGCGCGTAGACCGCGGAGTCGGCCCACACGTCGGCGCCGTTGGACTGGGCGCCGATGGCGAGGTCGTGGATGATCCCGTAGGGCATCCGGGCACGCTCGCAGGCCGTCTTCGCCGCGGCCAGCTGCTCGTCGAGCAGCCACTGGAGCCAGCAGTGGAAGTCGATCTCGGTCGCTTCGGCCTTCTGGAACGAGCGGGTCCGCGCGCTCTGCGGGTTGCGCAGGCCCCTGGGCCAGGCGGTCTCGTCGCGGCCGTGCCGGGCCACGATCGTCATCCACGTCGCGTGGGTCCGCAGCGGCTCGCCCTCGCGGCGCAGGAACGCGCGGTAGTCGGCGTCCCGGCCGGGACCGCGCTCGGCGGCCGGCAGTTCGAAGAGCAGCCGCAGGGCGCTGATCTTCGCGTCCCACACGGCGTCACGGTCGATCAGATCGCCCGCCGGACCGGCCTTTCTGAGGTCGTCGCCGAGCGCGTCGACCTGCCGGCGGACCCCCCGGGGCGCGTACGCGTATTCGTACGTGGACTCGATGCGCAGATGCGCGGGGTCCGGGTAGCGGCGGGAGGCGGGCAGGTACGGCGAGGGGTCGATCGGCTTGACGCCGGCCGAGGCGTGCAGCGGGTTGACGACCAGGAACCCGGCGCCCAGATCGTTGCCCGCGAGCAGGGCCAACTGGGTGAGGTCGGCCAGGTCGCCGATGCCCCAGGAGTGCTGCGAACGGACGGAGTGCAGCTGGAGGGTGAGGCCCCAGGCGCGGCCGCGGCCGTTCGCCGAGGCGGTCTCCAGCCGGTTCGGCGCGACGGCGAGCGGGCAGTTGAGCGTCTCGCCGGCGAAGTGGCCGCAGAGCCGGTGCCAGCCGAGCGGGAGCCCCGCGGGGAGCGCGTAGTCGTACTCGGCGAGGCCCTCGACCGCGCTCTCCCGGGAGCGCACCGGGGAGACGTCGTAGCGGCGGCCGCCGTTCTCCAGCTCGATCCACAGCCGCGGCGCCGCGCCGGCCGCGCCGTGCGCGGTGACCTCGTCCCCCCGTCCCGTGCCGCCGCCGGGCTCGGCGCGCAGCACGATGCAGGACGGCAGCGGGCGCCGGATGCGCCGGTTCCGCAGGGACTTGCGGCACCACGCGGGGGTGCTCGCGGGCACGCCGAAGGCTCCGAGCACGGCGATCAGCGTGGACGCGGACACCTCCACCCGGCGGCCTTGCCAGTCGTGGTATTCGGTGGCCACGCCGTAGGCGCGGGCCAGCGCGAGCAGATCGGGCCCCGGGCTCATGCGTCTGATTCTTCCGTGCCGAGCCGTCCGGCGAAACCCCGCCGCGCCGGTTTGGATCTCAACGGGTCGTCAGAGCGGCGGCCACCCGGGGCAGGAAGTGCTCCCAGCCCTCGCGGTGCTCGGCCGGCGCCCGGTCCCCGGCTGGCACGGCGACCCCGGCGCGCGGGCCGTGCACCACCTCGATCCGGGCGCCCGCGCCCTCGGCCGGCGCGGCCGGCCCGACCGAGACGCTCACCCCGTAGCGCCCGGCGGCCTCCGGCTGGTGCGACCAGCCCCAGGTGAAGGCCAGCAGGTGCCCGGGCACGTACTCCTCGACGACGCCGATCATCGTCTGGCCGAGCGCCGGGAAGCGGGCCAGGTACTCGCCGCCGATCGCCAGACGGGTCGTCAGTTCCGCGGCCCACCACCGCCTGACGAGCTCCGGGTCGGTGAACGCGGCGAGCGCGCGCCCGGGCGTGACCCCCGGCAGCAGCAGCTCCGCGGTCACCGTGGCGGCGTCGGCGGCGACCGCCAGCTCGTACTGTCCGGCCATACGCGATCCCCCTCGGGCACACCGACGTCCCCGCCCGGCTCCGGCGGGGACGTCCGCGTGATCTTCGATTATGCGGCGAGCGGGGTGGCGGCGGGCAGGATCGCCTGCTTCACCACCTGCGCCACGTGCTCGTCGGGCTCGGAACCGCCTTCGGATACGAAAAGGCCGTCCGGGCCCTTGGCCTCGAACGGCAGAAGATCGACATCGGCACCGTATCCACGCAGGTACGGCAGCCAACGTTGGTCTGTCCGACCCGACGAGAGGATCCGCCAGGCCGAGCCGTTCGGTTGAACCGGCGGCCGCTTCATCCGCCAGCCCAGATCGCCCAGCAGGCGGTCGGCCTTGACGTGGTTGCAGCGCCGGCAGGAGGACACGACGTTCTCCCAGGCGTGCTGGCCCCCGCGCGAGCGCGGGAAGACGTGGTCCACGCTGGTGGCGGGCGCGTCGCAGTACACGCAGCGGCCGCCGTCGCGGGCGAAGATCGCCCTGCGGGTCAGCGGGACGCCGCGGCGCAGCGGGACGCGGACATACCGGGTGAGCTTGACCACGGAGGGGGCGGGCAGTTCCCATCCCATTCCGCGGACTCCCGCGGCGTGCAGGCTGGCGCCCGTGCCTTCGAGCGTGACGGCCTTGTGGTTGAGGACGAGGACCACCGCGCGGCGTTGCGGAACGACGCACAGGGGTTCATAGGAAGCGTTGAGGACCAGCGTATGCGGCAACCGAGGCTCCTTCGTCAGCGCCCGGCACGTGGCTCGCACCGGACTCCGGGTACCCCTCGACCGATGACGCCGGTGCCCGTCTACGTCGGACCTGCTGACGGTACGGCCATGACGGAACCATGGCCCCTCCGCCGCGCACCGGGCTTGCCTGGCCGGACCGGACCCTCGCGGGACCTGCCCGAGCGGACAATCACACACCCGACCGCGTCACCCTTCGCAGGGCATCATCTGCACGGCCACCTGGGGCGACCGCACACAACCTAGTGTGGCTGTCGGAGTTGTTCCCGCGCCACCGTGTTTTCACTCCGGCGCACGCCACAAGCCTGCTCGCAGGCCCGCATCGTGACCGAAGCGTGGTCAACCGTAGTCAACGCGCGGGTACGCCGATCCGTTCCCGCCGCTGCCCGAACCGGATCATTCCCGGCGTCGCCCACCTGACGAGGAACGAAGGAGTACCTCGAGGCGACCATCGGGCGACGCGACGGTGTTCTCACCCGGATCCGCTAAGTTGTGCGTGGTCCGAGCGAGAGGATGTCCCGACCCGTGCCCGTCATAGCCGCAGCCAACCCGAGCCCCACCTCCACGTCCACCGGCACGCCGCCGGCCATGACCCCGCACGAGGTGGACAGCTGGGTGCAGACGCACGGCACGCTGCTGCTGGCCAACGGCACGAAGATCATCGGCATCATCATCGTCTGCGCGCTGCTGCGGAAGTTCATCGCGCGCTCGATCCGGCGGATCGTGCGGCACGCGGCGCAGGTGGCCGAGAGCCGCGCGGGCCGGATGCTGGAGGGGTCCGGCCTGGTCGCCACCGAGCGGGCCAGGCAGCGCACCCAGGCGATCGGCTCGGTGCTCAGGTCGGTCAGCTCGACGGTCATCTTCTCCGTCGGCACGCTGATGATCCTCTCGGTGCTGGAGATCTCGATCACCCCGATCCTGGCCTCGGTCTCCGCGGTCGGAGTCGCGGTCGGCCTCGGCGCGAAGGACGTGATCAGCGACTTCCTGGCCGGGATCACGATGATCTTCGAAGACCAGTACGGCGTCGGCGATGTCATCGACGCCGGCCTGGCCAAGGGCACCGTGATCGAGGTGGGTCTGCGGGTGACCAAGCTGCGCGACGCGGACGGCCAGATCTGGTACGTGCGCAACGGCTCGATCGCCCGGGTCGGCAACAAGTCGCAGGGCTGGGGGCGCGCGGTGGTGGACGTGCCCGTGGGCTACGGCGCCGACCTCGGCCGGGTGCAGGAGGTGCTGTCCGTGATGGCGGAGGAGATGTACGCCGACAAGCAGTGGCGGCCGAAGTTCCTGGACGAACAGCCGCCGCAGGTCCTCGGCATCGAGAACCTGGACGGCGGCGCCGTGGTGATCCGGGTGCAGGCCAGGACGGCGCCGCAGAAGAACTTCGAGGTCACCCGCGAACTGCGGCACCGGATAAAGCTGGCGCTGGACACAGCCGGCATCGAG
>DASTAE010000281.1:0-7483 GCA_035712985.1 Actinospica sp.
CGGAGCCGGTGATCAGCACGGTGTCGCCCGCGACGGCCGCGTTCGCCGCCGCCTGGATCGTGCAGTAGGGCGCCGCCTGGGTGCCGGAGCCGGAGTCCGTGCACGCGGTGGACAGGTTGTCGACGTACAAGGTGGTCGCGGTGGCCGCCTGAGCCTGCGGCGGCAGGGCGAAGACCCCTGCCAGCGCGGCGACGAGCCCCAGCGAGACCGCCCGACGAGGTGGGCGAGTCACGTTTCCCTCCCTGGAGATTCACGAATGGCCCAGGGTCCCCTCGGTTCCCCCCGGACACGCGAACTATAGACCTCGAGCCGCGGGCCGGGAACGGCCGTCCGCCACTTGCAAGTGAAAACGGTTTTCACTAGCCTTAAGGGCGGACGCCGGTTAAAATGATGTTCATTCTCAGCCTTCGGGAGCAGCTGCCATGACGATCAAGCGCCTGGTCACGGTCGCGGCGCTGGGCGCGGCGACCGCCCTGGCCGCCTCCGCCTGCGCGACGACCGCGCCCGGCGCCGCGTCGGCCTCCGGCGCGGACGGCAGGATCGTCGTGGTCGCGGCGGAGAACTTCTGGGGCTCCCTCGCCGCGCAGCTCGGCGGGTCCAAGGTGGTCGAGACGGCGATCATCAGCAACCCGGACACCGATCCGCACTCCTACGAACCGACCGCGGCCGACGCGCGGACCATAGCGGGGGCGCGGCTGTTCGTGCAGAACGGGATCGGCTACGACTCCTCCTGGGCGCCCGGCCTGGTCTCGGCGAACCCGAACTCGGCGCGCAGGGTGCTGACCGTCGGCGACGTGCTCGGCCTCAAGGCCGGCGACAACCCGCACCAGTGGTACTCGCACACGAGCGTGTACCGGGTCATCGACGCGATCACGGCCGCCTATCAGCAGATCGACCCCGCCGACGCGGCCTACTTCGCCGCGCAGAAGACCGCCTTCGTGGACGGCGCGCTGACCGAGTACAACCAGCTGGAGAACTCGATCAAGGCGAAGTACGCGGGCACGCCGATCGGCGCCTCGGAGTCGATCGTCTCGCCGCTCGCCGACAGCCTCGGCCTGGATCTGATGACCCCGTACTCCTTCCTCAAGGACATCAGCGAGGGCACCGATCCGACGCCGGCCGACAAGTCGGCCATCGACGCGCAGATCCGGAACAAGCAGATCAAGGCCTACATCTACAACTCGCAGAACTCCACGCCGGACATCCAGGCTCAGGTGAGGCTCGCGCAGCAGGAGGGCATCCCCGTGACGACCGTGACCGAGACGCTCTCGCCGGCCGGCGACAGCTTCCAGCAGTGGATGACCGGCGAACTGCAGGGCCTGCAGTCGGCCCTGGCCAAGGCGACAGGACACTGAGATGACCGACACCGACGCTGTACTCTCGCTGCGCGACGCGGCCGTCTCGGTCGGCGGGCGCCGGCTCTGGAGCGGGGTCGACCTGACCGTGCGCCCGGGCGAGTTCACGGCCGTGCTCGGCCCGAACGGCGTCGGCAAGTCCACGATGATCAAGGTGCTGCTGGGCACGCTGCCGGCCGCCGCGGGCAGCGTCAGCGTGCTCGGTCAGCGGCCGGGCGCGGCCGGCGAGCAGATCGGCTACCTGCCACAGCGGCGCAACTTCGACGGCTCGCTGCGGATCCGCGGCGTGGACGTGGTCCGGCTCGGCCTGGACGGCGACCGCTGGGGCGTGCCGCTGCCCTTCGCGCGCAGATTCAGCGCTGCGCGCCGCGCGGCCGACGACCGGGTGCGCGAGGCGATCGAGCTCGTCGGCGCCTCGGCCTACGCCGACCGGCCGATCGGCGAGTGCTCCGGCGGCGAGCAGCAGCGGCTGCTGATCGCGCAGGCGCTCGTGCGCCGTCCGAAGCTGCTGCTGCTCGACGAGCCGCTGGACTCGCTGGACCTGCCGAACCAGGCCGGGATCGCGGCGCTGATCCACCGGATCTGCGTGCAGGAGCAGGTCGCGGTGGTCATGGTGGCGCACGACGTGAACCCGATCCTCAGCTACCTGGACCGGGTCGTCTACATCGTCGGCGGCGGCGCGGCCTCGGGCCCTGCCACCGAGGTGATCACCACCGAGACGCTGACCCGGCTGTACGGCACGCCGGTCGAGGTGCTGCGCGCCGCGGACGGCCGGCTCGTCGTGGTCGGCGGCCCCGAGGCCCCCGCGCTGCACAGCGACCGGCACGGCGACCATCACGAGGCACTCCGGTGAACCCCGGATTCACGTGGAACATCGTCACCGATGTGCAGTGGATGTGGTCCCTGCCCTCCATGGTGAACGCCTTTCGCGCCGGTTTCGCGGTCGCGGTGCTCGCGGGCGTGATCGGCTGGTTCATGGTGCTGCGCCGGCAGAGCTTCGCCGGGCACTCCATCGCGGTGACCGGCTTCCCGGGCGCGGCGGCCGCCGTCTACCTGGGCCTGAGCGCGACGCTCGGGTACTTCGGCTTCTGCGTCGGCTCCGCCCTGGTGATCGCCCTGCCGACGCGCGGAAGCGGCACCGGCGTCGGCGAGCGCGCGCACTCCTCCGCGCTGATCGCCGTCGTGCAGGCCTTCGCGCTCGCACTCGGCTCGCTGTTCCTGGCTCTCTACGGCGGATTCCTCAGCAGCACGGCGTCGTTCCTGTTCGGCAACTTCCTCGGCATCACGGACGAGGACGTGCTCACGCTCGTCGCCGTGGCCCTCGCGGTCCTCGCGGTCATGGCCGTGATCGGGCGCCGCCTGCTGTTCGCGTCGATCGATCCCGCCGTCGCCGCGGCGCGCGGCGTCTCGGTACGCGCGCTCAACATCCTGTTCCTCGTGCTGCTCGGCGCGACCGTCGCCGAGGTCTCGAAGTTCACCGGCTCGCTGCTCGTGTTCGCGCTGCTGGTGATGCCCGCCGCGGCGGCGCAGGTGGTCACGGCCCGGCCCGGCCTCGGCCTGCTGCTCACCGTCGTGATCGGCGTGTTCGTCACCTGGTTCGGCCTGGCCTGGGCGTACTTCGGCAACCAGGCCACCGGATTCACGATCACCACGCTCGCGTTCGGCTGCTACGTCCTGGCATACGCCGCGAAATCCGTCCGCCGTACGCTCCGACCGGGGGTGGCGTAACCGTGTTCCACGACTCCTCCATGGTCACGGCCCTCATCGCCGGCACCGCGATCGCGCTCGCCTGCGGTCTCGTCGGGTACTTCCTCGTGCTGCGCGCGCAGGTCTTCACCGGCGACGCGCTCTCCCACGTCGCGTTCACCGGCTCGCTCGCGGCGCTGGCGTTCGGCGTCAACCTGCGCGTCGGGCTGTTCGCGGCCTGCGTGCTGATCGCCGTGCTGCTCGGCGCCCTGGGGCGCAGCGGCCGCGCGGACGACGTCGTGATCGGCAACGTCTTCGCGTGGGTGCTCGGCCTCGGCGTGTTCTTCATGACGCTGTACACGACGAACCAGTCGGGTTCCTCGGGCTCGGGCGGCAACCAGACCGTCAATGTGCTGTTCGGCTCGATCCTCGGCATCTCCTCGGGCCAGGCCGTCATCGCGCTCGCGATCGGGCTCGGTGTCAGCCTGGTGATGCTGCTGATCGCCCGGCCGCTGCTCTTCGCGACCCTCGACGAGGCGGTCGCCGCGGCCCGCGGGGTACCGGTCCGGCTGCTCGGCTACGTATTCCTGGTGCTGATCGGCGTGACCGCGGGCGAGGCCAGCCAGGCCGTCGGCTCGATGCTGCTGCTCGGCCTGCTCGCCGCCCCCGCCGGCACGGCGCTGCTGATCACCGATCGGCCCTTCGTGGGCATGGCCGTCTCCGCGGTGCTCGGCGTGTTCGAGGTCTGGGCCGGCCTGACATTGTCCTACTTCGTCCCGAACCCGCCCACCAGCTTCTGGATCATGACGGTCGCCGCGACGACGTACGCTGGTGCTGTGGCATATTCGCGGATCCTCCAGCGCCGACGCCCGCGCGTGACGACGGCGGCCTCGTGACCACCGACGCGGCGGACGACTACCTGCTGCGGCACCTCGAGGAGACCGGCGTCGACCTCGGCGGCACCGTCGTCGTCCTCGGCGACCGCACCGGCGAACTGCTGGCCGCGCTGCCGATGAAGGACAACCGCCCCGTCCTGATCACGGACTCGTTCCTGGCCATGGAGGCCGCGCGGGCCAGAGTAGGCGACGCGGCGACGCTGCTCAGCACCCAGGACGAGCCCCCCGCCCGCATCGACGTGCTGCTGATCAGGGTCCCGAAGATCCACGCCCTCCTCGAGGACCAGCTGCACCGCCTCGCCCCGCGCCTGCACGAGAACTCCGTCGTCGTCGGCACCGGCAAGGCGACCGAGATCCACACCTCGACGCTGAACCTCTTCGAACAGCTCGTCGGCCCCACCCGCACCTCGCTCGCCGTCCGCAAGGCCCGCCTCATCTTCGCCCGGCCCGACGTGGCCCGCACCCGCCCCCGCAACCCGTGGCCGCTGACTTATCCACTGCCTGTGGACGGAAAGCTGGGCACCGCCGCGGGCCGCGAGGTCGTCAACTACGCCGGCGTCTTCTGCGCCGACCGGCTCGACATCGGGACGAGGTTCTTCCTGCAGTACCTCCCGGTGACCGGCGGCGGCGACCACATCGTCGACCTCGGCTGCGGCAACGGCATCGTGGGAACCGCGGCGGCCCTGGCGAACCCGACCGCCCGACTCACCTTCGTCGACGAGTCCTACCAGGCGGTCGCGTCCGCGCGGGCCACCTTCGAGGCCAACATCGCCGACCCCGCCGACGCCCGGTTCATCGTCGGCGACGCCATGTCCCCCGTCGCCGACGCGAGCGTCGACCTGGTGCTGAACAACCCGCCCTTCCACACCCACCGCGCCACCACCGACCTGGTCGCCTGGCGCATGTTCACCGGCGCCCGCCGCGCCCTGCGCCCCGGCGGCCAACTCTGGGTCGTCGGCAACCGGCACCTGGGCTACCACGTGAAGCTCCGCAAGATCTTCGGCAACTGCGAGACGGTGGCGGGGAGCCCGAAGTTCGTGATCCTGCGCGCGATCCGCTGACTGTCGGACCCGAGTGCTTTGATGGACCGATGGAGCCCCCTGTCATCCGCTTCACGGTCGACACCCCGCTGCCCTCCGGCCGCATGCGCGTGGCGGCGACCACCCAGGGCGTGATCTGGGCCGCCTTCCACGAGAACGACACCGATCAGATGCCCGAGGGCCTCGACCTGCCCGACGCGTCCAAGGACCGCAGAGCCCACGTCGTCACCCGACGCCTGACCGCCTACTTCAAGGGCACCTGGCGCAGGCCGACCTTCGAGCTGCCCATCGACTGGTCGCTGACCTCCAGCCTGCAGCGCAGGGTTCTGCAATGCCTGACCGCCACCGTCCCCCTCGGCGAGACCGTCACCTACGGCGCCCTAGCCGAACGCTGCGGCGGCTTCGACCCCGACATGGCCCGCACCGGCCAAGCCGCCCGCCTGGTCGGCACCATCATGGGCACCACGCCGATAGCCATCCTCATCCCCGCCCACCGCGTGGTGGCCGCCGACGGCCTAGGCGGCTTCGGCAACAGCCCCGACGCCCTCCCCACCAAACGCTGGCTGCTCACCCTGGAGGGCTCCATACCCGCGACCCTCGACTGGGACGGCCCCGAACTGCCGTAGCAGGTCAGCCCTCTCCGGGAACGTCGTGGAAGTACCGGACTCGTCGCAGACATCGGACATCGCTCCGCTCGCGTTGAGCGACGTGTACTCGTAGTAGGTCCCGATGAACGGCCACGCCGCCGCAAGCCCGTGGGCGAGCACTCGAAGTGCGATGCGTGGCCGGTTGATCTCGCTCATATGCCCCCCGGCACGAGAGAACTGGAGTAGACGGCGCCAGCTTACTCAGACCCATCCGCCCAGGTCACCGTTGGGTGGAGGA
This sequence comes from Actinospica sp., assembly GCA_035712985.1. Lineage (GTDB taxonomy): Bacteria > Actinomycetota > Actinomycetes > Streptomycetales > Catenulisporaceae > Actinospica. Next base: position 5,863 of record DASTAE010000281.1, read on the forward strand.
TCGTGTGTGTACTCGTGGCCCGCACTCGGTGAGTGCGGGCCACGAATACTTCGTACGAGGCTGAGGTTAGTGCTGCAGGGTCAGGACTGCCGGCTGCCAGGGCAGTTGGTCGTAGCTGCCGGTGGCCGTCGGGGGCTTGCCCTGGTAGAGGAATTGCAGGTTGCAGGGGTCGACGGTCATGGTCTGGTCCGGGTTGTCGCGGACCAGGTCGCCGTGGCTGATGTCGTTGGTCCAACTCGCGCCGCTGTTGGCCTTTCCGGCGAAGGGGTCGGCCTCGCTCGCGGCCTGCGGGGTCCAGGCCCCGGCCAGGCTGGTGGCCGTGTAGGAGCGGAAGTAGCGTCCGTTGGCGCCAATCGCCTCGACCAGCATCAGGTACTGGTTCTGGCCCTGGACCTTGTAGACCTGGACCGCCTCGAACAGGTTGTTCCGCGAATCGGTCATCACCGTCGTGTACGAGGAGCCGAAGCTGCCCGGGAACTGCCCGATCGGCATGCTGGCCCGGTAGATGTTCCCGTTGTCGCCGGCGAAGAACAGGTACATGTTCGTCCCGTCGCCGATCAGGGTCTGGTCGATCGGCCCGGTGCCCGAGTTCGCGATGCTGCCGGTGAACAGCGGCTGCGGCGCGGACCAGCCGTCAGGGTTCGTGGGATCGCTCGAGGTGCGGTAGCTGAAGGGCCACGCGCCCCACTGGGAGGCCAGCACCCAGATCTTCTTCGGCGCGAAGTAGAACAGCGTCGGCGCCACCGTGGCCTGGCTCATCCCGGTCTGGGTGGCCGAGGCCATGTCGGACCAGTTCGAGAAGGGGCTGAACGCCATCGACCCGTACGACGAGCCCGAGACGTCCGACGCGTACACCAGGTGCTTGCCGTTGTAGACGACGTCGGTGAAGTCCTTGAGCGAAGCCCACCCGTTCTTCGGCGTCGCAAGCGGACCGGTCGAGGACCAGCGGTACGTCGACGGAAGGGAACAGGTACCGCCGGTCGCGCTCGCTGTCGAGGTCGGCGTTATGGTCGCGGTCGGGTTGCCGGTCGCCGTCGGAGTCAAGGTCGGCGACGTGGCCGAGAGTCCCGTCCACTGCTGGTTGCTGCCGCCGTTGCATGTCCACAGCTCGGCCAGTGCGCCGTTCGCGGTGGAGGCTCCGGTGACATCAAGGCAGAGACCCGACTGCACGCCGGTGATCGTGCCGTTGGAGTTCAACCGCCACTGCTGGTTCGTGTTTCCGGTGCAGGCCCAGATGATCACCTTGGTTCCCGCGGCCGTACCCATCCCGTTCGCGTCCAGGCACAGGGTGCTGCCGCCCACGGTGACCATCAGTTGGTTCGAGGAGGTACGGGTCCAGGCCTGGTTGGGCCGGCCGCTGCACGCGTAGATCTGCTGCTGCGTTCCCGGCGTCGCGGTGCCGTTCGGATCGTCCAGGCACTTGGCCGCGCCCACCGCGTGCAACGCACCCGTGCCGCTGCCGCCACCACCGCCGCCGCCACCGCCACCGGTGCCGGACGAGCCGCCCCAGGCCGCGAGGGTGGAGCTGTAGATGGACTTGGGCTGGTAATTGCCGTCGTACATCGTGGCGGCGCCGTATCCGGAGAAGGTGCCCGGGATCCACGAATCGGCGTCGCCCACG
>DASTAE010000282.1:0-12599 GCA_035712985.1 Actinospica sp.
GCAGCAGGAGCAGGAGCTGGCGGAGCGTCAGGCCGCCGAGCGGGAGCGGGCCCGGCAGGCCAAGGAGCGCGCCGCGGCGAGCGAGGTCGAGGAGCGGGCCCGCGCGGAGCGGGAGTGGGCCGAGGAGGAGCACCGGGCCGAGCAGGAGCGGCTGGCCGCCGAGCGGCACGAACACGAGCAGCGCGAGCAGGTCCAGCGGGACGCGCTGCGCCGCCGCGAGCACGAACTGGCGATGCGTCAGGCGGAGGCGCGGGCGAAGGAGCGGGCCAGGCTCGCGGCCGCCGCGGCGAAGGCGGCGGCCGAGCAGGCGCGGCGGCTCCAGGGCTCCGCGCCGGAATCCGAGGAGGACCCGTCGTGAACTACGGGGTCTGGACCCACCTGATCGGCCAGGACGAGGCCGCGGGCCACCTGGTGCGCGCCGCCGAGGCCTCCCGCCGCGTGCTCGGCGGGACGACCGGGGCGAGCGTGAACGCGATGACGCACGCCTGGCTGATCACCGGCCCGCCCGGGTCCGGGACGGGCCTGACGGCCCGTTCGTTCGCGGCCGCGCTGCAGTGCACCGGCCAGCTGCCGGGCTGCGGGCAGTGCCAGGGCTGCCACACGGCGCTCGGCGGCACGCACCCGGACGTCACCGTCGTGCGCAGCGATCAGCTCAGCATCGGCGTGGACGTGGCCCGCAAGCTGGTGCGCGACTGCGCGATGGCCCCGGCCGGCGGCCGCTGGCAGATCATCGTGTTCGAGGACGCCGACCGGCTCACCGAGGCCGCGGCGAACGTGCTGCTCAAGGGGATCGAGGAGCCCGCGGCCCGCACCGTGTGGCTACTGTGCGCGCCGTCCAGCCAGGACCTGCTGCCGACGATCCTCTCCCGCTGCCGGCAGCTGAACCTGCGCACGCCCTCGGTCACGGCCGTCGCCGAGGCGCTGGAGCGGCGGGACGGCGCGGAGCACGGGCGCGCGATGATCGCGGCGCAGGCGGCGCAGGGCGACTACGAGCGGGCCAGGAGCCTGGTGCTCGACCCGGAGGCCGCCGCGCGGCGCACGGCCGTGCTGCGGATGCCGACCGAGGCGCGGGACATCGGGCGTGCGCTGAACGCCGCTCAGGCGCTGGTCGACGCCGCGGAGGCGGAGGCCAAGGCGGCCACCGAGGCGCTGGACGCGACCGAGACCGAGGAGCTCAAGCTGGCGCTCGGCTTCGGCCAGGGCAAGGGGGCGGGCACGGCGCGCGGCGTGGCCGGTTCCGCGGGCCTGCTCAAGGAGCTGGAGACCAGGCAGAAGCGCCGGCTGACGCGCATTCAGCGGGATGCGCTGGACCGCGCCCTCAACGACCTGATCGCCTTCTACCGGGACGTGCTCGCGGTCCAGCTGACGAGCGGCGGCGCCGCTCCGGAGCCCGTGCACGCGGACCTGCGTCCGCAGGTCGCGGAGATCGCCCGCGGCTCCCGGCCGCAGGACACGCTGCGCCGGATCGACGCCGTGCTCGGCGCCCGGCGGGCCATCGCGTCGAACGTCGCGCCGCTGCTCGCGGTCGAGGCGATGGCGGTATCGCTCGGTTAGCGTATTTTCCGGAAAGTGCGGCGAGTCCAAGATCAACATTCGGGACCGGTCGCGTCGCGCGGAGGTACGGTGGACGGGTCTTCCGATGAAAGGACCCGTCGCCCATGACCCCTCGTCTCCGCGGGTGCCGGCCGCTGGCCCTCGGCGCGCTGCTGCTCGCCCTGCCGCTGGCCGCGTGCACCGCCTTCAGCAGCGCCCAGGCCGCGACGACGAGCACCGGCAAGCCGGGCCTGACCTCGGGCGTGCCCGCGGGTCTGGCGAAGTTCTACGGCCAGACGCTCGTATGGAAGCCCTGCGACACCGGCTACCAGTGCAGCAGCCTGACGGTCCCGGTGAACTACGCGGCGCCGGGCGCCGGGTCGCTGCAGATCGCCGTGGTCCGCAAGCAGGCGACGAACCCGGCGCAGCGGCTCGGCTCGCTGGTCGTCAATCCGGGCGGCCCCGGCGGCTCGGGCATCTCCTACGCGACCTCCGGCGACGTCCTCGACTCGGCGCTGCTGGCGCGCTACGACCTGGTCGGCTTCGACCCGCGCGGCGTCGGCCGGTCGGACCCGGTGCAGTGCCTGACGGACAGCCAGATGGACAGCTTCGTCGACACGCCCTCGAACCCGGCCACCCCGGCCCAGCTCGCCGAGGTCGAGCAGGAGTCGCAGCTGTTCGCGCAGCAGTGCGCGGCGAAGTCCGCGGCGCTGCTGCCGCACATCGGCACCGTGGACGCGGCCAAGGACATGGACATCCTGCGCGCCGCCCTCGGCGACAGGCGGCTGAACTACCTCGGCAAGTCCTACGGAACCCTGCTCGGCGCGACCTACGCGCAGGAGTTCCCGCAGCGCGTCGGCCACCTCGTGCTCGACGGGGCGATCGACCCGAACCTGACGGCCGAACAGGAGAACCTGACCCAGGCCGCGTCCTTCGACAAGGAGCTGCACCTCTTCCTCGCCGACTGCGTGAAGCAGAGTGACTGCCCCTTCGGCACCACCGACCCGGACGCGGCCTTCACCAAGCTGCAGGGCTGGGTCGCGGGCCTGCAGACGAGCCCGATCACCGGCGACGCCACCCGGAAGGTGGACGAGCCCTACGCCCTGACCGGCATCTCCGTGGCCATGTACGACCAGGGCTGGTGGCCGACCCTGCGGCACGCCCTGGCCAGCGCCTTCAACGGCAACGGGGCGACGCTGCTGGCCATGGCCGACGCCTACAACAACCGGGAGAACGGGCACTACACGGACAACGAGATCGCCGCGAACTACGCGGTGAACTGCGTGGACCACCCGGACGAGGCGACCTCCGTGGCCGAGGTGCGGGCCGAGCTGCCCGCCTTCGAGAAGGCCGCGCCCTTCTTCGGGCCGATGGTCGACTGGTCCAGCCTGCCCTGCGCCTACTGGAAGGCGCCCGCGACCGACTCCCCGCACATGATCGCCGCGCACGGCGCCGCCCCGATCCTCGTCGTCGGCACCACCAACGACCCGGCCACCCCCTACGCGTGGGCCCAGGGCCTGGCCGAGGAGCTGAGCAGCGGCCGCCTGCTCACCATGAACGGCGACGGCCACACCGCCTACCGCCGCGGTTCGGCCACCTGCATCGATACGGCCGTGGACGCCTACTTCCTGACCGGAGCGCTGCCGGCCTCCGGAACCGTTTGCCAGCAGGCTGGTTGATTCCGCTACACTAGGGGCTCCGGCCGGGGGCGATCACTTCCCCGGTCAGGCCTCCTTAGCTCAGTCGGCCAGAGCGACGCACTCGTAATGCGTAGGTCATCGGTTCGATTCCGATAGGAGGCTCGGTGCGGCCCGGACCAGAATCGACTGGTCCGGGCTTTCGCGTTCAGGGAGGGATTCGCCGTGGATCGGATCGAGTGGGCCGAGGGCTCGTGGCTGAACGAGCCGGAGGACGTCGCGGCGCAGGGCGCCGACCTGCTGGTGACCGCGAAGCGGGGCAGCGACTTCTGGCGGACGACGTCCTACGGCTTCCAGCGGGACAGCGGGCACGCGCTGCTGACCGGGTTCGCGCCGGGGACCAGTGTCGAGGTGAGCTTCACGCCCGCGTTCGAGACGCTCTACGACCAGGCCGGGCTGCTGGCGCGGGTCGACGAGACGACGTGGATCAAGGCCGGGGTCGAGATGTCGGACGGCTATCCGCAGCTCGGCGCCGTGGTCACGCACGGGTCCTCGGACTGGTCGCTGGCGCCGGTGCCGGAATGGATGGGGCGCCGGGTGACGATCCGGGCCAGCCGCGCGGGGGACGCCGTGACGGTCCGGGCCCGGGTCGAGCAGGAGCCCTGGCGGATGATCAGGCTCGCGCCGTTCCCGGTGGACGTACCGGCGCAGGTGGGGCCGTTCTGCTGCGCGCCGGAGCGGGCCGGTCTCCAGGTCAGGTTCCACGAGTTCACGAAGGGCTCGGCGGACCGCAGCCTGCACGACCTTTAGGCCGGATTGTTCATACTTTGCGCGCATACGGGTGATATCAGGCGTGTCATTCGGCCGTGTCGGGGATCAGCGGGTCACGATGCTTATCTGACCAGCACACGGACCACGGGCGGTGACATGGGTACTCGACGGGGCATCAGACGCTCCCGCGTGCTGCTGCCGCTCGGCTGCGCCGCGCTGACCGCGGCGATCCTGACGGGTCTGGTCGGCGGCGCGCAGGCCGATCCGGTCTATCCGAGTCAGAACCAGGTCGACCAGGCGAATCAGGCGGCGAACGACGCGAAGGCGGCCGTCACCCCGGCGCAGTCCGCGCTCGAGGCCGGGCAGCAGCACCTCGCGCAGCTCGAGACCGCGGCCCGCGCCGCACAGCAGCGCTACACCGAGGCGACCGCCCGCGAGCAGGCGGCGCTGCAGGAGGCCGCGCAGGCCACGCGGAAGGCTCACGACGCGGTGCTGTTCGCCGACGCCGCGAAGGTCGAGCTCGGCCGACTGGTCGCCGCGGCGTACCGCGGGGGCGAGGCGGCCGATCTCAGCTCCCTCACGATCGTGCTCGACGTGAAGGACCCGCAGCAGTACATGGACGGCGTGCACGTCGTGCGCCGGATGCTCTCGACCCAGTCCTCGATCGTGAACCAGGCCGAGGACGCGAGCACCGCGGCCGCGGCGGCGAAGACGCAGGCGGACGCGAGCGCGGCGGCGCTCAAGACCGCGCAGGCCGAGGTCGAGCAGTCCGCGACCGCGGCCCAGCAGGCGGCCGACGCGGCCCAGACGCAGGTCGACGCGCTCGGTTCGCAGCTCGACGCGCTGCTCGCCAAGCGGCAGGCCGCGCAGAGCGAGGCGGCGCAGCTGGCCCAGCAGCGGCAGAACGGGCTCGCCCAGCAGCAGGCCGAGCAGGAGGCGGCGCAGCGGGCCGCGCAGCAGGACTCGAACGGCGGCGGCTCCGACTCGGGCTCCGGTTCGGGCGACGGCGGCTCGGGTCCGTCCCAGTCCACCGGCGTCGGGGTGCCGCGCTACGCCTCCGGGATCGCCGCCCAGGCGCTGCAGTTCGCGCTGGCCCAGCTCGGCAAGCCGTACAAGTGGGGCGGCACCGGGCCCGACTCCTTCGACTGCTCGGGCCTCGCGATGCGCGCCTACGAGTCCGCGGGCATCGACCTGCCGCACTTCGCGGCCTTCCAGTACCAGGCGAGCCATTCGCTGACGTACGGTCAGCTTCAGCCCGGCGACCTGCTGTTCTGGGCCACCGACGCGCACGACTCCAACACGATCTACCACGAGGCGATGTACCTCGGCAGCGGCAAGATGGTGCAGGCGCCGAAGACCGGCTGGAACGTGATGATCTCCGACATGTGGATGTGGGGACCGATCCAGTTCTACGCGCGGCCCTACTAGCCCGCCGCTACCTGAGGGCGATCTCGCCGAAGCGGTCCACGAAGCGCCCGCTGCCCGCTCCCGGCTGCTCGGTGGCCAGGGCCACGATCGCGTCCGTGCCCTCGGTGACGGTCTGCGGGCCGCTGTGCGCGTTGAGGTCGGTCGCGGTGTAGCCGGGATCGACGGCGTTGATCCGGATCTCGGGCAGGGCCTTCGCGTACTGCGTGGTCAGCATCGTGAGCGCGGCCTTGGACGCGGTGTAGAGCGGCGCGACGATCTTCGACTCCGCGCGCGAGGGATCGTGCGTGAAGACCAGCGAGCCCATGCCGCTGCTCACGTTGATGATGACAGGATCCTGGGAGCGGCGGACCAGCGGCAGGAACGCGGTCGTGGTGCGGATCACGCCGAAGACGTTCACGTCGAAGACACCGAGCGCGTCGGCGCCGGTCAGCTCGGCCGCCTCGAGGTGCGGGCCGGGGATGCCCGCGTTGTTGATCAGCACGTCCACGCGGCCTTCGTGCTCGGCGACGTCCTTGGCGGCGGCCGCGACGGAGGCGTCGTCGGTCACGTCGACGGGCACGAACCGGGCGCCGAGCGCCGCGGCGGCAGCGGCTCCCCGCTCGGCGTCGCGGGCGCCGACGACGACCGTGTGTCCGAGTTCGATGAGGCGGCGGGCGGTCTCGTAGCCGAGACCCTTGTTGGCTCCGGTGATGAAGGTGATCGTCATGGGACGATCGTGGGCCCGGCCGGAAACCTCGGCCAGGGACGGCGCGACGGTAGGAACAGCCGTACCACCCTTCCCCCTCCCCGCCCCGGTGCGGATGGGCGCAGGATGGAGGGTATGAGTACGCAATCGACCGCGGGGCTCGGCGCGATGATCCGCACGTGGCGGGACCGGCTGCCGCCCTCGGCCGTGTCGCTGCCCTCGGGCAGGTCGCGTCGCGCGGTCGGGCTGCGCCGCGAGGAGCTCGCCGAACTCGCGGGCCTGTCGGTCGACTACGTCGTGCGGCTCGAGCAGGGCCGGGCCACGACCCCGTCCGCGCCGGTGGTCGCCTCGCTCGCACGTGCCCTGCAGCTCACGAAGGCCGAGCGCGACCACCTCTACCGCCTGGCGAAGCTCGCTCCGCCGGCCGACGACGCGATCTGCGACCACATCCCGCCCGGTGTGCAGCGCGTGCTCAGGCGGCTCGGCGACGTCGCGGTGGGCGTCTTCGCCGCGGACTGGCAGCTGATCTGGTGGAACCGCGGCTGGGCCGCGCTGCTGGGCGATCCGTCACCGTGGCCGCCCCAGCTGCGCAACTTCGCCCGCGCCCGCTTCCCGATCGGCGGCACCCCCGGCCGCCTCACGCTCTGGCCGGTGATCGAGGCGGACCGCGAGGCCACCGACGCGGCCGTCGTCTCCGACCTGCGCCGCGCCACCGGCCGCTTCCCGCGCGACCGGCGGCTCGCCGAGCTGATCCGCACCCTGAACGCGGGCAACGAGCGCTTCGCCGAACTCTGGGCCGCCGGCGCCGTGGACGCCCACCGGGAGGACCGCAAGCGGATCGAGCACCCGGCGGTCGGCCCGATCCTGGTGGACTGCGACACCCTGACCGACGGCGACTCCGACCTCAAGATCGTGATCATGAGCGCCGCCCCGGGCAGCGAGGACGAGACGAAGATGCGTCTCGCCGAGGTCGCCGGTTCCCTCCCCGGAACGGAGGATGGTATTCCGGGGAGCGAAATCGGCGAGAGAACGATTATCTGATCGATCTTCGGAAGATCGGGATCAGAGATCGGAGATCAATGCCCGTGCGCCTCGGGAGACTCGGCGAAACGAAGCCGGGAACGCCGGATCTCCTCCTCGGCCTCGGTGCGGCCGACCCAGTTCGCGCCCTCGACGGACTTACCGGGCTCGAGGTCCTTGTAGACCTCGAAGAAGTGCTGGATCTCCAGGCGGTCGAACTCGGAGACGTGGTGGATGTCCCTGATGTGCTCCTGCCGCGGGTCGTTCGCCGGGACGCAGAGCACCTTGTCGTCGCCGCCCTTCTCGTCCGTCATCCGGAACATGCCGATCGCGCGGCACAGCACCAGGCAGCCGGGGAAGGTCGGCTCGTCCAGCAGCACGAGGGCGTCCAGCGGGTCCCCGTCCTCGCCGAGGGTGTCCTCGATGTAGCCGTAGTCCGAGGGGTAGCGGGTGGAGGTGAACAGCATCCGGTCCAGCCTTATCCGGCCGGTCTTGTGATCCACCTCGTACTTGTTCCGCTGACCCTTGGGGATCTCGATGAGAACGTCGAACTCCATCGGTCTGCTTTCCTCCATCGCGGCTTCCGTCGAGCCGCATCCAGCCGCACCGGACGCGTGCCCGCGTAATGTCAGGCACAAGTGTCCCCTACGCGGGAGACCAGTCGTCGCACCCGGCCGGTGGACGTGATCAACGCAACATTCCGGACGTGCTCACAAGCATTCTTCGCCTCGGAACGGGATACCTTGAACAGTGTGGAGAACGACGAGCTCATCGACTGGCAGGTGGCCGGGGCCACGGCACGCGGCCTGGCCAGGCCGGGACCCGCGGTCTCCCGGGCGGGGGCGGACCGCGCCGTGGCCCAGCTGCGGGACTGCGCCGTCGCGGCCGAGGAGCACGTGCGCGCCTTCACCGGGCTCGAGGTGCCGGCGGCGGACCGCCCGGTGCTCGTCGTGGACTCGCGCGGCTGGGTGACCGCCAACCTGGACGTGATGCGCACGCTCTCCAGCCCGCTCGTCGAGAAGGTCAAGCAGTACCGCGAGGGGGTGCCCTCGAACGGCCTGCGCTCCACCGCCAACACGTTCGGCGCCAAGCTCAGCGGCGCGGAGGTCGGCTCGGTGCTGGCCTTCTTCTCCACCCGGGTGCTGGGCCAGTACGACCCCTTCGGCGCGGACGGCGGCCGGCTGCTGCTGGTCGCGCCCAACATCGTCCGGGTCGAGCGCGAGCTCGGCGTGCACCCGCCCGACTTCCGGCTCTGGGTCTGCCTGCACGAGGAGGCGCACCGGGCCCAGTTCGGCGCGGTGCCCTGGCTGCGCGACCACCTGCTCGACGGGCTCGCCGCGCTGGTCGCCGAGCTCGAGCTGGAGCCCGGCCAGCTGATCCTGCGCCTGCGCGAGGCCATACGCCGATACGCCCGTACGGAGCAACGGGGACACGCCGACGTACCCGCCGAACGAGTGGACACGGACCCGTCGGCCGTCACCCGGACGGCTCGTCGCTCGTTGCTCGATCTGGTGCGGACCCCCGAGCAGCGCGCCGCGATGGACCGGCTGACCGCCGTGATGACGCTGCTCGAAGGCCACGCCACGTACGTGATGGACGGAGTCGGCCCGCTGGTCGTGCCGTCGGTCGCGGAGATCAGCCGGGAGTTCGCCCGCCGCCGGAGCACGCACCGCGTCCGGCCGGACGCCCTGCTGCGCAAGGTGCTCGGATTGGACGCGAAGATGCGGCAGTACCGGGACGGGGAGCGCTTCGTGCGCGCCGTCGTCGGCGAGGTCGGCATGGACGGCTTCAACCGGATCTGGACCTCCCCGAACACCCTCCCGACCATGGCGGAGATCGCGCAGCCCGCCGCGTGGGTGCGGCGGGTCCCGCTGCGCCGCGGCTGAGGCCGGCCCGTCCGCGCCGAACCTTCGCGAAGGAGCTGACCATGGGACCTGTACCGGCCGTAGCGGCGATACGACTCGCCGTCCGCACGTCGCTCGCCGACCACCAACCGGGGGACCTGGTCCTCGTCGCCTGCTCCGGCGGCGCGGACTCGCTCGCCCTGGCCTGCGCCGCCGCCTTCGTGGCCCCGCGGCTCGGGCTGCGCTGCGGCGGGGTCAGCGTGGATCACGGCCTGCAGGACGGCTCCCCGGAACGCGCGCGCGAAGTCGTCGAGCTGCTGCGCCGCCGCGGCCTCGACCCGGTCGAGTCGGTCGCGGTCACCGTCGGCCGCACCGGAGGACCCGAGGCCGCCGCCCGGGCCGCGCGCTACGAGGCCCTCGACCACTTCGCCGAGCGCTACGGCGCGCGCAGCGTGCTGCTCGGCCACACCATGGACGACCAGGCCGAGACCGTGCTGCTCGGCCTCGCCCGCGGCTCCGGCGCCCGCTCCCTCGCCGGGATGCCCGCCGTGTTCGGCCCGGAGGACCGCTACCGCCGCCCGCTGCTCGGCCTGCCCCGCGCGACCACGCTCGCCGCCTGCGCCGCCGAGGGCGTGGACCCCTGGCAGGACCCGCACAACTCCGATCCCGCCTACACCCGCTCCCGGGTGCGCCACCAGCTGATCCCCGAACTCGCGAACGTGCTCGGCCCCGGCATGCCCGAGGCGCTGGCCCGCACCGCCCGCATGCTGCGCGAGGACACCGAGGCGCTCGACGACTGGGCGGGCCGCGAGTACGTCGCCTGCCAGCACGCCGAGGGCGGGCTCGACGCCGCCCGGCTGGCCGGGCTCCCCACCGCCGTGCGCCGCCGGGTGATAAGGCTCGCCGCGCTGCGCAGCGGCGCCCCGGCCGGCACCCTCGCGGCCGCGCACATCGAGGCCGTCGACGCCTTGGTGACCGGTTGGCGCGGCCAGGGCCCGCTGCAGCTACCCGGGGCCGTCGAAGTGCGCAGGACGAATGGCAGACTGGCCTTCGGCGAGACCGCGCCCGCAGGCGACGGCGGCGCCGGTCGCAGCCAACAGCTCACCGGAGCGGCGTCCAAGTAACGAGGGAGAGAAAAGCGACGTGGACGACAAGGACATGGGCGACAAGCTCGAGAAGATCCTCCTCAGCGAGGAGGACATAAAGGCGGGGATCGCCCGTCTCGCCGCCTCCGTCGACGCCGATTACGCGGGTCAGGAGCTGCTGCTGGTGGGCGTGCTCAACGGCGCGCTGATGGTGATGGCGGACCTGTCCAGGGCCCTGCACAACCCGATCACGCTGGACTGGATGGCCATCTCGTCCTACGGCGCGGGCACCAAGTCCTCGGGCGTGGTGCGGATCCTGAAGGATCTGGACACCGACATCAAGGGCAAGCACGTGCTGGTGGTCGAGGACATCATCGACTCGGGCCTGACCCTCTCCTGGCTGCTGTCCAACCTGAAGCAGCGTCAGCCCGCCTCGCTCGAGGTGTGCACCCTGCTGCGCAAGCCGGACGCCGCGAAGGTGCAGATCGACGTCAGGTACGTCGGCTTCGACATCCCCAACGACTTCGTCGTCGGCTACGGCCTGGACTACGACCAGCGGTTCCGGAACCTGCCGTTCATCGGCCTGCTCGCCCCGCACGTCTACTCCTGACGGAAAAAGGCTGCGTAGTACGGGAACGCGAACACACCGTAGGATCGTTGCCACCATGTAATGACCCGGTACTCCGTTAGGGCCGGGTCACCCGGTTGCTCCGCGCGACGGACGGGTAACGCCGCTGTCGCCGGGGCATGGTCCTGGGGCGGTGCAGCGTGCGCCGCAGGTCACCGGGCAGTATGAAGGTCCCAGGGCTGGTGTCCGGGGACGAAGAGCCGGCAGGAGGGACGGGGCCTTGAGCGCCTCGCAACGATGGACGTGAAGCGAATTTTCCGTGGCCCCGTGATCTGGGTCGTGCTCGTCGTGCTCGCCGTGCTCGCTGTGATGAACATCATGTCCTCGGGCAACGGCTACACGTCCGTGGACACCTCGAAGATCGTCAGCCAGATCAGCGCCGGGCAGGTCAAGTCCGCCGAGCTCAACACCGGCTCCAGCCAGACCATCCAGGTCACGCTGACGGACGGCAGCAAGGAGCAGGCCACCTACCTCAACGACCAGCAGGGCAACGACCTGGCGACCAAGCTGAACGACGCGGTCTCCAAGGGCCAGCTGTCCGGCGGCTACAACGTCAACGTGACCAAGACCTCGTGGATCGTCTCCGCGCTGGTCACGCTGCTGCCCTTCCTGCTGCTCGTGGTCGTGTTCATCTTCCTGCTGAACCAGATGCAGGGCGGCGGCTCGCGGGTGATGAACTTCGGCAAGTCCCGCGCCAAGATGCTCACCAAGGACACCCCGAAGACCACCTTCGCGGACGTGGCCGGCGTGGACGAGGCGATCGAGGAGCTGCAGGAGATCAAGGACTTCCTGCAGGCCCCGGCCAAGTTCCAGGCGATCGGCGCGAAGATCCCGAAGGGCGTGCTGCTCTACGGCCAGCCCGGTACCGGCAAGACGCTGCTCGCGCGCGCCGTGGCAGGCGAGGCCGGCGTCCCCTTCTTCTCCATCTCCGGCTCGGACTTCGTCGAGATGTTCGTCGGCGTCGGCGCCTCCCGGGTGCGCGACCTGTTCGAGCAGGCCAAGGCGAACGCCCCGGCGATCGTGTTCGTGGACGAGATCGACGCGGTCGGCCGGCACCGCGGCGCCGGTCTCGGCGGCGGCCACGACGAGCGCGAGCAGACGCTGAACCAGCTGCTCGTCGAGATGGACGGCTTCGACGTCAAGGGCGGGGTCATCCTGATCGCCGCCACCAACCGCCCCGACATCCTGGACCCGGCGCTGCTGCGTCCCGGCCGCTTCGACCGCCAGATCGCGGTGGACGCGCCGGACCTCAACGGCCGCCGCCAGATCCTCGAGGTGCACGCCAAGGGCAAGCCGATCACCCCGGACGTGGACCTGATGGCCGTCGCCCGGCGCACCCCCGGCTTCACCGGCGCCGACCTGGCCAACGTGCTCAACGAGGCGGCGCTGCTCACGGCCCGCTCCGAGAAGAAGCTCATCGACAACCAGGCGCTGGACGAGGCCATCGACCGCGTCGTGGCCGGTCCGCAGAAGAAGACCCGCCTGATGAGCGAGCACGAGAAGAAGATCACCGCGTACCACGAGGGCGGCCACGCGCTGGTGGCGCATGCGCTGCCGAACACCGACCCGGTGCACAAGGTGACGATCCTGCCGCGCGGCCGGGCCCTGGGCTACACGATGGTGCTGCCGGACGAGGACAAGTACTCGACCACCCGCAACGAGCTGCTGGACCAGCTGGCCTACGCGATGGGCGGCCGGGCCGCGGAGGAGATGGTCTTCCACGACCCGACCACCGGCGCCAGCAACGACATCGAGAAGGCCACCAAGGTGGCCCGCGCGATGGTCACCCAGTTCGGCATGACCGAGCGGCTCGGCGCGATCAAGCTCGGCCAGGACAGCGGCGAGGTCTTCCTCGGCCGCGACATGGGCCACCAGCGCGACTACTCCGAGGACGTCGCCGCCCTGGTCGACGAGGAGGTCAAGAAGCTGATCGAGAACGCGCACGACGAGGCCTGGGAGATCCTGGCC
>DASTAE010000283.1:0-9189 GCA_035712985.1 Actinospica sp.
CGGGCGTGCGGCTCGGCGTTGACCGCGAAGCCGTTGTACGGGCCGACGATCCCGGCCAGCTCGGCCGAGCGGCGGTACGCGGTGCCCGTCATCAGGGCCGAGATCGCGGCGGCGATGGCCCGGCCGCCCTCGGAGTCGTACGCGTGGCCGGTCGCCATCAGCAGCGCGCCGAGGTTGGCGTAGCCGATGCCGAGCTGGCGGAAGTCGCGGGTGGTCTGGCCGATCGACTCGGTCGGGAAGTCCGCGAAGCAGATCGAGATGTCCATCGCGGTGATGACCAGCTCGACGGCCCGGGTGAACAGCTCGTGGTCGAAGGTGTCGTCGTCCTTCAGGAACTTGAGCAGGTTCAGCGAGGCCAGGTTGCAGGAGGAGTTGTCCAGCGACAGGTACTCGGAGCACGGGTTGGACGCGGTGATCCGGCCGGTGTTCGGGTTCGTGTGCCAGTCGTTGATGACGTCGTCGTACTGCAGGCCGGGGTCGGCGCACTCCCACGCTGCCGTCGCGATCTGCCGGAACAGGTCCTTGGCGTCGACGGTCTCGATGACGGAGCCGTCCGAGCGGGCGGTCAGGCCGTAGTCGGTGCCCTGCTCGTAGGCGTGCATGAACTCGTCGTTCACGCGGACCGAGTTGTTGGCGTTCTGGTACTGGACCGAGGTGATGTCCGCGCCGCCGAGGTCCATGTCGAACCCGGCGTCGCGCAGGACCCGGATCTTGTCCTCTTCGCGCGCCTTGGTCTGCACGAACTCGCGGATGTCGGGGTGATCCACGTCCAGCACGACCATCTTCGCGGCGCGCCGGGTGGCGCCGCCGGACTTGATGGTTCCGGCCGAGGCGTCGGCGCCGCGCATGAAGGAGACGGGTCCCGAGGCGTTGCCGCCGGAGGAGAGCAGCTCCTTGGACGAGCGGATCCGGGAGAGGTTCAGGCCAGCGCCGGAACCGCCCTTGAAGATCAGCCCCTCCTCGCGGTACCAGTTCAGGATCGAGTCCATGGTGTCGTCCACGGACAGGATGAAGCAGGCGCTGACCTGCTGCGGGCTCGCCGTGCCGACGTTGAACCAGACCGGGGAGTTGAAGGAGAAGACCTGGTGCACGAGCATGTGCGTCAGCTCGTGCTCGAAGATCTCGGCGTCCTCGTCGGAGGCGAAGTAGCCGTGCTCCTGGCCCGCCTTGCGGTAGGTCTGCACGACGCGGTCGACGACCTGGCGCAGCGAGGTCTCGCGCTGCGGGGTGCCGAGGGCGCCGCGGAAGTACTTGGTGGTGACGATGTTCGCCGCGTTGACGGACCAGAAGTCGGGGAACTCCACGCCGCGCTGCTCGAAGTTGACGGAGCCGTCCCGCCAGTTGGTCATCACGACGTCGCGGGACTCCCAGGTCACCGCGCCGTACGGATGCACGCCCTTGGTCGTGTAGACGCGCTCGATCCGCAGTCCGTGGCCCGGGGCACCGGTCGGGGCTTTGGCCGCCGCCGACTTGGCCTTCGCGTTGGACTGGCCGGGCACCGCGGCTCCCTTCTTGCCGGACCGGCGGGGAGTCGTCCCGCTGCTGATGGTCTCCGTCATAGCCCCTTCTCTCCCATTAGAACTCAACAACCATGAGCACGATCAGCTTCCCGCCGATGCGCTAAGTCATATGTGGGCCGTGCTGTGTGGTGCCGGTGTGCGGCGGCGGTTCCGCTTCAGTTCTGAACGGCTTGGGCGCGCAACTCGGTGATGGCCTTGTCGAAGTCGTCGAGGGACTCGAAGGCCTGGTAGACCGAGGCGAAGCGCAGGTAGGCGACGAGGTCGAGATCCCGCAGCGGGCCGAGTATCGCGAGCCCCACCTCGTGCGAGGGCATCTCGGCGGCGCCGGAGGCGCGGACGGCCTCCTCGACCCGCTGGGCGAGCTGCGCGAGCTGGTCCTCGGTGACCGGCCGGCCCTGGCAGGCCTTCCGCACGCCCGAGACGACCTTGTCCCGCGAGAAGGGCTCGGTGACGCCGCTGCGCTTGACCACGAGCAGCGCGGCGGTCTCGACGGTGGTGAAGCGGCGGCCGCATTCCGGGCAGGAGCGGCGGCGGCGGATCGCCGTGCCGTCCTCGGTGGTGCGCGAGTCGACGACGCGGGAGTCCGGATGGCGGCAGAAGGGGCAGTACATCGCCCGCTCACTTCCCTTCGATCTACGACTGCGACGGCCTGGCGAGGGCCGCTGAGCATGGCTCCATCCCGGGCGCCCGCTGCGGACATGACAACCTGCACTTGCGTTGATACCACAAGTTCTAGGTGTTCCGTCGGGGCTTCCCACAAGATGTAGTGCCACGGTAGTCCTCCGCCGAGCGTCTGTGCAAGCCGTGGTCCCCCGTTCAGCCCTGTGCCGGAGGGTGCGGACGGCTACGCAGTGCGATCCGGGCCGGTGGCGGCGTGGATGCCCGACCGGATGCCGCGAGCACCATCGGCGAATTCCGCAAGGGTGTTCGCCGCAAATTCCTTCGAGAGGATGAAATCGGCCGTTCGGGCCCGGATTTTTCGCGCAGATGGCCCAAGATTGCTCTTGGGAGGCACTGGACCCTGACCCGGACCACGGTGCGGTGGACGAGTTCGACGGCGTCTCATTCGAACAAGTGTTGGGCACTTGTCGGTGGGCTCGGCTACCGTGGTCGAGTGAAGGGAAGGGGATTGATCCGAGATGAGCGGACAAGGCGTCGTGCGGCAGCGCAAGGGCTCGGCTGACAAGCCGTCGGGAAGAGCGGGCAGCGCGGCCGCGGGCGGCGGGGCGAAGGCCGTCAAGGCGGCGCGTTCCACGGCCGGGCGCGCGGCATCCGCGTCGAGCGGGGAGGCGGAGGCGGTGACGAAGGTCCCGCTGGCGCTGCGGTTGACGGACCGTCAGTGCCGGATCATCGAGGTCATCCAGGATTCGATCGACCGGCGCGGCTATCCGCCGTCGATGCGCGAGATCGGCGAGGCGGTCGGCCTGAACTCGACCTCGTCGGTGCGCCATCAGCTGGTCGTGCTGGAGTCCAAGGGCTTCATCCGCCGGGACCCGAACCGCCCGCGCGCCTACATCGTGCGCGGCCCGAGCGACCCGACCCAGGCCTGGCGCGCCCGGATGGCGCAGAGCCAAGGGGCGAGCGGCGTGCTCCCCGCCGAGCAGCCCGCGGCCCAGACGCCGGTCGGCCGCGCCCAGTCCGCGCTGTCCAACCTGGGCAGCACGATGGCCGCCAGCGCCCAGTCCGCGATGGCCGCCCTGGGAGCGCTCGGCGGCAGCGTGGGAGCCATGGAGTTCGTCCCCCTCGTCGGCCGCATCGCCGCCGGTGGCCCGATCCTGGCCGAGGAGTCCATCGAGGAGCTCATCCCGATGCCCCGCGCCATGGTCAGCGACGGAACCCTGTTCGCCCTGACCGTCGTCGGTGACTCGATGATCGAGGCCGGCATCATGGACGGCGACACCGTCGTCATCCGCCAGCAGCCCAGCGCCGAGTCCGGCGAGATCGTCGCCGCCATGATCGACGGCGAGGCCACCGTCAAGCAGCTGAAGATCACGCACGAGGACGACCGCCACGAGATCTGGCTGATGCCCCGCAACCCGAGCTACGACCCCATCCCCGGCGAGGACGCCATCGTCCTCGGCAGGGTGGTCACGGTGATGCGGCGGCTGTAGCGGCACGCCAGAGGGCCGACGGCGCGCAGTTCGCCGTCGGCCGTGGGGCAGTTCAGCGCCGAAGGATCAGCGGTTCCACTGGGGGATTTGCTGGAGTGCCCACTTGTTGCCGTCCGGGTCGCTGAAGAAGACGAACCGCCCCCAGTCGAGGTCTTGGATCTCGCTGACCTCCGCGCCGCGCTTGACGAGGTCCGCGTGCGCGGCCTCGATGTCGGCGACCACCATCTGCAGCCCGCGCACGCTCCCCGGCTCGCCCTCGACGATGCCCTTGCCGATCGCGATCGAGCAGGCCGACCCGGGCGGAGTCAGCTGCACGAATCGGATCTCCTCGCTGACCGTGTGGTCGTGGTCGGCGATGAAGCCGATCTTCTCGGTGTAGAACGCCTTGGCACGGTCGACGTCCGAGACGGGGACGGCTACCAGCTCGAGCTTCATGTCCACCATCGACTTGCCTCCTTGTGTCCTTGCTGCCTGTCCCTCCACCGTAGGCGGGAATTGGGAAGACTGCGTTCCTAATGCGAGGCCCGGCCTCGGAACCGCAGGCCGCCGACGCGCCCCGAACCGCGCGGCAGCCCGGCGCGCCTTATTTCTACCGTCGCGGAGCGGCGATTTTCCGTCAGTCATCCGCCACCAGCCGTCAGCCCGCGGCGGACTCCGACTCCTTCTCCTTCGCGGCCTCGTCCAGGCGGCGGAGGGCGGCGTAGGCGGTTTGGGGGTCGGTGGTGGGCCAGAAGGTGGGGAGGCCGGCGCGGAGGAAGGTGCCGTACCTGGCCGTTGCGATGCGGGAGTCGAGGATGGCTACGACGCCGCGGTCGTTCTGGGCGCGGATGAGGCGGCCGGCGCCTTGGGCCAGGAGGAGGGCGGCGTGGGATGCGGCCACGGCCATGAAGCCGTTGCCGCCGGACTTGGCCACCGCTTCCTGCCTGGCGTTGGCCAGGGGGTCGTCGGGCCGGGGGAAGGGGATGCGGTCGATGATCACCAGCTGGCAGGAGGGGCCGGGGACGTTGACTCCCTGCCAGAGCGAGAGGGTGCCGAAGAGGCAGGCGCGCGGGTCCGCGCTGAAGCGCTGGATGAGTTGGGGCAGCGAGTCTTCGCCCTGGAGCAGGAACGGGTAGTTCAGGTAGTCGAGGCGGAAGCGCATCTCCGTGGCCGCGGCTTCCGCTGCGCGCATCGAGGAGAACAGGCCCAGGGTGCGGCCGCCCGCCGCCGCGATGAGTTCGGCGATCTCGGCGAACTGCTCCTCGCCGAGCTCACGTCCGGGGGCGGCCAGGTGCTTGGCGGTGTAGAGGATCCCCTGCTTCGGATAGTCGAAGGGGGAGCCCACGTCCAGGGCCTGCCAGGGGATGGGGTGGTCCTTGGGGGGCTCGGGCGAGCCGTCGGCGGCGGTTTCGGCTTCGACCATGGCGGTGCGGTCGGGGCGTTCGCCTTCGAAGCGGTCGGCGCGTTCGGCGGGGTAGAGGCCCAGGGTGCCGGCCACGGAGTCGAAGCTTCCGCCGATGCGCAGGGTTGCGGATGTGAGGATCGCGGGGGTGCGGGCGAAGAGGCGGTGGCGGAGTTGCTGGGCCACCGAGAGGGGGGCGATGCGCAGGGCCGTCGAGCGCTCGCTGCGGTCCAGCCAGACGACGTCGTATTCGGAGTGCTGCAGGATGCGGTCGGTGATCTCGAAGAGCTGCTCCACGCCCGCCTGGGCCTGCCTGCGGGCGCCCTCGTCGCCCTTGTCGCGGTTCTTCCCCAGCGCGGAGGCGGCGTCTCGGGCGGCGTCGCGGAGCATGGAGAGGGCGGCGGCGAGCGGCTCGGGGAGATCGGTGAGGCGCCCGGGCTCCACCTCGTCGAGTTCGGCGCCGAATTCGGCCGCGGCCAGGTCGAGCTTCTGGGCCGTCAGGTCCTCGATGTGGCGGTGGCATCGGCGCGCGGCGCGGTCGGCGAGGCCCGCGGTGAGCTCGCCGGAGTCGGCGCCGGTGGCGCGGGAGACGAGTTCGTGGGCCTCGTCGATGATGACGGCGTCGTGCTCCGGCAACACCTTGACGTCCCCGTCGAAGGTGTCGATGGCGAGCAGCGCGTGGTTGGTGACGACGAGGTCCGCGGCGCGGGCGCGCTCGCGCGCGAGTTCGGCGAAGCAGTCCTGGCCGAAGGGGCACTTTCCCGCGCCCAGGCACTCGCGGGAGCTGACCGAGACCGTTCCCCAGATGCGGTCGCTGACGCCGGGGGCCAGGTCGTCGCGGTCGCCGGTCTCGGACTCCTCGGCCCACTCGCGCACGCGCAGGACCTGGCGGCCCATCTCGGACAGCTCGTTGGCGTTGAACAGGCCGTCCTGTTCGGCGTCCTCGTCGCCGCCCGAGTTGATCTTGTTCAGGCAGACGTAGTTGTTACGGCCCTTGAGCAGGGCGAACTCGGGGGCGCGGTCCAGCTGCGGCGCCAGGGCCTCGCTGATCAGCGGGAGGTCGTGGGCCACGAGCTGGCGCTGCAGGGCGAGCGTCGCGGTGGCCACGATCACCCGGCGCTCCTTGCGCGCCAGGGCGTGCGCGATCGCCGGGACCAGGTACGCGAGCGACTTGCCCGTGCCGGTCCCGGCCTCGACGAGCAGCGGGTCGCCGTTGCCCAGCGACGCGGCCACGGCCTTGGCCATCTGCTGCTGACCAGGGCGAGGCGAACCGCCGACCGCACCGACCGCGGCGTCCAGCAACCCGTCCAGATCAGCTTTTCCCATGGCGGATAAGCCTAAAGG
Organism: Actinospica sp.; assembly: GCA_035712985.1. Lineage (GTDB taxonomy): Bacteria > Actinomycetota > Actinomycetes > Streptomycetales > Catenulisporaceae > Actinospica. The sequence continues at coordinate 6,357 of DASTAE010000283.1, forward strand.
GTCGGACTGACAGGCTCGGACCGTGCGTGCGGGTATAGAGCGTTACGCCGCCGGGGGCGCCAGGGGGTTCGGGACGGTTCCGTACGGTTCCACGTGGGGCCGGGTGGCTCGGTCGCGGTAGCCGTCCAGCAGCAGGCGGTTGCGGTTGAGGCAGAGGCGGTCGATCCGGGGAGCGGCGAGGTCGAAGAGCTTGTAGCGGTCGGCTCGTTCGGGGAATCTCGCCTGGTACGCGGCGATCTCGGCGCGGACCAGGTGCCAGAAGCGGTCCGTGGGCAGCACGAGGCGCTGCTCCATCAGGTCCGCCAGGTAGCGGAAGTGGCCGATGAACAGGGCTCCGTGCAGGAACTGGCAGAGGTAGTCGGGGCGCTCGCGGAGCAGGACGGCCGCGGCGTCGGCGGGCAGGGTCGCGAGCTCGGGGAGGTCGGCGTCGGAGATGTTGACGTCGTCGACGAAGTCCTTGACCGCCAGGCGGCTCGGGATGTCGGACTCGTCGAAGACGACGACCGCGTTCTCGCCGTGCGGGGAGAAGGCCGTGCCGTAGGCGTAGAGGAAGTGGAGCAGCGGAGGAAGGATCGCGTGGAGCAGCCGGACCAGCCACTCTTCGGGGGTGAGGCCGGAGCGGGCGATGAGCTCGGCGACGAGGGGCTTGCCGTCGGATCCGGTGGAGAGGAGCGCGGCGAGGGTGCGTGCGCGTTCGTTGGGTTCCAGGGCCGCGGGCAGGGGCTCGCGCCAGATCGCGCCGAGGAGTTCGCGGTACTGGTACGGGATGGCCGGCATGCGGTCCAGGACTTCGTGGCGGACCGTTACCGAGGCGATCTCGCCTAGAAGGATTACTCGGCACTCGCCGGTCAGGTATTGGTCGGCGGCCGTGATCGATTTGAGCCACGAGGTGACCGCGGGGGCGGCGACCGTGCGCTCGGTGGGCAGGCCGCGCCAGACCATCGTGTTCAGGATGCTGAGCGGCAGCTTCACGTGGCGCCGCTCGGGGTGGTCCACGTTGCTGAAGGTGCGGATCGACTGCTGCGGCAGGTACGTGTCGTCGCCCTCGCCGAGGTAGACCATGCGCGCGTCGGCGATCTCGGCGCCGTAGAGGGTCTGGATCATCTCGTCCCACTGCCACGGGTGCACCGGCAGCCACCAGTAGCGCGCCGGGTTGCAGCCGCGCCGGATCAGCTCGGCGCCGAAGCGGACGCGTTCGGCGGGCGAGAGCTCCTCGGTGTACAGGCGACGGGCCGTCAGGCCCGGCTCGGCGCGGTAGTCGGCGAGGTCGTCGCGCACGGCGATCCAGGCCAGCCGGCCCGGCCTGCGGCCCTCCGGCGCGTACCGCCGATTGTCGGAATCGGAGAAGCCGACGCGGCCCTTGTTGAAGGCGATCCACGGGTGGCCGGTCTGGTGGCCCTCGAGTTCGGCGTATCCGAGCTCGGCGAGCTCCGCGGCCGTGGCCCCGGCCGTCGCCGCGATGCGCACGTCGGCCGCGAGGGTGGCGGCGAATTCGCGCACCAGGTGGCCCGCGGTGTCCCCGGCCAGGCCGAGCGTGCCCTGCGCGTCGGCGAGGAAGACGAGCGGATCCACGGCCTGGTGCCCGTCGCGGCGGACGGAGCCCGGCTCGACGAACCAGCAGCCGTAGGCGCCGCGCCGGCCGCGGAACGCGTACTCGGTCAGCGCGCCCTCGGGCTTGCGGGCGGCCGGGCCGTACATGCTGTCCACGACGGGGGCCGCCGTCTCCGGGGCGGCGGCGCGCACCGTCAGCCGGTACCAGCCGCCCTCCTCCGGCACGGGGACCGGCTCGAGCAGCTCCTCGTAGGCGAACTCGCCGATCGTCTTGGCCAGCAGCTGCCGGCCGGCCGCGCGCCAGAGCAGCGCGGGGTCGGTCTCAGCCGAGGCCCTCGGGCGCGGCGGCGGGGTCATCGACTCCCGCGGGCGGGCGCCGATCGGGATCTCCCCCTGCTCCGGCCGGTCCGGCGGTTGCGGGGCCGGCGGAGCGATCGGGATCTCCACCTGCTGCGACCACTGTTCCGGCACGGGAAGGGGCTGCGCTGGGGCGTCGGTCACGGCGTTCCTCCGGCTGGCTCGGGATCTGGCGTTGCTCGTCGACGGTCCGCTGGGCGTGCCTGGCGCGTGCGGCCTGGGCCGGGAGCGCGGTCACCCGGGTGATCGCCTCGTCGGCGAACGCGGCGGCAGCGGGCGAGAAGCTGGTGTGCGCGGTGCGCGCGGGCAGCCGGTAGACCTCGCGGCCGGCCACGGCGTTGAGGATCGAGGCCGCGCGGTACGCGCCGAGGCCGAGGTCCGGCGTGCCGACCCCGTGCGTGTACAGCTCGGCGTTCTGCACGTAGAGCCCGGCCTCGGTGCCCTCCAGCACGACGCGGTGGTCGCGCTGGATCAGCGGCCTGCCGCGCGAATCGCGGCGCACGAGCGCGTCGAGCGGGCCGAGCAGGCGCGGCTGGCGCTGCGCGTATCCGGTCGCGAGCACGAGCCGCTGGGTGCGGATGACGCAGGTCGTGTGCGTGCGCGCGTGCAGGAATTCGAGGTCGAGCTCCTCGCTGTTCGGCAGCTCGATCAGGCGGCCTCCGGTCGCCTCCAGGCCCGGCAGCAGCGTGACGCCGGTGGAGGCCGGGCCGTCGGGGTACGCGCGTCGGTCCAGCTCGACGCGGATCTCGGCGAGCGTCTCGTCGGACACGGCCTTGTACAGCCTGCCCTGCGAGGCGAGCAGCTGGTCGCGGACCGCCTCCGGCAGCGCGTGGAAGTAGTCGGTGTAGTCGGGCGTGAAGTGCTCGAGGCCGATCTTGGAGTACTCCATCGGCTCGAACGCCGCGGACCTCGTCAGCCAGCGCAG
>DASTAE010000284.1:0-18978 GCA_035712985.1 Actinospica sp.
CCCGCAACGAACACGCCGAAAGTAACCCCACCGCAGTTTCGCTGATTCATCGTCATGTCAACGCATTATCAGCTTATTTTATGACATTGCCGGAGCATCAGGTGCGCTCACATCGTAGTGCCTGCCGCCCCCGATGCGCAGGAGCGCGACCAGATCCCGCGCTTTGTCGACGGGATCGTCACCACCGCCCCAATTCACCGTCGTCCCGTCGGTGAATCGCAGGGTGATGGCATAGGGATCGGCGGCGGTGATCGCCGAGATCCGCTTGGCCACGCCCGCGGGCAGCGCGCGCAGCGCGGCGAGCGCGCCGGGGACCACCTGGTCCGCCTTCGCCGGCGCCGAGACGGTGATCACCGGCAGGCCGCTCGTCGCCTTCGCGACCTGGCCGAACACCACGCCGCCGCCGTCCACGACCTGGTATCCCTGCGCGTCGGGCACCAGCGCGGCGGGCGTGCGCTCGGTGATCGTGATCACGACCGTGCCGGGCCAGTCCTTGCTGACGGTCGCGGAGGCCACCTGCGGAATCCGCTCGACCCGGGACGCGGCGGAACCGGTGTCGAGAGCGGCCATCGGACCGCCCGCCCGGATCTGAGCCGCCGTCAATACCCGGGCCGCGGTAATACTTTTCACTCCGACCACTTTGATACCGCGCACCGCGATCAGCGAGGTGTGCCAGAGAAGCAGATACCCGATCAGCGCGAGGACCCCGGCGGCCACGGTCAGCGTCACCGAAAGCCGACGCCAGCGGGCGCGGGCGCGCTGCCGGGCCGCGTAAAGGCGGGCCGGCAGATCGGAGACGCGCTGCGCGCCGTCGGTCAAGGATCTATCCCTGCTTCTCGGCGCGCTCACGCAGCAGTTCGATCAGCTTCGGGCCGACCGTGGTGATGTTTCCCGCGCCGCCGGTCACCACCAGGTCGCCGGGCCGCGTCCAGTCGGCGAGCAGCGCCGGGACGTTCGCCGTGTCCGGCTCGAAGACCACCCGCCCGGCGGGCAGCGGCACGTCCTCGGCGATCACCGCGCCGGTCACGCCCGGGATCGGGTCCTCGCCGGAGCCCGGGTAGACCTCGAGCACCGCGACCAGGTCGGCGGCGCCGAGCGGGGCGCCGTACTCGCGCAGGAAGGCCTGCGCGCGGGAGTAGCGCTGCGGCTGGAACGCGACGATCAGCCGGCCGCTGCCGGCCAGCTCGCGGTAGGCGGCGAGGGTCGCGGCGATCTCGGTCGGGTGGTGCATGTAGTCGTCGTAGACGCGCACTCCCCCGACCTCGCCGACCAGCTCCATCCGGCGCCGCGCGCCGGTGAAGTGGGCGAGCGCCCTGGCCGCGTCGGCGCGCTCGACGAACGCGGAGAGGACGGCGACCGCGGCGGCCGCGTTCTCGACGTTGTGACGCCCCGTCATGTTCAGGTCGAGTTCGGTGTCCCCGCCGAGCCGCGCCCGCGAGCTGCCGCTCGCGAGGGCCACGTCGGTGATCCGCACGTCCGCGTCCTCGGCGACGCCGTAGGTCAGGACCGTGATCCCCCGCGCGCGGGCGTGCTCGATCGCGAGCCGGGCGCCGTGGTCGTCCACGCAGGCCACGAGCGTGCCGCCGGGCTTGATCTTGTCGACGAACGCGTCGAAGGCCGCGTACACGGCGTCGACGGACTCGAAGTAGTCCGGGTGGTCGAGCTCGACGTTGGTGACGACGGCGACGTCCGGCTCGTAGTGCGTGAAGGTGCCGTCGGACTCGTCGGCCTCGGCGACGAAGACCTCGCCCTTGCCCGCGTGCCCGCTGACGCCGGTCGCGCCGATCTCGCCGCCGATGATGTACGAGGGGTCGAGGCCGAGCTCGGTCAGCGCGACGGCGAGCATCGAGGTCGTGGTGGTCTTGCCGTGCGTGCCCGCGACGAGCACCGAGGTGCGGCCGACCATCAGCGCGCCGAGCATCGTGGCCCGGTGCACGACCCGCAGGCCGCGCTCCTTGGCCGCGAGGACCTCGACGTTGTCCGCCCGCAGGCCGGTGGTCACGACGACGGTGTCCACGCCGTCCAGGTTCTCCGGGCGCTGGCCCATGAAGATCCGGGCGCCGTCGCGCTCCAGCTCGTCGACCGTCGGCGTGCGCTTGATCTCGCTGCCGGAGACCGGCAGCCCGCGCTCCAGGGCCACCCGCGCGACCGGGGCCATGCCGACGCCGCCGATGCCGACGAAGTGGATCCGGCCGAGCTCCTCGGCCGGGGGCAGCGGGTCGAGCCTCTGGTGGTAGAGACCGTGGATGTTGCTCACGCCTCCGACCTTCCGCTCTCGGCTGCGAGTTTCGTGGACACCCTGTGCTCAACGGCGAGCTCGCAAGCTCGCTCACGCACTTCGCCCGCAGGAGCCCTCACGCCGCCGCGCACCGCCTCGTACACCAGGTCCACCAAAGCCTCGTCGCCGTCCCGCCGCCCGAACTCCGCGGCGGCCCTGCCCATCTCGTCCAGCTTCTCGCGATCGGCGAGCAACGGCAGCAGATTCGCCGTCAGCCACGCCGAGGTCAGTTCCTCGTCCTCCACCAGCAGGCCGCCGCCCGCGCGCACCACCGGCGCCGCGTTCAGCCGCTGCTCGCCGTTGCCGACCGGGAGCGGCACGTACACCGCGGGCAGTCCGACGGCGGCGAGCTCGGAGCAGGTGTTCATGCCGCCGCGGCAGAGCATCGCGTCGGCGGCCGCGTAGGCCAGGTCCATCCGTTCCAGATAGGGCACCCGCACGTACGGCGCCCCGCTGACCGGGAAGTCGGCGTCCTCGCGCCAGGCGGCCCGGCCGAGCGCGTGCAGGATCTGCACGCCCGCCGCGGAGAACTGCTCGGCCGCGTCCTCGATGACCTCGTTCAGCCGCCGCGCGCCGAGCGAGCCGCCCGAGACGAGCAGCGTCCGCAGGTCCGGCTTGAGCCCGAAGTGCGCCAGGGCCTCGTCGCGCGCCGCGGCGCGGTCGAGGCCGGAGATCATCTGCCGCATCGGCATGCCGAGGTAGCGCCCGCCGAGCCGGCAGTCCGGGGAGCCGGTGGCGATCCAGTCCGTCATCCGCGCGCCGATCCGGTTCGCGAGGCCGGGACGCACGTTCGCCTCGTGCACCACGATCGGCACGGAGCGGCGGCGGGCGGCGAAGTAGGCGGGCAGCGCGACGTGGCCGCCGAAGCCGACGACGACGTCCGCCGCGGCCTTGTCCAGCACCTCGACCGTCCGGCGGACCGTCCCGGCGAGCCGGGAGGGCACCGTGAACACGTCGATCGTCGGCTTGCGCGGCATCGGCACGGCCGGGATCAGCTCGAGCGGATAGCCGCGCTGCGGAATGAGCTTGGTGTCCAGGCCCTTGGTCGTGCCGAGGCAGGTGATCTCGGTCCGCTCGTCGCGCCGGCGCAGGGCGTCGGCCAGGGCGAGGGCCGGTTCGATGTGTCCGGCGGAGCCGCCGCCGGCCAGCACGATGTGCAGCGGGGGGTCTTCGGTCACGAGGGGTTTCCCAACTTCTCGGCGGCGCGAGCGCGGGCCTTGGGGGTGCGCAGGCCGAGCTTAGCGGGTGCCGGGTCGTCGGAGGAGGGGTCCTCCCTCAGGTCGTCGACCTCGCCGCGCCGGTACTGGGTGCGGGCGAAGGAGAGCAGCATGCCGACCGCGGCCAGCGAGGGCAGCAGCGAGGAGCCGCCGTAGGAGACGAAGGGCAGCGGGACGCCGGCGATCGGCAGCACGCCGAGCACCGCGCCGAGGTTGATCAGCGTCTGGGCCATCAGCCAGCCGGTCACGGCGGCCGAGGCGAGCCGGATGAAGCCGTCCTGGGCGCTCAGCGCTATCCGCAGCCCGGAGTAGCCGACGACGACGAACAGGGCGAGCACGGCCAGCGCCCCGAACAGGCCCATCTCCTCGCCGATGATCGCGAAGATGAAGTCGGTCTGCGCCTCGGGCAGCTGGCCCCACTTCTCCCGGCTGGCGCCGAGCCCGACGCCGAACCAGCCGCCGGAGGAGAGCGCGCTGAAGCCCTGGGCGGCCTGGTAGCCGGTGCCGGAGGGGTCGGCGGCGGAGCTGGAGAGGAACTCGGTGAACCGGCGCACCCGGCTCGGCCGGATCAGCACGGCGAGCGTCGCGAGCCCGGCGGCGCCGCCGGTGAGCACGGTGAACAGCCGGGCCGGGGCGCCGACCACGAACAGCAGGCTGAAGGCGATGGCCGCGATGACCATCGAGGTGCCCATGTCGCCGCCGAGCATGACCAGGCCGATGATCAGGCCGGACATCGGCAGCAGCGGCACGATCAGGTGGTCCCAGGTGGTCAGCCGCTTCTGCTTGCGGTCCAGCAGGTCGGCGCCCCAGAGCACCAGCGCGAACTTGGCGAACTCGCTCGGCTGGATGGTGAGCGGGCCGAGCACCAGCCAGTTCTGGTTGCCGCCGGTGGAGACCTGGCCGAAGGCGAGCACCGCGACGAGCAGCAGCAGCGTGACGGTCAGCAGCGGATACGCCATCAGCCGGTAGACGCGGACCGGCAGCCGCGCCGCCACGATCAGCAGCGGCACCCCGATCGCCGCCGAGGCCGCCTGCTTGGCGATCGTGCCGAGCTCGGGCTTGCCGGTGACGAGGTTGTTGGTCGTGGAGGCGGAGTAGACCTCGATCAGGCCGATGCCGACGAGCAGCGCCGTCGCCCCGATGATCATGAAGTAGGGCGCCATCGGGTGCCGCAGCCACTGCCGAGCCTGTCCAAGACCGGTGCGCGCCCACACCACCACGCCCATACTCGTGCCGCCCTCTCCACCGCCCCTGACCTTCGCGAGGTTAGCGCATCAACCTTCGCCGGGCCGTCAGCGCCACGGCGTAGACCGCGACGGCGACGGCGCAGAGCACCGCGGCGCGCTCGACGAACCGATGCGGCGCCGGGGCCGGGATCGCCGAGCCGTATGTCGCGTATCCGCTCATCCCGGCCAGCCAGAGGGCGGCGAGCACCGGCAGCGCCCAGCGCGCGCGGCGCAGTCTGCCCGGACAGCGCTGATCGGCGGCCCAGAGCCCGAAGAAGAGCAGCCAGCAGAGGGCTGCGATCGAGCCGGCCCGGTCCGCGAGCTGCTGCCCGGCCGGCGTCCCCTCGGGCGCCAGGGTCCAGTCCCGCGCGGCGAAGGTCTGCCCGGCGAAGGAGACCGACTCCACCGACATCCCACTCTCCGCGATGTAGTGCACGCGATCCCCCACGTGCAGGGAGTTCAGCGCGGGCGCGACGGTCGCGAAGTCCGCCGGCAGGGCACCGGACTGCGCGTCCTGGCCGGTCGTCGGCGCGTCGCCGAGCCAGAGCGTCAAGCGGCCGGCCGACGGATGGTCGATCTCGCGCACGTACCCGTCGACGGAGCACCACTCGTGGTCCGCGTCACCGAATCCGGCCGCGCTCGCCGAGCACGGCTGCGGCGTGAACGCGGGGCTCAGCGACCCGAACTCGTTGCGCACGCTCACGCCCATCACCAGCAGACCGAGCAGCCCGAGAGCGGCGATCATCGCCAGCAGCGCCCCGTTGCGCCGCGCCCCGCCGGAGTACGCCAGCCGACCCGCCGCGACGGCCCGGTACTCGGCCGGAACCTCGTCCTTCGGTTCGCCCGCGGCCCGCGCGGCGTCCGCCTCGATCTGGAACCGGCGTATCTCGTACTCCGCGCGACGCAGGGCCGCGTCATACGGATCCGGATTTCCGGCCGGTGCCGGCAGCGTGGACCGGTGCCCGTCGACGAGCTCGACGTGGACCGCCCACTCGTTGCTCCACGGCCATTTCGCGACACCGACCCTGCTGATCAGCTCCCAGGGCAGTGCTATCGACCCGCGCCAGAAGCGGTGGACCGCGATCCCCTCGCGATCCACCACCACGCGAGTCAGTCCCGTGCGGTACCGGATCCCCTCCATGGCACCACGGTAAACCCTGAGCCCTGATCAGCTCTGAGCGGCCTTGCGCGCCTTCACGGCGGCCGCGAACATCTCGCCGCGCTGGTTGTAGGACGCGAACAGGTCCATCGAGGCGCAGGCCGGGGCCAGCAGGACGGTGTCGCCCTGCTGCGCCAGCTCGGCCGCCGCGTCGAGGACGAGGTCGATGGCCGCCTCGGCGTCGAGACCGGTGTCGGCGCCGCCGATGTCGCGCACCGGGACGCCGGGGGCCTTCTCCCGCAACGCCTCGGCGATCACGGCGCGGTCCTGGCCGAGCAGCACGACGCCGCGCAGCCGCTTCGCCGAGCGCTCGACGAGGTCCTCGAACCGCGCGCCCTTGGCCAGGCCGCCCGCGATCCACACGATGTGCTCGTAGGAGGCGAGCGACGCGGCGGCCGCGTGCGTGTTCGTGGCCTTCGAGTCGTCCACGTAGTCCGCGCCGTCGAGCACCGCGACGAACTCGATGCGGTGCGGGTCCGGACGGAAGTCGCGCAGGCCGTCGCGCACCGCCTCGACCGGCACGCCGTACGCGCGGGCCAGCGCCCCGGCGGCCAGCGCGTTGGCGATGTTGTGCGGGGCGTGCGGCTCGACGTCGTAGACGGTGCCGAGTTCGGCGGCCGCGGTGCGGCGCGTCTCGATGAACGCGCGGTCGGCGAGGATGCCGTCCACGACGCCGAGCATCGACAGGCCGGGGGCGCCGAGCGTGAAGCCGATGGCGCGGCAGCCCTCGACGACGTCCGCCTCCTCGACCATGTGCTCGGTCACCTTGTCGGCGACGTTGTAGACGCACGCGATCTGGCAGCGCTCGTAGATCTTAGCCTTGGCCTTGATGTACTCGTCCATCGAGCCGTGCCAGTCGAGGTGGTCCGGCGCGATGTTCAGCACCGCCGCCGCGAGCAGGCTCAGCGACTCGGACCAGTAGAGCTGGTAGCTGGACAGCTCGATCGCCAGGACCTCGTACGGGTCCTGCGCGAGCACCGCGTCCACCAGCGGGAATCCGACGTTCCCGCAGGCGACCGCGCGCTTTCCGGCGGCCTCCAGCATCGCGGCGAGCATCCGCACTGCCGTGGTCTTGCCATTGGTGCCGGTCAGTCCGAGCCAGGGGGCGAAGGTGCCGTCCGGCAGCGGCTTGCGCAGTCGCCAGGCGAGCTCGGCGTCGCCCCAGACCGGGATGCCGGCCTCGCGGGCGGCGGCCACGATCGGCGCGTTCGGCGGGATGCCGGGGACGACGACCAGCAGCTCGGTCTCCGGGGGCAGCGTCTTGTCGTCGCCGAGGCGCAGCGTCGCGCCGCGCTCGGCCACCGGCGCGGACCGCTCGGCGGTCTCGGCGTCGTCGTAGCGGTCGCAGAGCAGGACCTGCGCGCCGAGGTCGAGCAGCGCGTACGCCGCCGAGATGCCGACCACCCGCGCGCCGACCACGCAGACCCGCAGGCCCTCCCACGGAACCGAGGCGATGCCGTACGGATCCGGCTCGCGCCAGTCGATGTCCTCCGCGCTCTCGTTCGTCATTTTGTCGCCGCGAATCCGCCGTAGAACACGCCCAGGCTCAGCGCCACGCACAATCCCGCGATGATCCAGAATCTGATCACCACGTTGACCTCGGGCCAGCCCATCATCTCGAAGTGATGGTGCAGGGGCGCCATCTTGAAGACGCGTTTGCCCTTGCTGGCCTTGAAGTATCCGACCTGGATGATGACCGAGAACATCTCCAGCAGGAACAGGCCGCCGATGATCACGGCGAGCAGCTCGGTGCGCGAGCAGATCGCGAGGCCCGCGAAGGCGCCGCCGAGCGCGAGCGAACCGGTGTCGCCCATGTAGATCTTCGCCGGGGCCGCGTTCCACCACAGGAATCCGAAGCACGCGCCCATCAGCGACGCGGCGACGATCGCGAGGTCCAGCGGGTCGCGCACCTCGTAGCAGCCCTTGCTCGGCGAGGAGCCGCAGCTCTGGCCGTACTGCCACACGCCGATCACGACGTACGCGGAGAAGGCCATCACCGAGGCGCCGGTGGCCAGGCCGTCCAGGCCGTCCGTCAGGTTCACCGCGTTCGACCAGCCCGCGATCAGCAGGTAGGCGAAGACCACGAAGATCACCGGGCCGAGGCCGAGCCAGCCGATGTCGTAGAGGAACGAGACGTGGTCGCTCCCCGGGGTCAGCCCCATCGAGTTCGGGAAGTGCAGGGCCAGCACCGCGAACGCGATCGTCACGACCGACTGGCCGACCAGCTTCGCCTTGGCGCGCAGGCCGAGCGAGCGCTGCTTGAAGATCTTGATGAAGTCGTCCACGAAGCCGACGGCGCCGAGGCCGGTCATCAGGAACAGCACCAGCAGCGCCGAGTCCGTCGGCCACTTGCCGGTGGCCAGCTTGGTGACGAAGTACGCGAAGAGCGTGGACAGCACGATGACCGTGCCGCCCATGGTGGGCGTGCCGCGCTTGACCTGGTGGGTCTGCGGGCCGTCCTCGCGGATCTCCTGGCCGTAGCCGCGCCGGGCGAAGAACTTGACCGCCATCGGCGTGCCGATCAGCGAGCACACCAGCGCGATCACGCTGGCGTACAGAACCGCTCTCATCATCGTGCGTCCTCCAGCAGGGCACGGGCCACCCGCCGCAGGCCGACGGAGTTGGAGGCCTTCACCAGGACGACGTCGCCGGGGCGCAGCTGCGCGCGCAGCACGGCGATCGCCTCGTCCGGATCGGCCACGGTCGCGGACTCCTGTCCGCCGGAGCCTTCGTGCATCGCGCCCGCGTGGATCATGCGGGCCTCGGGGCCCACGGCGAGCAGCCGGTCGACGCGCAGCCGCACCGCGAGCCGGCCGAGCGCGTCGTGCGCCTCGACCGTGCTGTCGCCGAGCTCGGCCATCTGCCCGAGCACCGCCCAGGAGCGGCCCTCGGGGCGCGAGCGGGCGAGCGTGACCAGGGCCTTGAGCCCGGCGCGCATCGATTCCGGGTTGGCGTTGTAGGCGTCGTCGATCACGATGACGCCGTCGGCGCGGTGCGTGACGCTCATCCGGCCGCCGCTCAGCGGTTCGGCCGCGTCGATCGCCCGCGCGATCTCGGGCACCGTCATGCCGACACCCACGCACACGGCCGCGGCGGCCACGGCGTTCGCCACCATGTGCTCGCCGACGAAGCGCAGGCGCACCGGCGCCTCGACGCCGTCCGCGCCGAGGGTGAATCCGGCGCAGCCGTTGCCGTCCACGTCGATGTCCGTCGCCCGCACCCGGGCCGAGGACTGCTCGCCGAACCACAGCACCGGCGCGTCGGAGCGCTCGGCCATCCGCGCGACGTACTCGTCGTCCGCGTTGAGCACCGCGAGGCCGTCCTTGGGCAGAGCCTCGATCAGCTCGCCCTTGGCCGTCGCCGTTATCTCCTTGGAGCCGAACTCGCCGACGTGCGCGGTGCCGATGTTGAGCACCAGGCCCACCTTCGGCGGCGCGAGCTCGCACAGCTGCTTGATGTGGCCGACGCCGCGCGCGCCCATCTCCAGCAGCAGGAAGCGGGTGTCCTCGTCGGCGCGCAGCACGGTCAGCGGCAGGCCGATCTCGTTGTTGAACGAGCCCTCGGTGAACACCGTCGGCGCGTGCGCGGAGAGCACCTGGCCGAGCAGGTCCTTGGTGGAGGTCTTGCCGGAGGAGCCGGTCAGCGCGATCACCGTGGTGTCCGGCAGGCGGCGCAGCAGCTCGCGGGCCAGCCGGCCGAGCGCGGCCTCGACGTCCGGGACGAGCACCCCGGGCACGCCGACGTCCCGGCTGCCGAGCATCGCCGCGGCCCCGGCCTCGATCGCCGCGGCCGCGAAGTCGTGCCCGTCCGCCTTCTCGCCGTCGAACGCGGCGAACAGGCCCGCGGGCGTCGCCTTGCGCGAGTCGATGAAGGCCGGTCCGGAGACGACGGTCGCGGGGTCCGCTCCCGCCGTCAGTGCTCCGTCCACGATCCCGGCGATCTCGCCGAGCGTGAGCGCGATCACCCGCGGGCCTCGTCCCGGCCCGCGGCGTGCTGGATCGCGGCGCGCAGAACCGCCGCGTCGTCGAAGGGGTGGATCACTCCGGCGATCTCCTGACCTTGTTCGTGTCCCTTCCCGGCCACCACCACGGTGTCGCCGGGTTCACTGCGCCCGACCGCGCGGGCGATGGCCTCGGCGCGGTCCGCGACGACCTCGACCTCGGCCCGGGCGCCCGCGGCGAGCGCCTCCCGCGCCCCGGCCTCGGCGGCCGCGAGGATCTGCAGCGGATCCTCGGAGCGGGGGTTGTCGTTCGTCAGGACGACCTCGTCGGCGCCCCGGGCGGCGGCCGCGCCCATCAGGGGCCGCTTCGCCCGGTCGCGGTCGCCCCCGCAGCCTACGACAATCCGCAGCCGGCCCCGCGTCACCGGCCGCAAGGAAGCGAGCAGGGTGCTGATGGCGTCCGGCGTGTGCGCGTAGTCCACGATCGCGAGGAACGGCTGGCCGGCCTCGATCGGCTGGATCCGGCCGCGCACCCCGGCCACCGCGGCGACCCCCGCGACGGCCTGGTCGGCGTCCACCCCGGCGCCGATCAGGCTGACCACGGCCGTCAAGGCATTGGCGACGTTGAAGTCCCCGGGCAACCGCACCCCGGCGCGGCGGCGGGTCCCGTCCGGGCCGACGAGGTCGAAGCTCGAGCCGTCCGGGCCGAGTTCGACGTTCTCCGCGCGCCAGTCCGCGTCGGCGGAGCCGGAAGGTGAGATTGTCCACACCGGCACGCCGAGCGACGCGGCGCGCTCGGCGATGCGCACGCCGTAGCGGTCGTCGGTGTTCACCACCGCGAGCTCGGTGTATCCGGGCGTGAAGAGCTTGGCCTTGGCCTCGAAGTAGTCCTCGAAGTCGGCGTGGAAGTCCAGGTGGTCCTGCGTCAGGTTGGTGAAGGCCGCGACCCTGTACCGGATGCCCGCGGTGCGCCCGTACGCCAGCGCGTGGCTGGAGACCTCCATCGCGACGGCCTCGACGCGGTCGCGGCGCATCGCCTCGAGCAGCGCCTGCAGGTCGGGCGCCTCGGGCGTGGTGCGCGCGGACTTGACCGCGAGGTCGCCGACCCGGGTCCCGGTGGTGCCGATGATCCCGGAGTGCAGGCCCGCCGCGCGCAGCCCGCCCTCCATCAGGAAGCTCGTGGTCGTCTTGCCGTTGGTGCCGGTGATGCCGAGCATCGTCATCGCGTCGGCCGGGTGGCCGTAGAGCTCGGCGCCGATCCGGCCGAGCACCGGGCGCACCTCGGGCACGACCACCAGCGGCAGCCCCGAGTCGACCGCGGTCTTGGCGCCCTGCTCGTCGGTCAGCACCGCGACGGCGCCGAGCCGGGCCGCGTCGGCCGCGAACTGGGCCCCGTGCACCGAGGCCCCGGGCACCGCCGCGTACAGGTCGCCGGGCCGCACCGCGCGCGAATCCATGGTGAATCCGCTCACCGCCACCGCGCGGTTCGCCTCGGGCCCCAGGATCCGCGCCTGCTCGACCGAGGCGAGCAGTTCGCCCAGCGGCCGGGCCGGGAGGGCGCGCGGACGGGGGTCGATCTGCGACACGGGGGAGGTTTCGGGACTGAGCGGCTTGGGCACGTCGGCAGGCTACCGCTTAATGAGCCCCACGCGTGCCACGCCCCGCGCCGCGCGGGGCGTGACAGAGCGAGTGGTTACCGTTCTATGACCAACCGGCTACCAGGTGATCGGCAGATCCGGCGATTTCGTTCCGGTCGGCGCGACTCCCTGCTCTTGCAATGCGTAGGACATCACTTTCTGGAAGACCGGCGCGGAGACCGAACCGCCGAAATAGTTGGCGCCCTTCGGGCCTTCCACGAAGACCCCCATCACCAACTGCGGATTGTCGGCGGGCGCGTATCCGATGAAGGACGCGGTGTGCCCGCAGTAACCCTTGCAGCTGGCCACGTAGCGGTTCGCGGTACCGGTCTTGCCGGCCACCCGGTAGCCCGCGATCTGCGCCGACGTACCGGTACCGGCATCCGAGACGACGGATTCCATCATCTCGGAAACCTGCTTCGCCGTGGACGCGGAGACGACCTGGGTGCGCGCCGGGGTGGCGGCCGCGGTGAATTTCCCGCCGCCGTCCACATATCCCTTGACCAGAGTCGGGGTGACCCGCACTCCCTCATTCGCGATCGTCGCGTAAACACTGGTCGCCTGGACCGCGTTCACCGAGAGTCCCTGGCCGAATGCGACGGTGTACTGCTGCGAATGGTTCCAGTCCGCGGCCGGCGCGAGGATGCCGGGGGATTCCCCGGGCAGACCGAGACCGGAGACGCGGCCCAGTCCGAAAGCGGAGAAATAGTCGTACAGTATGGCGTTGCGCTCGGCCATATTGTTCGGTGCCAGCTGCAGGGACGTCAGGTTGGTGCCGATGTTGCTGGATTCGGCCAGAATGCCGTTCAGCGTCAGGTGCTCGGTGCCGTGCAGGTTGTCGTCGTGCACCACGTAGCCGTCGCCGGTGTTGAGCGTCGGCGGCACGACCACCTTGGTCAGCGGGTTGGTGACGCCTTGTTGAATCTCCGCGGACATCGTGACGACCTTGGCCACCGAACCCGGCTCGAACACGTCGGAGAGCGCGTCGTCGCCGAGCTGCTCGCTGGTCGCCGTTCCCGGATTGTTAGGGTCATAGGTCTGCGAGGTGGCCAGCGCCAGGATCGCGCCGCTGCGCGGATCCATCACCACGACGGTGCCGAGGTCCGCCTGGGTCGAGGCGACCTCCTGGTTGATCGCCTGCTGCGCGGCGTACTGGATCCGGCTGTCGATCGTGGTCTCGACCGAGGTCCCGTTGACCGCGGCCTGCTCGTTGATGCCGGTGGTCGGGATCTCGTAGCCGTACGCGGCCTGATAGGAGATCTTGCCGTTCGTGCCGGACAGCAGCGAGTTGTACGCGGATTCCATGCCCGAACTGCCCTCGCCGACCGAGTTCACCAGGCCGACGACGTTCGGCGCGATGGCTCCCTGCGGATAGACGGTCTTCGGGTCCTGGTTTCCGGTCAGGCCGACGAGGCCGAGCGCCTTGATCTGCTTCCAGACCGTCGGCGTGACCTGCTTCGCGAGCACGGCGTACTGCGAGCTCGAGTTCGCCAGCTTCTTCCGCAGCGCGGAGACGTCCGCGCTGCCGGGGGGATTGCCGAGGTACGCGGCGAGCTTCGAGGCGTAGACCGACGGGTCCTGCTTCTGCTGCGCGATGACGAGCGGGTCCGCGATGACGTCGACCGCGTCCACGGACTCGGCGATCGGCTGGCCCGAGGCGTCCAGTATCGATCCGCGCGTCGCGTAGAGGGTGACGTCGGCGGTCCGGTCGGCGGCGGCCTTCGCGGCGTAGCCCCCGGCGTCGGTCACCTGCAGCTGCACGAGCCGGCCGCCGTAGAGCGAGAAGACGAAGGCGAGGGCGAACATCCCGGTCCGCAGCCGCCGCTTCGGCCGGCCCAGGCGCAGCGTGGGGACGGGCCGCGGGTTCGGGACGGCGGTCGGGCGGGGAGGCGGCTGGGTCATGCGTGGCTCCCGCTGGGGCTCGGGCTCACGGTCGGACGCGCGGCGCCCGTCGAGGTCGCGGTCGGCGTCGCGGACGTCGGCGTCGCGGACGTGGTCGGCGTCGCGCCGGAGGTGGGGGTGGCGCTCGCCGTCGGGGTCGGCGTGGGGGTCGGACTCGGCGTCGGCGCGGGCGAGGCGCTGCCCAGCACCGCTCCCGTCGTCGGGTTCAGGAAGGCCGGCTGCGGATTGGGCACCAGGCCCTGCGCGGCGGCCTGCGAGGCCAGGCTGGAGGGCGCGCCGAGCCCGGCGAGGGTCTGCGCGAGCTGCTGCTCGCTGTCGGTCAGCGCGGCCTGCTTCTGCTGGGCCTGCTGGATCTGCACGGAGTTGTCGTCCATCGCCGTGTTCAGCATCAGCAGCACGACCAGGCCCGCCCCGAGCACGCCGAGCACCAGCAGCGCGAAGGGGATCGCCGACCGGCGCCCCGCGAATCCCTCGATCACGGCCAGCCGTGGTCCGGCCCCCGTTCCTCGGTCTCTCCTAGGGGTGCGCTGCGCGGGTCGGTCGGCCATGACGGCCAGTATTCCGCACGAGTCTGAGATGTGACGGAAGGTCAGGACCGCAGCCGCGCCTGGACCGATCCCGTACGCACGCGTTCGGCGGCCCGGAACTTGGCCGACGCCGCCCGCGGATTGGCTTCGACCTCGGATTCGGTCGGCTCCTGCGCGCCGCGTGTCAGCAGCCGCAGGATCGGCTCGGTCCCGGGCGGCGCGACCGGAAGCCCGCGCGGCGCGGTGGACTCGGCCCCGGCCGCGAGGACCCGCTTGACCCAGCGGTCCTCGAGCGAGTGGTACGAGAGCACCGCGATCCGGCCGCCCACGGCCAGCGCGTCCACCGCGCGCGGGATCGCCCGGCTGAGCACCTCGAGCTCGCCGTTCACCTCGATCCGCAGCCCCTGGAAGGCGCGCTTGGCCGGGTGGCCTCCGGTGCGCCGGGTGGCCGCGGGGATGGACTCGCGCACCAGCTCCGCGAGCTCGCCGGTCCGCTCGATCGGCGCCTTGGCCCGCCGCGCCGCGATCGCCTGGGCCACCCGCCGCGCGAAGCGCTCCTCGCCGTAGTCGCGCAGGACGCGGGTCAGATCCTCGACCGAGTAGGTGTTCACGACCTCGTGCGCGGTCAGCGGCGCGGTCTGGTCCATCCGCATGTCCAACGGGGCGTCATATGCGTACGCGAATCCGCGCTCGCGCATGTCCAGCTGCATCGAGGAGACGCCGAGGTCGAAAAGCACCCCGTGGATCCGCTTGATCCCCCGGGCCGCGAGCACGTCGGGCAGCTCGTCGTACACCGCGTGCACGGCCTCGAAGCGCTCGCCGAACGGGGCCAGCCGCTCCCGGGACCGCGCCAGCGCCTCCGGGTCCCGGTCAAGGCCCAGCAGCCGGGCCCTCGGGTACCGGGTGAGCAGCGCCTCGCTGTGCCCGCCGAGGCCGAGGGTGCAGTCCACCAGGACCGCGTCCTCGACCGCGTCGGCGGCGTCCAGCGCCTCCACGCACTCGGCCAGCATCACCGGGATGTGCAGCTCGTTCATCCGCCGGATCATACCGGCCTGGTCAGGCCGACTCCCGCACGACGAGCTCGGCCGGGAGTATCACCGCGGCGGGTTCCTGGCCGTCGAGCAGCGCGAGCAGCAGCCGGACCATCTCCTCGCAGATCCGCTTGAAGGGCTGGCGCACGGTGGTCAGCGCGGGCCGCGCGGACACCGCCGAGGGCGAGTCGTCGAAGCCGACCACGGCCACGTCCCCCGGCACCGAGCGGCCGACCCGGGCGAGCGCGTCCATCGCGCCGAGCGCCATCAGGTCAGAGGCCACGAACACCGCGTCCAGATCCGGATCCTGCTTCAGCAGCCTCTCCATCGCCAGCTGCCCGGACACCCGGGTGTAGTCGCCGTGCGCGATCAGCTTCTGGTCCAGCGGAAGACCGGCCGCCTCGAGGCCCTCCTTGTAGCCCTTGAGCCGGTCCCGGCCGCCGGGCGTGTCCAGCGGCCCGGTCACGGTCGCGATCCGGCGGCGGCCGAGCCGGGCCAGGTGCGCCGTGGCGAGCCGGCCGCCCTCGGCCTCGTTGACCGCGACGTACGCCAGGTCGGACTCGTGCCCGATCGGCAGTCCGCAGGCCACCGCCGGGATGCCGAGCGAGGCGAGCCGGCTGACCACCGGGTTGCCCGCGTGCGTGGAGACCAGCAGCGCTCCGTCGATATGGCCGCCGGAGATGAAGCGGACCACCCGCTCGCGGTCCTGCTCGCTGTCCGCGATGGACAGCAGCAGCGGCATGTCGTACTCGGCCAGCGCCTGCGTGCAGCCGCGCAGCAGGACCTGGAAGTTCGGGTCCTCGAAGAACTTCTCCTGCGGCTCGGACAGGATGAAGGCCACCGAGCCCGACCGCTGGGTGACCAGCGACCGGGCGTGCGTGTTGACCACGTAGCCGGTCTGCTTTATCGCCTTGTTGACGGCGGCGAGCGCGGTCGGGGAGACGTTCACACCGCCGTTGAGCACGCGCGAGACCGTCCCCCGGGACACCCCGGCGGCCGCGGCCACGTCCTCGATCGTCGGGCGCCTTCGTCCGTTGTCCAGTACCACTCCCCGCTCCCCCATCCTCGACGGGCCGGTATTCCGGCTCACTTTACCGATCCGGCGCCCAGATCGACCCGCCAGAAACGCTGCAGCAGGAAGAACAGGACGATCAGCGGCAGGATGGACAGCAGCGCGCCGATCAGCACCAGGCTGTAGAGCGCGGGCTGCGAGGTGCCCGCGTCCAGCAGCGTGAACAGGCCCACCGTGAGCGGGTACTTGTTCTCGCTGCTCAGCATCAGCCAGGGCAGCAGGAAGTTGTTCCAGATGGCGACGAACTGGAACAGGAAGATCGTCACCAGGCCCGGCGTCATCATCGGGATCCCGATGCGCAGGAAGGTGCGCCACTCGCTCGATCCGTCCATCCGCGCGGCCTCGATGATCTCGTCCGGGACCGAGGCGCCGGCGTAGAGGCGGGCCAGGTAGATGCCGTAGGGCGAGATGATCGAGGGGATCAGCACGGCCCAGTAGGTGTCCGCGAGTCCGATCTTGGCGACGAGCAGGTACTGCGGGATCGCCAGGACGACCGCGGGCACCAGCATGCCGACCAGGATCATCGTGAACAGGAAGCCCTTGGCGCGGAAGCGGTACTTCGAGAACCCGTACCCGGCCAGCGCGGAGACGATCGCCGAGAGGATCGCGCCGCCGCCCGCGTAGAGCGCCGTGTTCAGCATCCAGGTCCAGAAGACGCCGCCCTGATACGAGGTCAGGTTGCCGAGGTTGGTCAGGAACGAGCCGCCGGGCCGGAACGCGGCGTACGAGTCGAGCTCCGTGTTCGTCTTCGTCGAGGCGATCAGCACCCAGACGATCGGCAGCAGCGCGTAGAAGATGCCGAGCACCAGTACGGCGGTCGGCACGATCGAGGTGCGCCGCCTGCGGCCCGGGGCCATGCCCTGCGCGGCCGTGGTCAGGACACTCATCGGGCCTCGCCTCCGAAGATCTGGCGGTTGGTGATCCGCAGGACGCCGGCGGAGAGGGCGAACATCATCACCGCGATGACGATCGACTCGGCGGCGCCGAGGTAGACGTTGTTCGCGGTGTACGTGTCGCGGTACACGGTCATCAGCGGGGTCCAGGTGGTCGAGACGCCGCCGTAGGCGATCTGGTGCATCGCGTAGGGCTCGTTGAACACCTGCAGCGTCGCGATCGTGGAGAAGATCGCGGTCATGATCACGGCCGGGCGGATCATCGGCAGCTTGATCCGGAGTGCGATCTGCCGCTCGTTGGCGCCGTCCAGACGGGCCGCCTCGTACGCCTCCTGCGGAAGCGAGCGCAGCGACGTGTACAGCACCATCATGTTGAAGCCGGTGCCGCCCCAGACGCCGATGTTCGCCACGGACAGGAACACGATGCGCTGTCCGAAGAAGTTGATCCCCTGCACCCCGAACAGCGCGTGCAGCGTCGAATTGATCGGCGAGAACGCGGGGAGGTACATCATGCCCCAGATCATCGAGCCGATCAGGGTGGGCACCGCGTAGGGCAGGAAGATCGCGAGCCGGCCGAAGCGCTGGAAGCGCACCCGCTGCGCGTCCAGGACCAGCGCGAACAGCGTGGCCAGGCCCAGCATGACCGGGATCAGGACGCAGCCGTAGATCACCGCGCGCAGCACGCTCTGCCAGAACTCGCCGTCGCCGAACACGGTGCCGTAGTTGGCGAGTCCGGCCGAGACCTGCTTGCGCGCCCCGGCGCCGAGGCCGAGCCCGGATACCTGCGTCTTCTGCGTGCTCAGGTAGACCGTGTAGCCGAGCGGCACCAGGAAGACGGCCACGAACAGCAGCACGGCCGGGGCGACGAAGGTGTACGGGGTGCGCCGCGGGGCCGGGTTCCAGCTCTCGCCGCGGCGCGGGCGGACCCGCCGCGCCCCGGAGAGGGACGCGGCGGGCTCGTGCACGGAGGTGGCGGTCGTCATGAGCCGGAGACCGTGAACCCGGTGCTCTTCATGTCGGCGACCACGGCCGCCTGCATCGCGGTCAGGCCCGCGAGGTAGCCGCTGGAGGTCTTGACCGTGCTGGCGAAGGCGTCGCTGAACTTGCTGTAGGCGACCGGGACGTCCGGGCCCCAGGTCGCGGCGACGACCTGCGAGGAGTACTGCTTGGCCAGCGTGTAGAAGTCGGACTGGTTCATGAAGGTCTGCGCGGGCAGCGCGGAGCTGGACTCCGCGGTCAGCGAGGCCGGGTACACCGAGCCGTCACTGGCCAGCAGCGAGGTGCCCTGCGCGCTCTGGTTGAGCCAGGCGATGAACTGCGCGGCCTGCTGCGGGTACTTGGAGTCGGCGGTCACCGAGGTGGCCGAGCCGCCCCAGGCGCCGGAGACGTGCTGGCCGGCGGTCCACTGCGGCAGTTCGGCCATGGCCCAGTCGCCCGAGGTGTTCGCGGCCGAGGAGGACAGGTCGCCCGGCGCCCACACCGCGGAGATCCAGCTCGCGTACTCGCCCGAGGAGAAGGACTTGTCCCAGCTCGCGGTCCACGCGGTCTGCGAGTCGATCGCCCCGGACTGGACGAGCCCGCCCCAGAACGACGCCACCTTCTGCGAGGCGGCCGAGTCGATGCCGACCGACCAGCTGCTGCCGGAGGCGGACCACCACTGCGCGCCCGCCTGCTGCGTCAGACCGGCGAACAGGCCGGCGTCGGTGCCGACGGTGTCGCCCATGTAGACGCCCGGGGCGGCCTTGTGCAGCGCCGCGGCCTCGGTGGCGTACTGGGCCCAGGTCGTCGGCACCGCGAGGTTGTACTTCTTGAAGATGTCGGTGCGGTAGAAGAACGCCAGCGGCGCCGCGTCCTGCGGCACGCCGTACAGGGCGCTCGTCCCGAGGCTCACCTGGCTCCACAGCCCCGAGGGGTAGTCGCTCTTGAGGCTGTTGTCGTACGAGGAGATGTCGGCCAGGTAGTTGTTCGAGACCATCGTCGGCAGCGACTGGTACTCGATCTGCGCGATGTCCGGCATGTCCTTCGCCTTGCCCGCCGTCAGCAGCTTCGACAGCTCGGCGTCACCGCCCGCGGCCTCGGTGAACTTGATCTGGATG
>DASTAE010000285.1:0-31674 GCA_035712985.1 Actinospica sp.
CCGGTGCCGCCGCGCCGCTGCTCGGCCGGGGGTTCGAGCAGGCCGCCGGCGTGCCGCCGCCAGCCGGTCCCGGCCTCGTCGCCGGTCGGTCGGGCGAAGACGTCCACCGTGCGACGGCCGTCCTCGTCCGCCGCCCCGACCAGCACCTGCAGCCGGACCGGACCGGCCAGCGGCAGCGCGGCCTCGACCGTCAGCTCGGCCACCCGGCCGGCCCCGACCTCGTCGCCCGCGCGCACGGCCAGCTCGACGAACGCCGCGGCGGGCAGCATCGGCACGCCGCCCTGGAGGTGGTCGCCGAGCCAGGGCTGCGCCTGGCGCGCGAGCACGCCGGACAGGACCACGCGGTCGCCGCTCGCCTGCTCGACGACGAGCCCGAGCAGCGGATGGTCGGCCGCGTCCGCGCCGAGCGCCGCCGCGTCGGTCGCCGGGTTCGCGGCGAGCCAGTAGCGCGTGCGCTGGAAGGGGTAGCACGGCAGGTCGATCGTCGGGCCGTCCGGGATCCCGAGCGCGCGCTCGGCCTCGGCGAATCCCTCGGTCCACGCCTGGGCGAACGCGGCGGCCGCCGTCTCGGCCTCGGACCGGTCCTTGCGCAGAAGAGGCACCAGCACGTGCCGCGTCGTCGTGTCGAGCTCGTCCAGGCAGTCCCGGCCCATCGCGGAGAGCGAGCCCGTCGGGCCGAGTTCCAGGACCAGGCGCACTCCCTGCTCGGCGAGCCGCGCCATCCCGTCCCGGAACCTGACGGCCTGCCGGATGTGCCGCACCCAGTAGTCGGGCTCGGCCAGTTCGTCGGCGCGGGCGATCTCGCCGGTCACGTTCGAGACGATCGGGATAGCGGGGGGAGCGTACGCGACCTGCTGCGCGACGCGGCGGAAGTCGTCGAGCATCGGGTCCATGAGCGGCGAGTGGAACGCGTGCGACACGGCCAGCCGCTTGGTCTTCCGGCCCCGCTCCCCGGACCACAAGTCGGCGATCGCCGTCACCGCGTCCTCGGCACCGGAGATCACCGTGGCGCGCGGACCGTTGACCGCGGCGATACCCACCGCGCCCTCGGCGCCCGCGAGCGTCGGCAGCACCTCGTCCTCGCCGGCCTGCAGCGAGACCATCGCGCCGCCCCCGGGCAGCGCCTGCATCAGCCGCCCGCGCGCGGCGACCAGCTTGCAGGCGTCGGCGAGCGAGAATACTCCGGCGGCGTACGCGGCCGCCAGCTCGCCGATCGAGTGCCCGAGCAGCAGATCCGGCCGCAGGCCCCGGGATTGTGCGAAGCGGAAGAGCGCGCTCTCGACGGCGAACAGCGCGGGCTGCGTGTAAGCCGTCTGATTCAGCAGCTCGGCGTCGGGAGTGCCTTCGTCGGCGAAGATCACGTCGCGCAGCGAGCGGCCGCCTTCCAGGTGCCGATCGAACTCGGCGCAGACCTCGTCGAGGGCCGCGGCGAAGATCGCAGAGGTCTGGTAGAGCTCCTTCGCCATGCCGGGCCGCTGCGCGCCCTGGCCGGAGAAGAGGAACGCCAGCCTGCCCGCGCCCTCGCTGCTCCCGGTGACGAGCGCCGGGTCGGTCGCGCCGCGTGCCAGGGCGCTGAGTCCGCCGCGCAGGGCCGCCGGGTCCTCGCCGAGGACGACCGCGCCGTGCGGGAGCGCGGTCCGGCGCGCCAGCGTCGCGGCGACGGCGCGGCGGTCGGCACCGGGATGCGTCTCGAGGTAATCGTCGAGCCGGGCGGCGGCGGACCGGAGTCCGGCGGGCGTGGCCGCGGAGAGCGGCCAGCAGACCAGGCCGGGGTCGTCCGGCGTGTGCGGCGCTTCGACGGCGGGATCGGGAGCCTGCTCCAGGATGACGTGCGCGTTCGTCCCCGAGATGCCGAAGGAGGACACCGCCGCGCGCCGCGGATGACTCGAGCGCCGCGGCCAGTCCACCGGCTCGCTGAGGACCTTGAGCAGACCGCTGCTCCAGTCGATGTGCTCGGAGGGCTCGTCGGCGTGCAGCGTCTTGGGGAGCACGCCGTGCCGCATCGCCAGCACGGACTTGATGATTCCGGCGACGCCCGCCGCCGCCTGGGTGTGCCCGAGGTTCGACTTCACCGAGCCGAGCAGCAGCGGTCGGTCGGCGGGGCGGTCCTGGCAGTACGTGGCGAGCAGGGCCTGCGCCTCGATCGGGTCGCCGAGCGCGGTGCCGGTGCCGTGCGCCTCGATGACGTCGACCTCGTCGGCCGCTACCCGCGCGTCGGCCAGGCCCTGCTTGATGACCCGCTGCTGCGAGGGGCCGTTCGGCGCGGTCAGGCCGTTGCTCGCGCCGTCCTGGTTGACCGCTGTGCCGCGCACCACCGCGAGGATCCGGTGCCCGAGCCGCTGGGCGTCGGAGAGCCGCTCGACCGCGAGCAGCCCGACCCCCTCGGCCGGCCCGAAGCCGTCGGCTCCCGCGCCGAAGGCCTTGCAGCGGCCGTCGCTCGAGAGCGCGCGCTGGCGGCTCATCTCCACGAACGCGGTCGGCGCGGCCATCACCGTCGCGCCGCCGGCGAGCGCGAGCGAGCACTCCCCCGCGCGCAGCGCCTGCACGGCCAGATGCAGGGCGACCAGCGAGGACGAGCAGGCAGTGTCGATGGTGACCGCGGGACCTTCGAACCCGAAGACATACGAGATGCGCCCCGACACGATGCTGAGGGAGTTGCCGGTCAGCGCGTGCCCCTCGATCTCGCGCGGCGGACGCGCCAGCATCGGCACGTACTCCGAGGAGGCAGCGCCCACGAAGACGCCGGTCCGGCTGCCGCGCAGGGCCTGCGTGTCGAGGCCGGCGTGCTCGAGGGTCTCCCAGGCGACCTCGAGGAGGAGGCGCTGCTGCGGATCCATGGCCAGCGCCTCACGCGGCGAGATGCCGAAGAACTCGGCGTCGAAGCCCGACACGTCGGCGAGGAACCCGCCCTCGCGCACGTAGGTGGTGCCGGGGTTGTCAGGGTCCGGATCGTAGAGCGCGTCCAGGTCCCAACCGCGGTCGGCGGGCATCGGGCCGATCGCGTCGGCACCCCGCTCCAGCAGCCGCCACAGTGCCTCCGGCGAGTCGACCCCTCCGGGGAAGCGGCACGCCATGCCGACGATCGCGATCGGCTCGTGCAGCCGGTCCTCGGCCTGGGTCAGCTGCTCGCGGGTCCGGTGCAGGTCGGCGGTGACCCACTTGAGGTAGTCGACGAGTTTCGTCTGATCCTCCGTCATCGGGTCAGCCCTCCTGCCCGGCGCCGCGGCCGAGTTCGTTGTCGATGAAGCGGAACAGGTCCTCGGTCGTCGCCGCGTCCAACAGCGCAGCGACGGGAGCCGCGTCCTCGGTCCCGGGTTCCTCCGCCGCTGCCGCCGGGGCCAGCTCGGCGTCGAGATGGCGGGCGAGGGTGCCCGGCGTCGGGTAGTCGAAGACGAGCGTCGCCGTCAGCCGCATCCCGGTCGCCGCGGAGAGCCGATTCCGGAACTCGACGGCGGTGAGGGAGTCGAACCCGAGGTCCTTGAACGCGCGGTCCGCGTGGATCGACGCGGGGTCCTGATGCCCGAGCACGGTCGCGGTGTGCGTGCGCACGAGGTCCAGGACGGCGGTGAGGCGCTCGGGGGCCGGGAGCGCGGCGAGCCGCTCCACCAGGTTCGGCCCGGCGGGACCGCCGTCCTCCGTGGCCGCCACGAGTTCCCGGCGTCGGGCGGTGGGCTTGATCAGTCCACGCCACAGCGGTTGCAGCATCCCCGAATCGGCCTGCTCACGCAGTCGCGACGCGCGCATCCTCGCCGCCAGCACCAGCGGCCGGTCGGCGGCGAGGGCCGCGTCGTAGAGCGCGAGCGCGGTGCTCGCGGTCATCGGCACCGCGCCCGCACGCGTCAGCCGTGCCCGATCCGCGTGACCCAGCCCGCTGGTGCGACCGCTCGGCGGCGCCCACCAGCCCCACGCGATCGACGTCGACCGGTGACCGCGCAGCGCACGGTGCACGGCCAACGCGTCGAGGAACGTGTTGGCGGCCGCGTAGTTGCCCTGGCCGGGGCTGCCGAGCAATGCAGCGGCTGAGGAGTAGTAGACGTGGTGGGCATCGGGCGCGAGCCGACCCAGAGCCAGCGCGGCGGCGACCTTGGGCCGCATCACGGTAGCCAGGTCGTCGACGGTGAGATGGGGGATCGTCGCGTCCCGCAGCGCGACCGCGGCGTGCACGACGGTGCCCAGCGGCTCGACCGCCTCAATGAGGCCGGCGACCTGCTTCGGATCGCCCACGTCGCAGGCCACGGTCCTGATTCGCTCGGCTGCGGTCTCCGCGGTTCCGGCCGAACGCGAGGCGAGGATGACGCTGTCCGCGGTGCCTGCTCGCACGAGGTGGTCGGCGAGCAGCGTGCCGAGCGTCCCGGTGCCGCCGGTGATGAGCGTCGCGCCGGTCGGCGTCTCCTGCCGGATGCCGAGCACGATCTTGCCGGTGTGGTGCCCCTGCCGCATGTGCCGCATCGCCTGCGCGGCACGGGAGATCGGGAAGACGCGCACCGGCAGCGGATCGAGGCCGCCGGTCGTCAGCAGCTTCCTGATGCTCGCCAGCGCGGACCGCGTGCGCTCCGGATCGGGCACCCCGAGGTCGAGGATCTCGTAGCGCACGTGCCCGGGCAGCGTCTCGGCCGTGCGTCGGTCGGTCTTGCCGAGCTCGATGAAGCGGCCCCCGGGCTTCAGCCGAGCCAAGGACGCGTCGATCGCCGTTCCGGTCAGGCTGTTGAGCACGACGTCCACCGCGGGGAGCCGATTCCAGCTCTCCGGGTCGCGGGAGTTGGCGAGCCGGTCACGCCGGAGGCCGAAGCGCTGTTCGAGCACCGGCCACTTGTCGGGGTGGGAGGAGGCATAGACGGTGGCCCCGAGATGCCGCGCCAGCGCCACCGCGGCCATCCCGACCCCGCCGGCGCCCGCGTGGATCAGCACGCTCTCCCCGGGCTGCACGTCGGCGAGCGTGACCAGGCCCTCGAAGGCGGTCGTGAAGGCCGCGGGGATCGATGCCGCGTCGGTGAGGCTCCAGCCGTCCGGAACCTTCATGACGAGGCGGTGATCGACCACGGCGGTCGGCCCGAAGGCGTTCGGGATCACGCCGGTCACGCGGTCGCCCGGAACCAGCGAACGCACATCCGCCGCGACCTCGACGACGACTCCCGCCGCCTCGTGCCCGATCCCGTGCGCGCCCTCGACCACGCCGAGCGTGATCAGCACGTCCTTGAAGTTGAGCCCGGCGCTGTGCACGGCGATGCGGACCTGCCCCGCCTCCAACGGAGCCGCCGCCTGCGGGAACGGCTCGCAGCGCAGGCCGCCGCCCTCGCTCAGGCTTCCCTCGCCCGAGGCGACCATGCGCCAGGGTTCGGAGCCCTCGGGCACGGCGAGCACGGGATCGACGTTCTCGCGCGCCAACCGGGGGGCGAGGAAGCGGCCGAAGCGCATGGCCAGCTGCGGCTCGTCCTCGACACAAGACAGGGTGCTGACGAGAGTCGCCCAGTCGGGGTCCGCGGTCGAGGGGGTATCGAGGTCGAGCAGCGTGATCCGTCCGGGCTGCTCCGACTGCGCCGAGCGGATCAGGCCCCAGACGGGGGCCGAGATCAGGTCCGGCACATCCTCGCCGGGCTCGGTGCTGACGGCGCCCCGCGTGACGACGACGAGCGCGGACTCGGCGTAGCGCGGATCGGCGAACCAGGCCTGGACGGCGGTAAGGACCTTGGCGAGCATCGCGGTGACGGAGTCGGCGAGGTCTTCGTCCGCGTCGATGTCGGCGTCGGGGGCGAAGCAGGGCAGGATCGCGACTTCGGGTACTGCAATACCGGAGTCCAGGGTCCGGGCGGCGTTCGCCGGGTCGAGGACGGTGTAAGACCGCGGCGCGGCGGCTTCCGCGGGCTCCGCCGGCTCGATGGGCGACCATTCGAGGTGGTAGAGCGACTGCGGGTCGGCCGAGACGGCTGTCCTCGGCATCGGACGCAGCGTGAGGGTGCCGTGGAAGACGGCACGACCGGTGTGGTCGGCGGCGTCGAGGGTCACGCGGTGGTCCCCGGCCGTCGGGCTCAGGCGGACCCGGAGCCGGGTGGCTCCGGTCGCGAAGAGCTCGACGTCGGTCCACGAGTACGGCATCCAGATCTCGCCGTCCGCCGCCGCGTCGTGGCCCGCGGCGTGCAGCGCCGCATCGAGCAGGGCCGGGTGGATCGCGTACTGCGCGGCCGAATCGGCGGTTCGGGCCTTCTGCTCCGGCAGTACGACTTCGGCGTAAGTGGCGCCGTCGAGCCGCCAGGCGGCGGTGAGGCCGCGGAAGGCGGGGCCGTAGACGTAGCCGCTGGTCGCCAGGCGCTCGTAGAAGCCGTCGAGGTCGATCTCCTCGGCTCCGGCCGGCGGCCAGCAGGCGGCGAGGTCCGGGCGCGCCTCCTCGCGGTGCCCGTCTGCGAAGGTGGCGACCGCGTGCTGGGTCCACGGTTCGTCCCGGTCGGCGTCCTGCGCCCGGGAGTAGATGGTGAGGGTGTCGCCCGTGAGCGTCGCCTGGAGCTGCACACTGCCCTGCTCGGGGAGAGTGAGCGGGGCTTGCAGGGCCAGCTCCTCGAGCCGGGTGCTCCCGGCACGATCCGCCGCGAGGATCGCCAGGTCGACGAAGCCGGTGCCCGGGAAGATCGCGGTGTCGCCGACGCGGTGGTCGGCGAGCCAGGGCTGCGCGCTCGTCGCGAGCCGGCCGGTGAACACGGTGTGCTCGGAGTCGGCGAGATCGACGACCGCTGTCAGCAGTGGATGGCCGGTCGCGGTCAGGCCGGTGGCACTCGGGTCGTTTCCCTCGGAGCTCGTCGTCAGCCAGTAGCGCTGGTGGCGGAACGGGTAGCCGGGCAGATCCACCCGCGCACCGGCCGAAGGCGCCTTCGCCCGCACCGGAAGCCCGACGCTCCAGGCCTGAGCGTGACTCACGGCGACATGCCTCGGCCCGCAGGACGCCTTGCGACTCAAGCTCGCGAGCGTGGCGACCGGCACGCCCGCGTCGTCCGCAGTCTCCTCGACGCTGTAGCCGAGAACGGGATGCGGGCCGAGCTCGATGAAGGTGTCGAAGCCCTGAGCGAGCAGCGCGCGCACGGACTCCTCGAAGCGGACCGGTTCGCGAAGATTGGCGTACCAGTACCCTGAGTCGAGCCTCGAGGTGTCGATCCAGTCGGCGTGGACTGTGGACATCATCGGGATCTCGGCGTCGCGGGCGTCGATCCCGGCCAATTCGGTCACGACGCGGGTCCGGATCGGCTCCACCCACGGCGAGTGCGAGGCCCAGGCGGACTCGATGATCCGCGCGCGCAGCCCGGCGGCCGTGCACTCGTCCACCAGCCGGCGGACGCTGCCCAACTCCCCCGCGACCGCGTACGAGGTGGGACTGTTGTGCACGGCGACCGAGAGCTTGTCGCCGTACGGCGCGATCCTGCGGCGGACCTCGTCGAGCGGCATCGCCAGGGACGCAAGGCCGGTCGTGCCGACGAGCGTGCCGGTCGCCCGAGATCTCAGGGTGCAGATTCGTGCGCCCTGGTCCAGGCTCAACGCGCCGGCGACGCAGGCCGCCGCGATCTCCCCCTGGCTGTGCCCGACGACCGCCGCGGGTTCGATCCCCGCCGCCTTCCACGCGCGTGCCTGAGCGACCATCAGCGACCACAGCGCGGGCTGAAGGACCTCGGGCGACGTGACGTCGGGTGCGTCAGGGGTCTGCCGGATGACGTCGCGGACGTGCCAACCGGTGTACGGCAGGAGGGCCGCGTCGCACTCGTCGAGCGCCGCCGCGAACACGGGGTCGGCGGATGCCAGGTCGGCGCCCATGCCGAGCCACTGGCCGCCCTGCCCCGGGAAGACGAACACCGGACCGGCGCCCCGGGGCCGCGACGTACCGAGCACGAGGTTCGCCGCCGCATCCTGACCGGACGCCAGCGCCCTGAGTCCGGCACGCAGCTCGTCCTCGGTATCGCCGATGACGACCGCTCGCCGCGTGAGTGCCGTCCGACGGTCGAGGGCCGGGGCGATCGCGGCCCAGTCGGCGGCGGGGTGCGCGGTCAGGAAGTCGTCGAGCTGCGCGGCCGCGATACGCAGCGCCTCGTCATCGCGCGCGGAGAGCCGCCAGGCGACGTTGCCGGTCGGCGGGGCCGTGGGATCGGCGGGCGCCGGGGGCTCGGGGGCCTGCTCCAGGATGACGTGCACGTTCGTGCCCGAGATCCCGAACGCGGAGACCCCGGCGCGCCGTGGGCGACCGCGGTCCGGCCACGGCGTCGGCTCGGTCAGCAGCCGGATCGCGCCGCTGCTCCAGTCGACGTGCGGGGTCGGCTCGTCGACGTGCAGGCTCTTCGGCAGCAGGCCGGCGCGCATCGAGAGTATGGCCTTGATGACGCCGGCGACGCCCGCGGCCGGGCCGGTGTGGCCGAGGTTCGACTTGATCGTGCCGAGCAGCAGCGGACGGTCGGCGGGGCGGTCCTGGCCGTACGTGGCCAGCAGCGCGTCGGCCTCGATCGGGTCGCCGAGCGTGGTTCCGGTGCCGTGCGCCTCGACCGCGTCCACCTCGTGGCCCGCGAGGCCGGCGGCGGCCAGCGCCTCGCGGATCACGCGCTGCTGGGACGGGCCGTTCGGGGCGGTCAGGCCGTTGCTCGCGCCGTCCTGATTCACCGCCGAGCCGCGGACGACGGCCAGGACGCGGTGGCCGAGCCGCTGTGCGTCCGCCAGCCGTTCGAGCACCAGCACGCCCACGCCCTCCGCCGGGCCGAAGCCGTCGGCCGCGGCCGCGAAGGCCTTGCAGCGGCCGTCCGGGGACAGCGCCCGCTGCCGCGAGAGCTCGATCATCACGGCCGGGCTCGCGAACACGGTCACCCCCGCCGCCAGCGCCACGGTGCAGTCCCCGGCGCGCAGCGCGTTCGCCGCCAGATGGAGCGAGACCAGCGACGAGGAGCACGCGGTGTCCACGGTCACGGCCGGGCCTTCGAACCCGAACACGTACGAGATCCGCCCGGACGCGACGCTCAGGGTGTTGCCGGTGAAGGTGTACCCGGCGGCGTGGGCGGGCGCGTGGACGAGGTCGGATACGTACTCGGAGTCGGACGCGCCGACGAACACGCCGGTCCGCGTCCCGCGCAGCGCGCGGCTGTCGAGCCCCGCGTTCTCGAGCGCGCGCCACGAGGCTTCGAGCAGGAGCCGCTGCTGCGGGTCCATGGCGAGGGCCTCGCGCGGCGAGATGTCGAAGAACTCCGCGTCGAAGTCCCCCGCCGGACCGAGGAATCCGCCCTCGGCCAGGTACGAGGTGCCCGGATGGTCGGGGTCGGGATGGTAGAGCCCGTTCAGGTCCCAGCCGCGGTCCGCGGGCAGCGGCCCGACCGCGTCCACGCCGCGCTCCAGCAGCCGCCACAGCTCCTCGGGGGAGTCCGCCCCGCCGGGAAACCGGCAGGCCATCCCCACGATCGCGATCGGCTCGACGGCGCCGCCGGCCGCCCCGGCGCGCAGCTCCTCGTTCTCAGCTCGCAGCCGCTCGGTCTCCTTGAGGGAGGCGCGCAGCGCCTCGACCAGCCGGTTGTCGGGGTTAGCCGCCATCACGCGCCGTCCTTTCCGGCCAGTTCGAGGAGCTCGTCCACGCTCATCGCGTCGATCGCGCCGAGGGCGGGCGGCGTCGCGGGCCGACTCTCCTCGAGCCGGGCGCGCAGGTAGCCGGCGACGGCCCGGGGCGTCGGGTAGTCGAAGATCAGTGCCGCCGGGAGCCGCAGTCCGGTGGCCGCGGCGAGCCGGTTCCGCAGCTCGACGGCGGTCAGCGAGTCCACGCCCAGGGCCTTGAACTGCTGGTCCGCGCCGAGGTCGGCGGTGCCTCCGTGGCCCAGGACGTGGGCCGCCTCGGCGCGCACGGCCTCGATCAGGGCCCAGTCGCGGCGTGCCGCGGGCAGCGCGGCGACCTGTTCGGCGAGGGCCGGGCGGGTCGCGAGCTCGGCGGCGGCGGTATTCGCCGTGTCCTGGTCTGTCGTCAGGTTCGCGATGAGCGGCCGGGGGCGAGCGCCGGCGTACGTCGCGGCGAAGCGGTTCCAGTCGACGTCCGCGATCGAGACGCAGGTCTCATCGTGCGCGAGGACGTCCGCCAGCGCCCGCACGCCGAGGTGCGCGGGCATCGGACGCAGGCCACGGCGCTCCAGGAACTCGGCGGCGTCGGTGTCCGCGGAGCCGCCGAGGCCGGCCCAGTGTCCCCAGGCGACCGACGTACCGGCCAGGCCGCGGCCTCGGCGTTCGGCGGCGAGGGCGTCGAGGTAGGCGTTGGCAGCCGCGTACGGGGCCTGGCCCGCGCTTCCCCACACTCCCGCGTTCGAGGAGAAGAGGACGAACGCGTCGAGCGGCCGGGCGCCGAGCAGCCGATCGAGGTTCCGGGCGCCGTGCACCTTCGCGTCGAAGACGTCTGCGAAGTCCGCGGGGCCGAGTTCGTCCAGGGGCGCCCGACGTCCCATGACGCCGGCCGTGTGGAAGACGGCGCTGACCTCGTGCTCCGCCAGCACCCTTTCGAGTTCGGCGGCGTCGGTGAGGTCGCAGGCCGCGATCGTGACCGTGGTCCGCGGGTGCGCGGCGGCGAGTTCGGCCTCGAGCCGCCGGGCGCGGTCGGTGTCGGGGCCGGTGCGGTTGAGCAGCAGGAGGTGCTCGGCGCCGTTGCCCGCGAGCCAGTGGGCCAGGTGGCCGCCGATGCCGCCGGTTCCGCCGGTGACGAGCACGGTGCCGCTCGCTCGCCACGGCTGCGAGCTCTCCGGCCGTGGGGCACGGTCGAGTCGGCGGGCGAAGACCCCGTCGGCGCGGATCGCCAACTGGTCCTCGTGCTGATTGTTCGTCAGCGCGGCGCGGAGCAGGTCGCTTGTCACGGGGTCGGGGCTGCGCGGGACGTCGATCTGACCGCCCCAGAGCTGAGGCGAGTCGAGGCCGATCACGCGCATCAGGCCGTGGATCCGGGCCTGCGCCGGGGCGGTCACCGGCTCGTCGGCGGATATCGCGACGGCCCCGGAAGTCAGGGCCCAGAGGCGGGTTCGCGGGCGGACCAGCATCAGGGCTCTGGCCAGGGTGGTCGTCGGGTCGAGGTCCAGGAGGCTGAGGACGCCGACCGGCTCGGGCAGGCGGCTCAGCTGCTCGGCGACATCGTCTACCGAGGCGTCATCCGCGATCACCCACTCGTGGATGTCGGCGCCGTGCTTGGCCAGTGCGGTCGCTGCCGCCTCGGCCCAGCCGGACGCGTTGCCTGACGGGCTGTCGACGATGATCCAGGTGTTGTCGCCGCCCGAGATCGGGGCGGGGTTCGGGTCCAGGTCCGCGGGGTGCCACGTGACGCGGTAGCGCCAGTCGGCCAGACCGGCGTGCTGGTTGTCCTGAGCCTCGCTGAGGACTGTCGGCGGCTCGGGGGTGTTCCGGGTGAGCGTGGTCGCGGTCGTGATGTCGAGGCCGGCGCGCTCGGCGGTCTGCTCCACGGCGAACATGAGCGTCGGGTGCGGGGTCGGCTCGAGGAAGCTGCGCAGGCCGTCCGTCAGGAGCGCGTCGGTGGCGGTGGCGAACCGGACCGGGTTGCGCAGGTTCTCGTACCAGTACTCGGCCGTCAGCGTCGTCGGGTCGAGGAGCGCTCCGGTCAGGGCAGAGTAGAACGGGATCTTCGTGGGCTGAGGGGTGATCGGCGCCAGCGCGGTCAGGAGTTCCTCGCGCAACCGCTCGACCTGCGAGGAGTGCGAGGCGTAGTCCACCGGGAGGAGTCGGTTGCGGATCTCCAGGGTGCTGACGTGCGCGAGAAGCGCGTTCAGCGTCTCCGGCGGGCCGCAGACGACTACCGAGCTCGGGCTGTTGACGGCGGCCAGCTCGATGCCCGGATACGCGGCGGCCAGTTCCCGCGCGTGCTCGGGCGTGGTGGCGATCGAGGCCATGCCTCCGGTGCCGGCCAGCGCGGTGATCGCCTTCGATCGGAGGGCGACGATGCGGGCCGCGTCGTCGAGGGACAGCGCGCCGGCGATGTGCGCCGCGGCGATCTCGCCCTGGGAGTGGCCGACGACGGCGGCCGGGGTGACGCCGACCGACTGCCACAGCCTGGTCAGCGCGACCATCATCGCCCAGAGCGCGGGCTGCACGACGTCCACGCGCTCAAGGCTCGGAGCGGTCGGCGTGCGGCGGATGACGTCGAGGAGGTGCCATCCGGTGTACGGGTGCAGTGCCGCGTCGCACGCCGCCATGGCCTGCGCGAACACCGGTTGCCGGTCAAGCAGGTCGGCGCCCATGCCGGGCCACTGGCCGCCCTGGCCGGGGTAGACGAACACGATCCCGTCGTTGGTGCTCGGGGCCGAGTCGTCGTCGCGGAACCAGTAGTCGCGGTGCTGCCACGGGTATCCCGGCAGGCTGACGGGGCGACGCGCGGGGGTCGGCGTGGTGGCGGGCTCGGGGCCGGTCAGCAGGCGATCGATCGAGAGGTCGTCGTCGGCCGCGTCGATATCGTCCACGTCGTCGGGGTCGGCCTGGCCGAAGTGGACGTTCGGCGGCGCCTGACCGGCCGCGACGGCCGCGAGCGACTCCGCGAGCTCATCGGCGCCGTCCCCGATCACGACCAGGCGGTGCTCGAGCCAGGAGCGGCGATACGTGCACGTATATACGATGTCGTCGAGCCGGTCGGCGGACTCGCGAAGCACCGTGGCCAGGCGCGCCGCGGCTTCGCGGAGGGCGGCGGGTGAGGCGGCGCTGAGGGGAAGGACGTACTCGCCGACGTGGTCGGTGGCAACGGTGGCGGTGGGCGGGGGCGCCTCGACGAGGACGTGCGCATTCGTGCCGGTCAGGCCGAAGGAGCTGACGCCTGCCCGCGCCGGACTGCCGTGGGGAACGAGGTCGGGCCAGGCTCGGGGCTCGGTGACCACCTCGACCGGGAGCCGGTCCCAGGCGATCCGGCTCGACG
Source organism: Actinospica sp. (assembly GCA_035712985.1). Classification (GTDB taxonomy): domain Bacteria; phylum Actinomycetota; class Actinomycetes; order Streptomycetales; family Catenulisporaceae; genus Actinospica. Next base: position 12,890 of record DASTAE010000285.1, read on the forward strand.
GACGCTCGATCAGGTGCCGCGGGAGCACCCGCCGCCCCATCGAGAGGATCACCTTGAGCAGGCCGGTCACGCCGGCCGCGGCGGCGAGGTGGCCCACGTTGGGCTTCACCGAGCCGATCAGCAGCGGACGATCCGCCGCTCGACCGGCGCCGTAGGCCTCGGCCAGGGCGGCGACCTCGATCGGGTCGCCGAGCGGGGTGCCGGTGCCGTGCGCCTCGACGTAGGCCACGTCGGGCGCGGTCCAGCCGGCGTTCTTGAGGGCACGTCGGATGAGGTCCGTCTGCGCGCTCGCGTTCGGGACGGTGAAGCCGCCGCTCGCTCCGTCCTGGTTCACGGCGCTGCCCTGCAGGACCGCGTACACGCGGTCGCCGTCGCGCTCAGCCGCCGACAAGGGCTTGAGGACGAGCGACACCGCGCCCTCGCCGACTCCGTAGCCGTCCGCGTTCTCGTCGAAGGTGCGGCACATGCCGTCCCCGGCCAGCGCGCCGCTGTCGGCCATCGCGAGCAGCAGCGTCGGGGCCAGCAGCACGTTCGCGCCGCCGACGACCGCGACGTCGCAGTCCCCTGCGCGCAGTCCCTGACACGCGAGGTGCACGGCGGTCAGCGAGGCGGAGCACGCCGTGTCGACGACCAGGCTCGGCCCGGTCAGGCCGAGGAAGTAGGACAGGCGGCCCGCCACGGCGGCGAACGAGGTGCCGGTGCCGTAGTAGAGGTCGACATTGGCCATGTCGCGCGTCATCAGCTGCTGATAGTCCGCGGCTTCCAGGCCCACGTACACGCCGACCGGCTTTCCGGCGAGCGTGCGCGGCCGGAGCCCGGCATCCTCGAGCGCGTCCCAGGAGACTTCGAGCATCAGCCGCTGCTGCGGGTCGATGGAGCGCGCCTCACGCGGCGAGATCCGGAAGAAGCCGGCGTCGAAGCCGGTCACGTCGTCGAGGTACGAGCTGCGCGCCGGGATCCGCGATCCGGCCTCGGCCCACGCCGGGTCGTTGCGGCGGCCGGGCGGCGTGTCGACGGCGGTGCCGCGGCCCTCGCTCAGCAGGGACCAGAACTCGTCCGGCGACTCGGCTCCGGGCAGCCGGCAGGCGAGGCCGACGACGGCGATCGGCTCGCGGCCGGTCATGGTCGGCGCGGGGGTCGGGGCAGACGCCGTCGGCTGATCGACGAGCCCTTCGAGGTGCGCGGCGAGCGCGGCGATGCTGGGCTTCTCGAAGACGACCGTCGCGGCGAGCTCGACGCCGAAGTCCGTTTCGAGCCTCGCCCGGAGCCGGGCCGCGGTCAGCGAGTCGATCCCCTGCTCGAACAGTCCGCGGCGGCGCATCAGCCGTCGGTCGAGGGACAGGCCGAGGACGTCTCGCACAGCCGCCTCCACGCGGTCCGCGACGGTCAGGTCCGCGGCGAGAGCCGGAGCCGGAGCGGGGCCGGGAACGGCCACGGCAGGGGCGGGCGGCGGGACCGGAGCCGCGACGGGAGCCGCGACCGCGGCCCCGCGCTCCACCCCCGGCAGCCAGTAGCGCTCTCCGTGCCAGGTCGGCGCGGGCAGCGCGTGGTAGCGCTCGGGGCGGCCGGTGACGCGGGGCCAGTCGACCTCGACCCCGGCGCAGTACAGCTGGGCGAGCGTGCGATGCAGGGCGATACGGCCGGGCTGGTCGCGGCGCAGCGTGCCGATGACGGGGGCGCGGCGGTTCCGGCGCTGCAGGGCGTCGGTGAGCGGGCCGCGCAGCACGGGGTGCGGGCCGAGCTCGATCAGGGGGTGGTCGCCGCGCGCGAGCAGGCGGTCCACGGCGGGCCAGAGGCGGACCGGGAGGTTCATGTTGCGGCCCCAGTACGCGGCTCCGGGCACGCGGAGGTCGACGTCCGGGTCGACCGTGGAGAGCTGGCGGATGCGCGGCGGCGCGGCCGGGGCCACGTCGTGCAGCGACTCGGTCAGCCGCCGGGCCAGGTCGTCGATCAGGGGCGTGTGCGAGGCGATGTCGGTGCGCAGCTTGCGGGTGCGCAGGCCGCGGGCCTCCAGCATCCGGGCGGCCTCGGCGACGGCGTCGGCCGCGCCGGCCAGGACCAGGTCCCGCGGGCCGTTGATCGCGGCGACGTTCAGGCCCGCGGGCAGGTCGGCCATCAGCGCGCTGAGTGCCTCGGGCTCGCCCTGCACGGCGTACATGGCCGCGGTTCCCGCTGTCTCGTGCAGCAGTCGCGAGCGCCGCACGATGATCCGCACGGCCTGCGCGAGCGTCAGGGTGCCCGCCACGTGGGCCGCCGCTATCTCGCCGAGGCTGGCGCCGATGACGGCCGTCGGGCGCACCCCGCGCTCGGCGAGCCAGCGGGTGAGCGCGACCTGGACGGCGAAGAGCGCGGGCTGCACGAGGTCGGTCTGCTCGAACGGCGCCGGGTCGGCGGCGCGCGCGGCGAGGTCGCGGCCGGATCGCAGGACATTGATGAGTGACCAGCCGGCCTCGACGCCGATCAGCTCGTCGCACTCGTCGAGCGTGTCGCGGACGCCGGGGTCGGAGTCGTAGAGGTCCATGGCCATGCCGGACCACTGGCCGCCCTGGCCCGAGTAGACGAACACCGGCTGCGCCGGATCCTCCGGGTCCTCGACGACGCCGACGTACGCGTCCTCGGCGGGCTCGCGGCCGTCGCCGAGCAGCGCGGCGGCGAGCGCGGCCTCGTCGTCGGCGACCGCCGCGTAGCGGTAGGACTCGAAGGTTGAGCGGGTGGCCGCCGAGGCGACGAGGGCGGCGAGCCGCGGCGTCGTCTCGACCGAGGTGCGGAACGCGGCGACCCGCTCGGTCAGGGCTTGCTCGCTCGGGGCGGAGACCAGCAGGACGTAAGGGTCCTGCTGAGCCTGGAGCCCGCCCGGCTCGACCACTGCGGGCGGCGCTTCGAGGATCACGTGCACGTCCGTGCCGCTCAGGCCGAAGGCGCTCACGCCCGCTCGCAGCGGCCGGTCCAGGCGCGTCAGCAGCAGGCCGTCGTCGCCGGTGGGAACGGCGAGGCCGCTGCCCGGCCAGTCCACGGCCGGGTTGAGGCGCTCCGCGTCGAGGTTCGGCTGGGCCGGCACGCGGCCCGATCGCAGCACGCTGATCGTCTTGATGAGCCCGGCGATGCCCGCCGCCGCGTCGGCGTGTCCGAGCACCGCCTTGATCGCGCCGACGGTCAGCGGGCGGTCGGCCGCGCGTCCGGCGCCGTAGATCTCCGCGAGGACGCCCAGCTCGACCTGGTCGCCGAGCGCGGTGCCGGTGCCGTGCGCCTCGACGTAGTCCACGTCGTGGGCGTGCAGGCCGGCGTCCCGCAGCGCGCAGGTCAGCATCTCGGCCTGCGCGGCGGCGTTCGGCGCGGTCAGGCCCATGCTGTGGCCGTCGTGCACGGCGGCGGAGCCGCGGATCACGGCGTGGACGCGGTCGCCGTCCGCGAGCGCGTCGGACAGGCGTCGCAGGACCACGACTCCGCAGCCGTCGCCGCGCACCAGTCCGTCGGCCTCGGCGCTGAAGGGCCGGCAGCGGCCGCTGGGCGAGAGGGCGCCGGCCCGGCCGAGGAAGCAGGTCACATCCGGGGCCAGCACGAGGCTGGTGCCCCCGGCGAGGGCGAGGTCGGCCTCGCCGGAACGCAGGCTTCGTATCGCCTGGTGCACGGCGAGCAGCGAGGACGAGCACGCCGCGTGCACCGCGAACGCCGGTCCGCGCAGGTCGAACATGTACGCCAGCCGTCCGGCGGCGAAGCTCGACTCCATGCCGCTGATGTGGTGCGGCCCGATCTCGCCCGCGCCGAGCGAGCGCGCGTGCAGCAGCTGGTAGTCCCCGGCGAGCAGCCCCATGTAAACGGCCGTACGCGATCCGCGCCACGCGGCGCGCGGCCGGCCCGCGTCGCTCATCGCCTCCCAGGCCACCTCGAACAGCAGCCGGTGCTGCGGGTCGAGGAGCACCGCCTCATGCGGCGGAATGCCGAAGTAGTCGGCGTCGAAGCGGTCGATATCGTCGAGGAACGCGCCCACGCCCGCGGGATCGCCGTGGGTGCCGGGGGTTCCGGCGGGCCAGCGGTCGGCCGGGACCGGACGCACCAGATCGGCGCCCGCGGCCAGGACGCGGCCGAGCGAGTCGAGATCCCGGACGCCGCCGGGAAACCGGCAACCGACGCCGACCACCGCGATCGGCTCGACGGGGGGCTTGCTGGGGGACGACGAGGACACGGGCCAGGGCTCCGTTCTGTGGGAAGCGGCCGGTCAGACGCAGGTGAGCCGGTCGACGAGCACCGCGATGGTCCGGATGTTCTTGAAGTTCTGCGCGTTGATCTGCAGCGCGGGCACCTTGGCCCGGTCGGTCTCGTCCAGGCCCTCGCGCAGGAAGGCGAGCAGCTGGGTCATCCGCAGCGAGTTGAGCACGCCCCACTCCAGCAGCGGGGTGCCCGCGTCCAGCTCGCCCCGCGGGTCGCCGTCCAGGAAGGTGTCCCGGACGAAGGCGGTGATTCGGTCCTCGATGCGCTCGATCCGGGCCGCGTGCAGGGCATCGGCGTTCAGCGACGAGGTCTCGGTCTGCTCGGTGGTCACGGGGTGCTGCCTTTCTCGGCCCGCCGGGCGAGCTCGGTGCGATCGACTTTTCCGTTGGCGTTGCGCGGAAGCCCGGGAAGGATGCGCAGCTCGTCGGGCATCAGGTAGCGGGGCAGCCGCTCGGCCAGGTGGCGGCGCAGGCCGAGGACGCCCGGTTCGCGGTCCTCGCGCGGGGTCACGAAGGCGATCAGCCGGGACTCCATGCCCGCGCCGGTCACGGTCGCCGCCGCCTCGGCCACGTCCTCGTGCGCGGCGAGCGCCGCCTCGACCTCGCCGAGCTCGACGCGGTGGCCGCGCACCTTGACCATGTGGTCGCCGCGCCCGAGGTAGTCGAACGCGCCGTCCGCCCGGACCCGGACCAGATCGCCGGTGGCATACGGGCCCTGACGCGGCGCGCGGCCCCAGTAGCCGAGCATCACCGTCGGGCCGTCCACGTGCAGCGCGCCCTCTTCGCCGGGCCCCGCCTCGCGTCCGTCCTCGGTCAACGCGCGCACGAGGTCGCCGCAGCACGCGCGGCCGATGGGGACCGGCTGCTCGCGCTCGAGGTCGGCGGGTGCGACCTCGTGATACGTGCAGACGTTGGTCTCGGTCGGGCCGTAGAGATTCAGCAGCCTGGCATCGGTCCACGCCGCGAGGGCGCGGACCCCGGCGATGGGGAAGGGCTCCCCCGCGAACAGCACCGCGCGCAGCGTGTCCGGCGCCGCGCGCTCCAGCAGGCCGCCGTCCCGGATCATCATGCTGAGCGCGGAGGGCACCGAGTACCAGACCGTGATCCGCTGCTCGTGGATCAGGTCGACGAGCTGCGCGGGGGCGTACGCGCCCTCGGGCGGGACCAGGTGCACCGAGCCGCCGACCGCGAAGGGCACATAGAGGTCGAGCACCGAGAGGTCGAAGGTGAACGGCGCGTGGCTGGAGAACCGGTCCTCGGCGGTGGCGTCGAGCTCGTCCGCGAAGAACCGCGTGAACGACAGGGCATTGCGATGGCTGAGGCAGACGCCCTTGGGCCGGCCGGTCGAGCCCGAGGTGTAGAGGATGTAGGCGAGGTCGTCGTCCTCGACGGGCTCGTCGATGCGCTCCTCGACGCCCGAAGCCGAATCGGCGGCCTCGACGGCCACGGTCGGGAAGCCGCCGCCGACCTGCTCGAAGCGTTCCGCGGGGCAGACGATCGCGGCGGCCGCGCAGTCCTCGGCGAGCAGCGTGACGCGGGCCACCGGGGTCGAGAGCTCGGCCGGGACGTACGCCGCGCCGAGGCGGAGCGCCGCCTGCATCGCGGCGATCGTGGCGGCGGACTTCTCCGACCAGACCACGACGCGGTCCCCGCGGCCGACGCCCGCCGCGCGCAGCCGGCGGGCCAGCCCGTCGGCCGCGCGGTCGAGTTCGGCGTACGTCGTCGTGCCCTGGGTTCCGGCGACCGCGACGCGGTTCGGCGACTTCTCCGCCGCGTCGATCGCCAGCCGGTGCAGTCCCGTCCCGCTCACAGCCCCGCCTCCCGCGCGATCAGTTCCCGCTGGATGTCGCTGGTGCCGGAGAAGATCACGGCCGGCACCGCGTCCCGCAACTGCTGCTCCACGCCGACGTCCACCAGGCAGCCGTCGGCGCCGAAGACGCGCACCGCGTCGAGCGCGTTGGCGACCGCGGCCTCGGAGACGGCCACCTTCGACAGGGCCACCGCCTCGACGTGCTCACGGTCCTGGTCCATCAGCCAGCAGGCGCGGTACAGCAGCAGCCGCGCGGACTCCAGCCGCAGGCGCATGCCCGCGATCCGGTGCGAGACGGCCTGGAAGTCGCCGATCGGATGGCCGAACTGGCGCCGGGTGCGGGCGCGCCGCACGCAGCGGTCCAGCTCCCGCTGCATCTGGCCGACGTACAGACCGAACAGGCAGCCGCGCTCCCAGCCCATCGAGTGCTGGAAGATCGCAGCGCCCTGGCCCTCCTCGCCGAGCAGGTACTCGGCCGGGATCGGGCAGTCCTCGAAGCGCACCCAGGAGGCCGGGGCCCCGTCCAGCCCGAGCTTGCGGTAGGGCTCGCCGACGGTGATCCCGGGCAGCGCGCGCGGCACGGCGAACGCGGACAGGCCGAGGAATCCGGCGTCCGGGTCGGTGACCGCGTAGGTGACGAAGAGGTCCGCGACGGCGGCGTTGCTGACGAAGGTCTTCTCGCCGTTCATCACGTAGCGGTCGCCCTCGCGGCGGGCGGTGACGGCCAGCCGGCCGACGTCGGATCCGGCCTCGCGCTCGGTCATCGCGTTGCCCGCGATCAGCTCGCCGCCGGCCAGTCCGGTCAGCAGTTCCGCGCGCACCGACGGGGCGGCGAAATCGCGGACCGGGACCGCGCAGGCGAGCAGGTGCGCGGCGATCGCGAAGGCGAGGCCCGTGTCGGGGCAGGCCTGCCCGAAGGCCTCCAGGGCGAGTGCCGTGTCCAGCGCGCCGAGCCCGCCGCCGCCGTGCTCCGGCGGCAGGCAGAGCCCGACCATCCCGAGCTTGGCCGCCGCGGCCCAGTCCTCGCGGGCCAGCGGCCCGCCGCGTGTGCCGAAGCGATCGCTCGCCGCGGCCAGCAGTTCCCGCCGACGCTCGCGCTGCGTGTCGCTGAGCTCGAAGTCCATGGCCGATCACCACCTCCAGGGCCCGAGCCTGGCCGATCACCGCGGGTGCCGTCAGCCCCTAGCCGCCCCCTAACCGCAGGTAGGGGCCGCCAGGGGTTGCGACGAGGGCCGCGCTTGGGCGAAGATCGGAAGCATGGACGACGAGGATCTCTGGCTGCTGAGATTCCATCCGTGCGCGGAGCCCGCGGCCCGGCTCGTGTGCCTGCCGCACGCGGGCGGCTCGGCGAGCTACTACTTCCCGCTCTCCCGCACGCTGAGCCCGGAGGTCGAGGTGCTCGCCGTGCAGTACCCGGGGCGGCAGAACCGGCTGCGCGAGGGCTACGCGGCGAGTATCGACGAGCTCGTCGACGGGGTGCACGGCGCGCTGGAGCCGATCGCGCGGTCGTCCGACGTGCCGCTGGCGTTCTTCGGGCACAGCATGGGGGCCGTGGTCGCCTTCGAGCTGGCCCGCAGGCTGCCTCCGCTGCACCTGTTCGTCTCCGGGCGGCGGGCCCCGGCGTGCCTGCGCGACGAGCGGCAGCACACGCTGGACGACGCCGGCCTGCTGCGGGTGCTCGCGGAGAACGGAGGCACGCACCGCAGCGTGCTCGACAACCCCGAGCTGCGGGCGCTGTTCCTGCCGACGATCCGCAACGACTACCGGCTGACCGAGTCCTACCGGTACACGCCGGGTCCTCCGCTGGGCTGCCCGATCACCGTGCTCACCGGGGACGCCGACCCGGCCGTCACCCTGGACGAGGCGACGGCCTGGCGCGGGCACACGAGCGCCGACTTCGACTGCCGGGTGTACTCCGGCGGCCACTTCTACCTCGAGGAGCACGCGCAGCGGATCGCGGATCTGCTGCGCGTGCGGCTGGTCAAGCCGTCGAGCCCGCAGGCCTGAGCGGCAGCCCGTCGGCGAGACGGGCCAGCGCGGCGTCGAGCTCGGCCAGGACGTCGAGCTGCGGATCGCCCGCCCAGCGCAGCACGACCTCCAGCATCACCCCGAGCGCCGCGCCGGTGCAGGTGAGCACCGCCGGATCGTCCGCGGCGACGCCGTCCCCGGCCCGCTCCGCGATCAGGCCGGCCAGCAGGTCCATGCTGCGGGTCACGTTCTGCGCGCTGCCGATCCACAGCCGCGGCACGGCCAGGATCTGCAGCTCGCGGTCCCGCTCGGCGGCCAGCTCGCCCGCGGAGAGCGAGCCGAGGGTGTCGCGCAGCGCGCCGCGCAGCGCCTGGATCGGGCCCAGCTCCTTCGGCTGGGCCCGGAACGCGTCCTCGAACACGGGGTCGTAGTCGTCGATCAGGACGAGCTCGTCCTTGCTGGCGAAGTAGCGGAACACCGTGCTCGGCGAGACCTCGGCCGCCTCGGCGATCTGCTCCATCGTGGTGTTGTCGTAGCCCTGCAGGCTGAACAGCCGCAGCGCCTGCTGCCGGATGGCCGCCTTGGTCCGCAGCTTCTTACGCTCGCGCAGGCCCGGCGCCGGAGTCGGTGACATCCGTGACATCAACCCTCGCATCCTCAGGTCCGCTCCCGGCCGGCTTGGAGACCCGGTTGGGAATGAACAGTACGCCAAGCACGGCACCGAGTGCCGCCAAACCGCCGCACACCGCCAGCACCTGGTCCATGCCGTGGGTGAACGCCGCCTCGATCTCGGCGGCCAGACCGGGCAGGTGCAGCCGCGCCGCGAGGTCGAGCCCGGCCACCTGGCTCTCCCGGATCGCCGCCGCGGCCTGCGGGGGCAGGCCGCCCAGTGTCAGCCTACTGCGATAGCCGGAGTAGAGCAGCGAGCCGAGCAGCGCCGAGCCGAAGCTGCCGCCGACCATCCGCACCGCCTGGATCACCCCGGAGCCGACGCCGCTGTTCTCCTCGGACAGCGGGTCGATCGCGGCGGACATCGCGGCCGGCATGGCGAAGCCGAGGCCCACGCCGCAGATCGTGGTCCACAGCATGACCAATCCGTTCGTCGAGTCGGCCTTCGTGGTCGCGCCGAGCAGGAGCCCGCCGGCCAGGATCGCGAAGCCGACGCCGATGGTCGCCTTGGCGCCCATCGCCTTCGCCAGCCGGTCGGCGATCCCGGCGCCCACCAGCAGGCCGCCGACCAGCGGCAGCAGCCGGAAGCCGCTGCCCATCGCGTCCGTGCCGAGCACCGCCTGGAAGTACTGCGGCAGCACGAAGAGCATGCCGAACATGACGAAGTTGACCGAGGTGCTCAGCAGCGTGCCCCAGGTGAAGCCGCGCGAGGCGAAGAGCGCGAGGTCCACCAGCGGCTCCGGCACCCGGGACTCCCACCACACGAACGCGCCGAGGACCAGCACGCCGAGCGCGATCGGGGTGAGCGCGAGGACGTCGCTCCAGCCGTAGGTCCCCGCCTCGATCACGCCGTAGACCAGCGCGGCGAGACCCAGGCTGGAGGTGGCGATGCCGAGCGGGTCGAAGCGCTTCGGCTTCGAACTGCGGGTCTCGGGAGTCAGGAGGAACACGCCGAGCATCGCGATCGCGACCACCGGCAGGTTGATCAGGAACACCGAGCCCCACCAGAAGTGGGTGAGCAGGTAGCCGCCGAGGATCGGGCCGATCGGGAAGCCGAGCGTCGTCGCGGTCATCACGACGGCCACCGCCTTCGGCCGCTCGGCCTCCTCGAACAGCGCCGGGATCACGCCGAGCACCATCGGCAGCACCGCGGCCGCGCCGAGCCCGGTGATCGCCCGCATCCCGATGAACTCGCCTGAGTTCGACGCGTACGCGCAGGCCAGCGAGCTCAGCCCGAACAGCGTCAGCGCGATCAGCTGCACCTTCTTGCGCCCGAAGCGGTCGCCCATCATCCCGCCGGGGATCATCGCCGCCGCGAAGACCAGCGTGTAGCCCGAGATGAACCACTGCAGCTGCAGCGACGAGGCGTGCAGGCCCGTGGCCAGCTCGGGGAGCGCCAGATTGAGGATGGTCGCGTCGAAACCGACGGCCAGCAGCGCGGGTACGAGCGCCACCACCGCGAGCCAGCGACCCGAGTGGGAACGAGTCATGACAGTCAACTCCCTAGTGACATTCAACTCTCTACTGAAAGTGTACTGTCAAATTCTTCCGGCGTCGCGGTAGCGGGGGGCGAACTCTGGGTGAAGTCGGGCGTCGCGCCGGGCTAGCGCCCGGCGCCCTTGAGATAGGCGACGGTCAGTTCGCCGACCATCCGGCGGTGCCGCGGGCGGTGCTCCGGGGCGGTCAGGTCGCGGCCGAAGAGCGCGCCGAAGGTGTGCCGGTTGGCGATGCGGAAGAAGCAGAACGAGCTGATCATCATGTGCACGTCCACCGCGTCGGCCTCGACCTTCGGATCGAAGTCGCCGCTCGCCCGGCCGGCCTCGAGGATGCGGGCGATCAGGTCGAGGACGGGGCCGCCGAGCTGGCCGAGCAGCTCGGACTTGCGGATGTACTCTGCGCGGTGGATGTTCTCGATGGCGACCAGGTTGATTAAGTCGCGGTGCGCGTCGTGGTGGTCGAAGGTCAGCTCGGCGAGCGTGCGCATCGCCTCGACGGGGGCGAGGTGGTCGACGTCCACGGTGCGCTCGGCGGCGCGGATCTGCTCGTAGGCGCGCTCCAGCGCCGCGATGTACAGCGCCTCTTTGCTGCCGTAGTAGTAGTAGATCATCCGCTTCGTGGTGCGCATGAGCGCGGCGATCTCGTCGACGCGCGCCCCGGCGTAGCCGTTCCTGGCGAACTCGTGCGTGGCCACCTCGAGGATCTCGGCCCGGGTGCGCTCGGCGTCACGCTGCTTGACGGGCGGCGCCGTCTCGGAGGAGGCGACGCGGGGTGTCGTCGGGGCCATTGCGCCATTCTATGCGTTGTGCTGCGCGGCCAGCCGGATGCTCGAGTTCTGCATTCCGTAGCCGCGGTAGCCGCCGATCCGCTGCACGAGCTCGAAGAACACCCGGCCGACGGTCACGGTGTAAAGGTGGAGGAAGGCGCCGTGCTCGTCCCGGTCGTAGAGCACACCGAGTTCACGCAGCTCGCCGAGCTCGGCGGCGGGGAGGTCGTAGCGGGCTTCGAGGTCGTCGTAGTAGTTGGCGGGGATCGGCAGCAGGATGCCGGGCACGGCGCGCAGCCTGCGGGCGGTGGCGAGCAGGTCCGTGCAGGCGAGGGCCACGTGCCGGGCCTGGCTGGGCTGGTCGATCTGCGCGAGGTTCAGCGCGATCCGGACCGCGCCCTCGTCGTCGGCCATCGCGCGGCTGCGCACGAGGCCGAAGGGGTCGGCGAACTCGACGCTGGGCTGCGGGTCCAGTCCGAGGACGCTGCGGTAGAAGAGCCCGGCCGCCTCGAACTGGTGACGCGGCTGGATGAGGGCGAGATGGTCGATGCGGGCGACCTCGGCCCCGCCGGTCGCGGGAGTGGCCCGTTCGAAGGAGAGGCGGGTTCCGTCGGGGGTGCGGACGGACGTGTCCCCGGCCTCGGGGGCGAGCAGCGCGCGGGCATGGTCGAGGGCGGCGTCAGGGTCCTTGCTCTCGACGCCGAAGCCGACCAGCGCGGTGTCCTCGCCGCCGGTGACCACGATGCGCGCGCGGCCCTGGGTCCAGATGCCGGAGGCCTGCGCGAACCCGAGGGTCGCGAGCAGGCTGCCGAGCCGCGCCGGGTCGGAGGTGGTCAGTTCGGCGAAGGCGAAGCCGGTCGGGGTCGGCGGGCGGATGCCGTCGAGCTGGTCCTCGAGGGCGCGCAGGGAACGCATGGCGTCGATGGCGGTGAGCGTGCCAGGGCCCTGCCGGAACTCGTCGTTGAAGACCTCGAGGGAGAGCGGGCCCGCGTAGCCGGTGCGCAGGACGTGCCGCGTGAGGCCCGCCACGTCGAAGTCGCCCTGGCCCGGGAAGCAGCGGTAGTGGCGGCTCCACTGGAGTACGTCCATCGCCAGGCGCGGGGCGTCGGCGAGCTGGAGGTAGAAGATCTTCGCGCCGGGGATCGCCTCGATGCCGACGGGGTCGATGTCGCGCGAGAGGATGTGGAAGCTGTCCAGGCAGGTGCCGAGGTTCGGGTGGTCGGCGAGCTGGACCAGTCGCCATGCGTGCAGGTAGTCGTGCACGTGGCGGCCCCAGGCCAGCGCCTCGTACGCGATGCGGATGCCGTGGACGCAGGCGCGCTCGGCCAGCGCGCGGAGCTGGGCGGCGGCGAGTTCGTCGTCGTCGATCGTGTCGGGCGCGACGCTGGAGCACACGAGCAGCAGGTCCGCGCCGAGCCGCCGCATGATGCGGAACTTCCGCTCGGCCCGCCGGAGGTTGTCGGCGAAGCGCTCGGGCGGCGCGCCCTCGATGTCGCGCAGCGGCTGGAAGAGGTCGATGGCCAGGCCGAGTTCGGCGGCCAGGTCGCGGACCTGCTCCGGGGAGAGCTGACCGGCGATCAGGTCGTTGTCGAAGATCTCGACGCCGTCGAAGCCGGCGTGCGCGACGGCCGCCAGCTTGTCGGGCAGGGCGCCGCTCAGCGAGACCGTGGCGATGGACCTGCGCGGTTCAGGCACGGCTGACCCCCGGTTCGGCGCCGGCGAGTTCGGCGAGGTGGGCGAGCATCCGGTCCGCGTCGGAGGTGAGGCCGGTGAACAGCCGGAAGGCCTCGGCCGCCTGGAAGACGACCATGCCGCCGCCGTCCACGGTCGGGCAGCCCGCCGCGCGGGCCGCCCGGAGCAGTTCCGTCTCCAGCGGCCGGTAGACGATCTCGGCGACCCACAGTTCCGGCCGGAGCAGCGCCGGCGGCAGCGGGATGCCGGGGTGGGCGGCCATGCCGGTCGGGGTGGCGTGCACCAGGCCGTCGGCGCCGCGCAGGAGATCGGGCAGGTCGGCGGCGGACGCGGCGGTGACCCGGCCCGAGCCGAAGCGGCCGGCGTTGCGCGCGAGGGCCTGCGCGCGGCCGAGGTCCGTGTCGACGATGACGAGTTCGTCGGCTCCGAGGGTGAGCATCGCGTAGGCCACGGCCGCGCCCGCGCCGCCCGCGCCGAGCTGCACGACGTGGCCGGTCGAGGCGGCGGGCAGGCCGCGCGCGAAGGATCGGGCGAATCCGGTCCAGTCCGTGTTGTGGCCGATCGCGCGGCCGCCGTCGAAGGTGACCGTGTTGACCGCGCCGAGCTTGGCCGCGTCCTCGGACAGCTCGTCCAGGAACGGGATCACGGCCTGCTTGCACGGATGCGTGATGTTGAAGCCGGTGAAGCCGAGCCGCCGGCCCCACGCGAGGAGGTCCCCGACGGACGACGCGTCCCCTTCGATGGTCCGATACGCGTACCGGATCCCGTGGTGCGCCGCCTCCCGCTCGTGCAGGGCGGGGCTGAACGACGGGCCGACGCCCGAGCCGATCAGGCCGATCAGCTGCGGTGCGGGGGTGACGGGCTTCATCAGGCGGCGGCCTCTCGCGCTAGCTAATGCACTATCTAGTGAGTTAGTTATATCGCGCAGATCAGCACGGCGGAACCCCCTTGACAGCCGCCGTGCGGGCGTGAAACATAACCGCAGCCGCAACTAATTAACTATCCAGTTCGTTCTTGCCTGCGTGGTTCAATGGAGATCCCGTGACCGATTCGCCCCAAACACCCAGTCCCCGCCCAGGACGCGCCGCGCTCGCCGCCTGGATCGGCAGCGCGCTGGAGTACTACGACTTCTTCATCTACGGCAGCGCCTCAGCGCTGATCTTCGCCAAGGTCTTCTTCAACCCGAAGGACCCGGGTACGGCCGAGGTGCTCTCCCTGCTGTCCTTCGGCGTCGCGTACGCGGCCAGGCCCGTCGGCGCCTTCATCCTGGGCCATATCGGCGACCGCTTCGGCCGGCGCCGGATCATGGTCGGCACGGTCATCGCGATGGGGCTCTCGACCTTCCTGATCGGCTGCCTGCCCACGTACTCGCAGGTCGGCGGCCTGGCCTCGGTGCTGCTGGTCACGCTGCGGGTGCTGCAGGGCCTGTCCGCGGCCGGGGAGCAGGCGAGCGCGAACTCGCTGACGCTGGAGAACTCCCCCGCGAACCGGCGCGGCTTCTTCACCAGCTTCACGCTCTGCGGCACCCAGTTCGGCCAGATCATCGCGACGCTGGTGTTCATCCCCGTCGCCTCGATGCCGGAGCATCAGCTGCTGACCTGGGGTTGGCGCATCCCGTTCCTGGCCAGCGCCCTGGTGACCGTCGCCGGGTACGTGATCCGGCGCAAGACCGAGGAGACGCCGGTCTTCCAGCAGGCCGTGGCCGACGGCTCCGTCTCGCGGGTGCCGCTGCTCGACCTGCTGCGCCACGACTGGGCCAACGTGCTGCGGGTGACCTGCGCCGCGATGATCGCGAGCGTCAGCACGATCTTCACCGTCTGGGCGCTGTCCTACGCGAGCGGCAAGGACGTGGGCCTCGGCAAGTCGATGATGCTGTGGGTCGGCGTCGTCGCGAACGCGGTCGCGCTGGCCGCGATCCCGCTGTGGGCCAGGCTCTCCGACCGCATCGGGCGACGGCCGGTCTTCATCTTCGGCGCCGTCGGCAGCGCCGTGGCCATGTACTTCTACCTCGAGGCCATCAGCACCCGCAATCACGCCCTCGTCTTCGTGATGGGCGCGGTCGCCTTCGGCGTGGTCTACAGCGCGGCCAACGGAGTCTGGCCCTCGCTGTACGGCGAGATGTTCAGCACCCGCGTCCGGCTCTCCGGCATGGCGATCGGCACCCAGATCGGGTTCGCGATCGCGGGCTTCGCGACGACGGCCGCCGCCGGCATCACCGGCAAGAACGGCTGGCTCGGCCTCAAGGGCCCCGGCGGCGTCGCCGTCTTCCTCTCCGTGCTCTGCGCGATCAGCGCTCTGGCAGCGCTGTCGGCGCGGGAGACCGCCCACGTGCCGACCGAGGAACTAGGCCGCGCACGGCCAGCGGCGGACGAACCGGCCGCACTCCGCAGCCCAGTGCCGCCTCCAGCAGGTAGACCCGCTTGAGCATCGAGAACACGATCCACATCGGCGCCCAGAGCAGCACCTTGAGTCGCCGGTAGTAGAACAGCATCAGCACGCGCGGCACCATGCCCGGCAGGAAGGACACGAACACCAGCCAGAGCAGCCGCAGGATGTTGTGCGTCACGCCGGGTGCGATCGCCGCGTACTGCAGCGCGAGCACCATCATGAAGAAGTGCGCGGGCGAGAAGAACCTCATGCCCGCGCTCTTCGGCAGCTGGTACCAGAAGCGCGGGCCCGGCGCGCCGTTGCCCCAGGGCGTGAACCGGCCGAAGTTCATCATCCCGGCCATGCTCCAGCGGAAGCGCTGCACCCGCAGGTCGCGCAGGTTCGGCGGGACGTCCTCGTACGAGACGATTCGCGGGTCCAGCGCGGCGCGCGAGCCGCGGCGGCCGAGGGCGCAGGTGAATTCGGCATCCTCGCCGAACATGCCGCTGACGAAGCCGCCGAGGTCGAGCGCGGCCTGCCTGCGGAAGCCCATGAAGCTGCCCAGGATGCACGGGACCGCGTCCACTTCGGTGAGCATGACCTGCGAGAAGCCGAAGTTGAAGACCTGCTCCATGCAGCGCATCCGGTCGATCCAGGTGTAGTACGGCTCCTTCGGCACGGTCAGCGCGCCGACCAGGCCGATCCGCGGATCGGACAGGAAGTGCGGGATCGCGTAGCGGAAGCAGTCCTGATCCACCGCGCAGTCGGCGTCGAGCCGGAAGACGAACTCCGCGGTGCACCGGCCGAGCGCCTGGTTGAGCGCCTTCGCCTTGCCGCCGTGCCGGCCGAGGATGACCTCCCCGGTGGCGTACGCGTAGGAGTTCATCGTGGCGTTGGCCAGGTCGCTGGTCGCGTCGGTGGAGCCGTCGTCGCAGAGTACGACGTGCACCGGACCGCCGTAGCTGCCCGCGGCGCGGTCGATCGAGCGCAGCAGGCGCTCGATGCCGTACTCCTCGTTGTACGCGGGGATGATGATGTCGAGCGCCGGGCGCTGCTCCCCCGGCTGCGGTCTGCGGCCGCCGGCCCATTTGCACAGGCCGAGCAGCACGTAGATGAAGTCGGAGATCGCCGTGCGCAGGCTGACCAGGATGATGAACTCGAGCACCGGGTGATCGCCCACGTGCGAGATCAGCCAGAGGGCGAAGGGGAACACGATCCCGGTGGACGCGGCGATCACCAGCAGCATCTCGACGGTGTCGCGCCAGTCGCCGCGCCGTCCGATCGGCTGGCGGGTCACGCGCGGCAAGGCGTACGTGGTGAAGGTCAGCCGGAAGACCATCATGAACCCGAGCAGGTACTCGAGGTAGACCGTGAGCACCGGCACGACCTCGGGCGGGATGTGGAAGGCCACCTCGGAAAGCCCGACGAAGGTGTCGGACAGCGCCGAGACCGCGATGAACAGCGGCGCGTGAGCCAAGATCATCAGGCGTCTGCCGAGCGTCGCCGGAAGCACCAGCGCCATGGTGACCAGGTAGCCGACCACGGCGGCCGGGACCAGCGGCGTCAGGTGCTGCGCGTAGAGCGTCGCGGCGGCGGGTTGGCGGTCCACCGCGCGCACCAGGCTCGCCACCGTGCCCTGATACACCTGCAGCGGCTGCGGGTGGCGCATGCCGATGATCACCGTGCTCACGCCGATCCCGACGACGAAGAACACGACGAGCCGGGCGTTCGAGGGCTTGCGGAACGGCGGCAGCTTGACCAGCCGGTCCGTGCCCCGGTCCGAGTCGTCGAAGCGGCGGTTCAGCGGCTGCCAGATGACGACGACGAGGGCCGCCATCGTCGCCAGCAGCAGGAGGAGGTTTCTGCCGTCGTACACGGTCAGCCGATCGTGACCTGGGCGCTCATCCCGGCCATCAGGCGGGCGTCGTTCGAGTCCAGGCTGATGGTGACGTCGTAGTAGGTGGTGCTGCTGCTCTCGACCGCGGCGAGCTCGGTGCTCAGGACCTTGCCGGTGACGGTCAGGTTCAGCGCGGTGACGCTGATGCTCGCGGTCGCCCCGTCGTGCACGGAGGTCATCGCGGTCTCGGGGACCTGCGCGACGACGTTGAGCGGCGAGGTGTAGAGCGTGAGCAGCGGCATGTACGCGTTCTGGCTCGAGTTGCCCGTGTTGCCGCCGCCGGTCGAGGGGACGAAGAGCTCGAAGCCGGAGCCGCTGTTGGACTGGGTACCCGACTGCTCGCCCGGTCCCTGGAAGCCGTGCACGCCGGTCGGGCCGACGACCTCGCCGACCGCTCCGGCCGTCGCGGCGATCACGCCGTCGGACGGGGCCAGGATCGTGGTGTTCGTCAGGGCCTGCCGGTCGGTGGCGACCTGCGCCTGCGCCGTGGCCAGCAGCGCCTTCGCCTGGTCGATCGTCGCGGCGGTCACCGGGGCCGTCGCGGCGGAGGCGCGGGCCTCGGCCGCGGTCAGCACGTTCTGGCTGGACGTCAGGTTCGAGGAGTCGCGCTGCTCGTCGAGCTGGACCGAGGACTGCACGTTGGCGAGCTCGGCCTGCGTGGAGGAGACGGTGGTCGCGTCCCGGTTGATCGTGGTCTGCAGGTTGGCGCAGAACTGCTCGTGCTGCACCTCGGCCGACGACGAGCTGGCCGACGGGGTCGCGGCCGGGGTCTGCGCCGGGGTGGCCTGGGAGCTCGCCGAGCTCTGCGCCGAACCGGCCGCGGCGCCGGTCGCCGAGGTGGCGGCGGCGTTCGCGGCGCCGGTGGCCGCGTTGGAGCTCGTGGCGGCGGAGCAGTCCGTGGCGTAGAGGGCGCTGTCGGAGGAGTAGGCGCTCTCCGCGCTGTTCACCGCGGTGGTCTGCGCGGAGACCGTGTGCTGCGCGGAGTTCTGCGCCACGTTCAGCGCGTTCTGCGCCGCGGAGACGGCGGCCTGCGACTGGCTGACGCTCAGCGCGTCGCCCGCCGCCGTGGAGGCGTCGGCCTGCGGGTTCTGATCCGCGGCGACCACGGCGGCGTCGGCCGTCGCGGCGGCCTGCGCGGCCGAGAGGTTGGCCTGCGCGACGCTGCCGTCCTGCGTCGCCAGCACCTGGCCCTTGTGCACGTGCTGGCCCGGCTTCACGTCCAGGGCCAGCACCGTGCCGTCGGCGGCGAAGTTGAGGTAGTAGGTCTGGGACGGGCTCACCAGCCCCGAGTACGCGGTCGTGGTGGACGAGACCGCGTGGTAGGTGAACATGCCGAGGCCGCTGCCGACCACCGCGGCGGCCAGCGCGACGCCGAACTGCTTGGGCCGCAGCGGGGAGCGGGCCGGCGTCATCTCGCCGACCCCCGCCTCGCCGCTGGCCAGCGCCGCGTTCATGCCGCGGGCGCGGATCCTCTTCGCCATGGGACTTCGTGCCTTTCGTTCTGCTCAGGACGCGGCGAGCGCCTCGGCGGCCTTCGGCTCGGGCAGCGCGTCCACCAGGTCCGGCGAGGTCTCCATGCCGGGCCGCCAGACCGAACGCGCGATGATCTTGTGCGGGTCGACGCGGTGCCGGTAGCGCTCGGCGATCTCGGTGATCTCGGAGAGCAGCCCCTCGGAGAGCGTCGTCGGGTTCAGGCCCAGGGCGAGGAAGCGGTCGTTGCGCACCACCAGGTCGTTCTCCACCGCCTCCTGCCGCGGGTTCGGCAGGTGCGCGATCTCGATCCCGGTCAGGCCGCTGACCAGCTTGGCCAGGTCGGCCACCCGGTGCGTCTCGGTGATCTGGTTGAACACGGCCGGCTTGGCGCCGGGCTCGGGCGGGTTCTCCAGCGCGATCTGCACGCAGCGCACGGTG
>DASTAE010000286.1:0-2425 GCA_035712985.1 Actinospica sp.
GGACACCAGATGGGTACGCCCGCCCTTGCCCTGACGACCTTCGAAGTTGCGGTTGGAGGTGGACGCGCTGCGCTCACCGGGCGCCAACTGATCGGGGTTCATCCCCAGGCACATCGAGCAGCCCGCCTGCCGCCACTCGGCCCCAGCGGCGGTGAAGACCGCGTCCAGCCCTTCGGCTTCGGCCTGCGCACGCACCCGCATCGAGCCGGGCACGACGAGCATCCGCACGCCGTCAGCCACTCGGCGTCCACGCAGGACCTCGGCGGCCGAACGCAGGTCCTCGATCCGGCCGTTCGTGCAGGAGCCGACGAACACGGTGTCGACACGGATATCGCGCAGCGGGGTGCCAGCCGACAAACCCATGTACTGCAGGGCTTTCTCCGCAGCGACCCGGTCGGAGTCGTCCTCGAAGTCAGCCGGATTCGGGACCCGCTCACTTAGCGGAACGCCCTGGCCCGGGTTGGTCCCCCACGTCACGAACGGGGCCAGGCTGGAGGCGTCCAGGCTGATCTCGGCGTCGAACTCGGCGTCATCGTCGGTGCGCAGGCCGCGCCAGTACGCGACGGCGGCGTCCCATTCGGCGCCCTTAGGCGCGTGGTCGCGACCGCGGAGGTAGGCGAAGGTCGTCTCGTCCGGTGCAATCATGCCCGCCCGCGCGCCCCACTCGATGCTCATGTTGCAGACCGTCATGCGGCCCTCCATGGACATCTGCTCGAACGTCGTGCCGCGGTACTCCACCAGGTAACCCTGGCCACCACCCGTCCCCGTCTTGGCGATCACGGCGAGGATCGCGTCCTTCGGGGTGACGCCGGGCGGCAGGGAGCCGTTCATGGTGACGGCCATGGTCTGGGGACGCTCCATGGGCAGGGTCTGGGTGGCGAGCACGTGCTCCACCTGCGACGTCCCGATGCCGAAAGCCAGCGCGCCGAACGCACCGTGCGTGGACGTGTGCGAGTCGCCGCAGACGATCGTCATCCCCGGCTGGGTCAGCCCCAGTTGCGGCCCGATGACGTGGACGATGCCTTGCTCGGCATCGCCCATGGGGTACAGCCGCACGCCGAACTCGGCGCAGTTACGGCGCAGCGTGTCCACCTGATTGCGGCTGACCGGGTCGGCGATCGGCGCCCCAATGTCTTGGGTCGGCACGTTGTGATCCTCGGTCGCGAGGGTCAGGTCAGTTCGGTGTACCGGCCGCCCGGCGGTGCGCAGCCCATCGAAGGCCTGGGGGCTGGTGACCTCGTGCACCAGGTGCAAGTCGATGAACAGCAGGTCCGGCTCGCCGGCCGCGCTGCGCACGACGTGACTGTCCCACAGCTTTTCGGCGAGTGTCCCGGCCATGGCGGCGCTCCTCACGCATTCGTCTTGCAATCTCATTATCTGAGATCATAGTATCGCTGAATGGGACAGGGTAGCAGTGCTCGGCGGACGAGCGGAATCGGCGTCGTCGACAAAACCGTGGCGCTGCTGGCCGCGGCGGCCGACGAACCGCGTACGCTCGCCGATCTGGTCACCGCTACCGCGCTCCCCCGTGCGACCGCGCATCGATTGGCAGTCGCGCTCGAGGTGCACCGGCTGCTCGCGCGCGATGCCGACGGCCGCTTCGTCCCCGGACCCCGGCTTGGTGAGCTCGCCGCCGCGCTGCCCGATCCGCTGGTGAGCTGCGCCGGACCGGTGCTCGCCTGGGTGCGTGACGAGTGCGGTGAGAGCGCCCAGCTCTACCGCCGGGACGGCGAGGAGCGCGTGTGCGTGGCCGCCGCGGAACGGGCGACCGGACTGCGCACGACGGTGCCGGTCGGCTCCCGGCTGCCGCTGACCGCCGGCAGCGGGGCGCAGGTGATCTGTGCCTGGTCGGACCCGCAGACCCTCGCCCACGTGCTCGGGGCCGCCGAATTCACCGGCCGCGCTTTGGTCGAGGTGCGCAAGCGAGGCTGGGCCCAGTCGATGGCACAACGCGAGGCCGGGGTCGCCTCGGTGTCCGCGCCGGTCCTGACCCCGCGCGGCGAACTGCTCGCGGCGATCTCCATTTCCGGGCCGATCGAGCGGCTGGGACGCACGCCCGGACAGCGCTACGCGCCCGTCCTGCTCGCCGGGGCCCGACGGATCACGGCCGCGCTCGCCCGACCGTAGGCCTGCGGCCCCAGCCATTCGGCACCGCGGCAGCGCGCCCGGCCAGCGTGCGCGCCGGGCCGGGCGGTGGCGAGCACCCGGCGGCGGTTACCAGCTCGTCGCCACGTAGGTGGTCTCCAGGTACTCGTCGATGCCCTCGTAGCCACCCTCGCGGCCGATGCCGGACTGCTTCACGCCACCGAACGGCGCGGCGGGATCGGACACGAGCCCGCGGTTGAGGCCGACCATGCCCACCTCCAGCCGCTCGCACAGGGCCAGGCCGCGCGCGAGCGAGGAGTAGACGTACCCGGTGAGGCCG
>DASTAE010000287.1:0-34766 GCA_035712985.1 Actinospica sp.
TGGGCTCCTGACCCCGCGCCGCGCCCCGCGCGCGGCAAGCCTTTCGGTGGCGCACTGGATTCGCTCCGGTGCGCCACCTCCGCTTCCCCGCGCCCCTTTCCAGTGACTCAGCCCCCGCATGCCGCTTTGCCGAGCGGATAATCGGGGTATGTAGCTGATGCGAGGTCTACTCGGCCGAGGAGCACCACGTATCGCGTGTTGCTGACGTAGATCTGTTCCCTCTTCGTTCGAAGGTAAGGCCTCTGGCATTCCCTCTCGCGCCACGTCGGCTGCAGGCTGCAGGCAACCGGCGTTTCTACGCGACCCGAGGGGAGCGAATCGAACCATGTCCTCCACTGAGGAACACGACGCGCCCGACCTCCTTCGCCGCATGCTGTCGGCAAGGAACGGAGCATTGATCTTCCTGGCTTTCGCGCTCGCGACCACGGTCGTCAGCGTGGGCATCACCGCCGTCTTGGCCAGCGTGTTCGGTCAGAATCTGGGCGACCGGATGGGCACGCTCGGCCAGATCTTCGAATCGGTGAACGCTGCCTTCTCCGGCCTGGCATTCATCGCCCTCGTCGTCACCTTCAGACTCCAGTACGACGAGCTGAAATTGCAGCGCGCCGAGTTGCAGAATCAGCACTTGGCCATGGATAAGAGCCAGGGCGAGCTTCACCGGAGCGCCGAGGCGGATATCCGCACGCTGCACATGCGATTGATTCAGATGTCGATGGACGACGAAGACCTGGCCGCCGTCTGGCCGCAGTACCAGGGTCCTGTTTCGCCGGTCCGCGCCAGGCAGCATAACTACTCGAACTTAATCATCCAACATCAACGCATGTTGTACGAGCTCGGATATCTCGACCGGGAGGACGTTCTCGGAGTCCTGCGCTATCTGTTCACCAGCGCGCTCATGCGGAGTTTCTGGGAAGGCCAGATGGTGGCGAGGCAGGTGATCAGGCTCGACGCGCGGGACGCCGCGTTCTACGAGATCGCCGACACCGCATTCCGTGACTCGGCGCCCCCCGAGCCCCCGACGCCGCCCCGCGGCAAGCGCGGGGCGGACGTGATCGACCTCGAGGTCCGCAGGAACTCCGGCTCAGACGCCGCGTGAGAAGTGATCGATGGCGGAGAGCATGACGGCACGCGGGATCAGGACGAGTCGCTCGCTCGGCGAGTGTCCCGCGTCCGGCGGCAGGGCCATCACGCCGGTCACGTCCTGTCCGATAATCGCGAAATCTCCCGTATTCGTCTCGAACACGTCGGGGCAGTTCACGGAGTCGCCGCATCCACGCTCCGCGGGTGCCGTCCCCAAGCGCCGCGTAATCGCAGGCCCGGCCCCGTGTCGGGAGATTTCCATCGGATAGTTTCCTCGTCTCTAGTGCAGGAAGTGACCGCAGAGATCGTACACAGTGGACGGTGCGGGTTCGCAGCGACACGGCCCAACTGTGGCGCTACGACAACCCTTCCGTGAGCAAGCCGTCCGAGATCGTCAGGACTCGGTCGGCGATCTCCATGAGGGCTCGGTCGTGGGTGGCGATGAGGGCGGTGACGCCTTCGGAGTGGACGAGGGTGCGGAGCAGGAGCATGATCTGGGCGCCGGTCTGGGAGTCGAGTTGGCCGGTGGGCTCGTCGGCCAGCAGGAGGGTGGGCTTGGTGGCCAGGGCGCGGGCTATCGCCACGCGTTGCTGTTGGCCGCCGGAGAGCTCGTGGGCGCGCTGCTGCATGTGCTCGCCCAGGCCCACCAGGCGCAGCAGCGTCTTGGCGCGCTCCTCGCGTTGAGCGGAGGGGACCTTGAGGAGGCGGAGGGGGACGCCTACGTTCTCGGTGGCGCTGAGGATGGGGATCAGGCCGAAGGATTGGAAGATGAAGGAGACCTTCTCGCGCCGCAGCTCCAGCAGTTGGGGCTGGGAGATCTTGTCCAGCTGCCTGCCCGCCACGGTGACGGTGCCCGCGGTGGGGCGGTCCAGGCCGCCCAGCAGGTTCAGCAGGGTGGTCTTGCCGGAGCCGGATCTGCCGCGCAGGACCACCAGTTCTCCGGCGCCGATCGTGAAGCTGACGCCGCGTAGGGCCTCGACCTTCGCGGTTCCGGTGCCGAAGCTGCGGCGCAGGTCGTCTGCGCGGACGATGGTGGTCTCGCTCATCTCGTCGGCTCCTCGCGGTCCGCGCGTACGGTGATCTGTTCGGGTTCGAGGCCGAGGCGCACGCGGTCACGCAGGTCGAGTGCGGCGACGTATTCGGCGGGGAGTTGGATTCGGCCGGCGCGGTCCAGCAGCGCGTACTCCTGCGCGTTGGCCCGCTCGCCGAACTCGGTGCGCAGGACCTCGCTGCTGGTGCGGCCGTCGCGGATCTGGACGGTGCGCGGGACCTGGCTGGAGACGTTCTCGTCGTGGGTGACGATCAGGACCGCGACGCCGAGTTGCTCGTTGGCGGTGCGCAGGGCCTGGAAGACCGTGTCGGCCGACGCGGTGTCGAGTTCGCCGGTGGGTTCGTCGGCCAGGACCACCTTGGGGCGGTTCGCCAGGGCCACGCCGATGGCCACCCGCTGCTGCTCGCCGCCGGAGAGCTGGCCGGGGCGGCGGTCGGCGCAGTAGCCGATGCCGAGGAGTTCCAACAGCTCGTGGGCGCGCTTGCGGCGGGTGCCGCGGTTGACGCCGGCCAGGCGGAGCGGGGTCTCGATGTTCTCCCGGGCGTCCAGGTAGGGGAGCAGGTTGCGGCCGGTCTGCTGCCAGATGAAGCCGACGGTCTCGCGGCGATAGCGCAGGCGTTCGCGGCCCTTCATCGTGAGCAGGTCGTGGTCGGCGACCCGGGCCCTGCCCGCGGTGGGCCGGTCCAGGCCGGAGAGGATGTTGAGCAGGGTCGACTTGCCGGAACCCGAGGCGCCCACGATCGCGGTCAGCTCGCCGGGGCGGATGACGAGGTCCAGGCCCTGGAGCGCCTGCACCTCGACTCCGTCCGCCGCGTAGACGCGGACCAGCCGGTCGCACAGGATCAGCGCGTCGGCGCCGTACGCCGCGTGCGCCCGGGCCGCGGCCTCGGCCTCGAATTCCAGGCCGGCCAGGTCGGCGGCCGGTGCCTTCGCGTCGCTCATGCGTCCTCTCCCATCCTCAACTGCGCGGGAACACTGCGCCGCCGGGCGATCGCGGCCTGCAGCAGCACGCCGCAGCAGGTCAGCGCCAGGGCCGCGGCGGCGGTCAGCAGCGGGGTCACGGCGTCGAGCCGAAGGCCGGTCTCGGTGGCCAGGCCCGTGAACACGGTCAGATTCAGTGCGCTGCCGAAGACCGCGGGCAGCACGAGCGCGGCGAGCAGCCCGCCGAGGGTCGTGGCCGCGGCCAGCGGCGCGGTCTCGGCGAGCGCGATCCCGCGCGCCTGGCGCGGGCTCAGTCCCAAGGTGCCGAGCAGGGTCAGTCGGCGCGTTCGCGGAGCCGCGGTCAGCGCGAGGGCGAGCAGGATTCCGCAGATCCCGAAGCAGCCGGCCGCCGCGAGTCCGAGGACGTACCCGAACGCGGCCAGTCCGGCCAGCGGCTGCTTGGTGAGCCGGTCGAGGGCGTCGCCGCGGTACACGACGTGGTTCTGGCCGGGCACCGTGGCCGCCAGCGCCGCGTTCACCTTGGCCGGGTCGATTCCGTTGCCGGACACCAGGATCTCGGACACCAGCCAGAACTGCGCGGAGGATGCGACGGCCCACGTGGGGATGAGGACGAAGGGCTGGCCGGGACCGTAGGCGGGCCGGGCCGGGCTCTGCGCTTGAACGGCCACGACCTTCGCCTCGAACGCGGGCGCCGCGCTCGGGGTGAGCTGGAAGGTCGAGCCGAGGGTGTATCCGCTGTCCGCGGAGGCGACCACCGGGACCGGGCCCGACACGCTCCGGGCGGGCAGCGCACCGGCGAGCGGCCACGGCGTGTCGGCCGAGACGCCGTCATATGTGCTCGGATCCACCGCGTACGCCGAGGCCTCGATGCCGGTGCCGTTGATCGACTGCGAGGCGACGGCCGTCGACGCGGTGACGCCCGGGACCCTGTCGAGCGCGGCGACCGCCTTTGCCGCGGCCGACGGCGCGGTGCCCGTGCTCAGCGCGATGGAGACGTCGGTTCCGGTCTGCAGCCAGGACTCCGTCTCGCGGCCGGACTCGATGTTGCGGTAGGCGAGTCCGCCGAGCGCGGCGAGCGTGAGCGCCAGGACGATCGCGAAGGTCGGCAGCGCGAGGTTGAGCGAGGAGCGGACCGCGCCGGACAGGCCGAGGAACGCGGTCGCGCCCTTGCGGCGTCGTGCGGCTCGCACGGCCGGGGCCAGTAGGAGCGGGGCGAAGCGCACGGCGACAGCGGTGGTCACCGCGGCGACCAGGATCGGGGCCAGGGCGCCGAGCAGGTTCGAGCCCTGGCCGGTGCCTCCCAGGCCGCTCTGCCGCAGCAGGGCGATGGTTCCGGCCGCCAGCAGGACGAGGATGAGCTCGAAGACGCGGCGGCGGGCCTTCGGGCGGCGGCGGATGTGGTCGTCGTCCCCGCGGAGGCGGGCGGCGCCGCGGTGTTCGAGGACTGCGAGCAGCGGGGGACCGCCGAGGACGATCAGCGCGACGCCGCCGTAGAGGGCCGCGGATTCCGTGTTCGCGCCCCGTGCGGCGACCGTGGCGACGGCGCCCGCCGCGACGAGGGCGATGAGCGTGAGCGGACCGAGCTCGCGGAGCACCTGGAGGGCCAGCTGCGTCAGCGACTGGCCGCGGGCTCGGAGCAGGGTGAAGTGGCCGCGGCGCCGGCTGACGACCAGGCGGGCGCAGAGCAGGATCGTCGCGCAGCCGACCGTCGCGACGCCGACCATGATCAGGCTGAGGACGGAGTCGACCGCCGTGCGCTGCGACTGGAAGGTGTTGAGCGTGCTGGACGGCCCGGCCGTGACCTGCAGCATGAGTTGGGCGGCGGTGGTGCCGGAGCCGAACGCGGTCATCGCGTTCAGCAAGGAGCCGACGTCCGCCGCGGTGTAGGCGGCGGTGTCCAGCGGGACGCAGTAGACGGACAGGTCCGTGTCCGGGGTCCCGTTGGGGTTCTGCACCTCCGCGAGTTCCGACAGCTCGTCGGGGCCGACGAGCGCCGTGGTCGTCCAGAGGGTGCTTCCGTCCGGCTGGACGATCGGGGAGGGGGCCGCGAGGTCCGCGTCGTAGTTCCAGAACGCCGAGGCCGGATCGGTCGGCTCGACGATCCCGGTGACGTGGAACTGATAGTCCGCGGTGGAGATCACGGTGCCGACCCGCGCGCCGTAGAACTTCGCGTCGGTGGCGCTGAGCGCGATGTCGAAGGAGCCGGCGCCGGCCGAGTCGGGCAGCTTGCCGGCCAGCAGCTTCAAGTGCGAGCTCGGCGCGTCGCGGTACGCCAGGATCATCGCCGCCGTGAAGTTGTACGCGCCGACGACGGGCAGCCGCTTGCCGAGGCGGGCGCCGCCCCACGCCTGGCCGGTCAGCGGACGGGTCGCGGCGGGAGCCGCGTGCGCGAAGACGCCCAGCCCGCCGGACACCTCGGCGGCGGTCGACAGCTCAGGGCCCTGCGCGGTGAGCGCCAGGTCGACCGGGCCGGTGGCGCCCAGGGTCTGCTGGAGGGACTTCGTCAGCTGGTGTTGCACCAGGTCGGGCACGCCGGCCGCGAACAGCGCCGTCAGGAAGCTGAGGACGACCAGGAGGGTCAGGCCCGGGTAGCGGGAGCGTCGCTGCTTCATCGGCCCGACTCCTCACGCAGCACGGCGGCGGTCTCTCTGCGGCGCGCCCCGGCGAACGCGAAGGTGATCAGCGGCACGGCCAGCAGCGCCGCCACGCCGATCAGCACCTGCGGCCAGGGGGTCAGCACCGTGACCGGCGGCTGCGGTTCGGCCGCGGCCGAGGTCAGTGTGGCCACCGGGATCACCACCCTTCCGAGCAGGAGCCCGAGCGCGACTCCGGCGAGCGCCCCGGGCCCGGCGAGCAGCGACTGTTCGAGGCAGAGCGTGCCGATCTTGCCGCGCCGGGAGAATCCGAGCGCGTCCAGCAGCGCGAACTCCGCCGAGCGTTCGGACCCGGCGCTCAGGACGCTGACGATCAATCCGCACAGCGCGAGCAGGGTCGTCGCCAGGGCGACGGCGAGCAGCGCGCGCAGCGGCTCCTCGGCCAGGGGCGCCGTGCGCAGTTGCTGCTGGAGCTGCGAGCGGAAGGTCACGACGGCGCCGGACGGCAGGCCGCTGGGCGGCGCCGTCGAGGAGTCGGCGAGCCACGCCTCGTTCGTCGGCAGCTTCGCCGCGGCGTTGCTGACGATCAATCCGCCGCCCGGGGTCGAGACCGTCGGGAAGTCGGAGACGACGGCCACGATCTTGACGTTGAGCTGGCCCGCGCCGAGGGAGACGGTGGTCACCGCGCCGACGCCCAGGCTGAGCGTGTGCGCGAACGTCTGAGTCGCGATTGCGGGGATCGCGCCTCCGGAGTCCGGCGCGGCGGCCACCTCGCCCATCAGGGTGCTGAGCGGCACGGGGGAGAGGTCCGGGCGCAGGGTCACGGTGCGCGCGGCGCCCGCCGGGTCGACGGCCAGCAGCGTGGACTGCAGCGAACCGCTGGCCGAGATGAACGTGGACCGTGACAGCGATGTCACCGCGTGCACGCCCGGCGAAGCGGCCATCGCGGCCAGGCCGGGGGCGGTGAGGCTGCCCGCGGGGACGCGGACGTCGGCGTCGGCGCCGACCGTGAACGAGGCCTGATCCGCGGCGGAGCGCTCGGCGCTCGCGTACTCGCTGAGCGACAGGACGCCGGTGGCCACGGCCAGGGTGGTGAGCAGGACGGGGCCCGCGAGCTTCAGCGGCCTGCGTCCGGTCTGCCAGAACGCCAGCGGCAGCGCGAGGGAGCGGAAGCCGCGGGTCAGCTTGTCGCCGAGGCGCGCGGCCAGCGGCAGCAGGCGCAGGGCGAGGGCCGCGCCCGCCGCGAGGGCCAGCGCGGGCGCGGCGATCGCGACCGGGTCGTAGGTCGAGTCGCCGGACTGGTCGGTGCCGACGATCGAGTTCGAGGAGAACATCTGCCAGCAGGCGAAGGCGGCCAGCGCGAGCAGCGCGACGTCGAATCCGGCGCGGCCCACGGCGGTGAGCGCCGCCTGCCTGCTGCGCCGCGTGCGCAGCGCGATCGGCGAGACCGCCGAGGTGAAGGCGGGGGCCAGGATCACCGCGATCGCGGCGATCGCGCAGCCGACGACCCCGGCCCACGCCGCGACCGGGACCCCCGTTCCGGTCGACAGGCCGCTCCGGCCGCTGATCGTGCCGGCCAGGGGGCTGGCGATGAAGGGGGCTGCGACGACGGCGGGCGCGGCGAGCATGACGGATTCCATCGCGCGCGAGCGGACCAGTTGCGGGCCGGTGCCGCCGCGGGCCCAGAGCAGCGCCGCCTCGGTCTCGCGCGCGTCGGCCAGCAGCCGCACGACGATCAGGAGCGCGGCGATCGCGACGACGAGCAGTTCGAGCAGTTCGGCGTAGACGAGCGACTGCGCGACCAGCGTCGCGGGCGCGAGGTTCGAGAGCAGTTCGGGCAGTTCGGTGGTCGCGCCGGGGTGGCCGAGCTCGTCGTCGGTGCCGAGGCCGGAGAGCACGGTGCGCAGCGCGTTCGCGTGCGTGGCCAGGTCGGTGTCGCCGATCGCGTCCGTGTCCGGGACGGCCACCCACTCCATCTGCTCGGCCGTCAGCGTTCCCTGCGCGAGATACGAGGCGTCGGTGAAGAAGGGGCCGACCATGGTCAGGCCGGTGCTCTGCTGGCTGCCCGCTCCGGCCAGCGGATCGAGCGCCCAGTACGAACCGGTCGGGTCGGTCGGGGTGAAGACGCCGCTGAGGACGAACGACGCGGTGGCGTTGTTGTCGGTCGTGCCGCTGATCCGGGCTCCGGGGGCGAGGCCGAGGGCCGTGGCCGCGGCCTGGTTCAGGGCGATCGGCACGGCACCGTCGACCATGCTCGTGCCCGGCCACGCGCCGGCGACGAGCTTCCCGTGCGTCGCGAGATCCTGGGGCGCGAGGAGCGTCGCCGACTTGTTGTTCGCCTGCGTCGATCCCGGCAGCGTCAGGTCGATCGCGGGTGCCGCGAACATTGTTACACGGGTGTTGCCCAAGGCACTGCTGAGTCGCCCGCGCACCTGTGCGGTCGCCTGGTCCGCGGGCATCGAAGGCGCCGCGCCGGACAGGGATATCGACGTGCCGCTCGCGGCCCGCAGCGCGCTGTGGATCGCGGCGTTCCCGGCCCGGCTGCTGTAGGTGAGCAGCGCGGCGGCGAACGCGGTCGTGAGCGCCACGGTCAGGACGACAGCGGCCAGCACGGTGCGGTGCAGCGCCATCCGGCGTAGCGCCAGCGGTACGCGTGACCGGCGCGCCGTGTGCACGCCCATATGACCCTCCCGTGATTCAGCACCCGTAATGCACGACCTTCAGCCGGGCACCGTACACCGGAACCAGGGACTGTGCAGCATCCTATTCCGGCGCGGTAAGAGCCGCCGTCGGGGCATGGGATGCTACCCGGCATGCGATTGAGCGCGCGGCCGACCGGCGGCGAACCGGGAGACCTCTCGCGGCCGACGGCGCTGCTGGTGGCCGGGGCCATGTTCATGGAACTGCTCGACGGCACGGCGCTGACCACGGCCGCGCCGCGGGTCGCCGCTGCCTTCGGCGTGGCGTCGGCCGCGATCGCCGTGCCGATCAGCGCGTACCTGATCACCGTCGCCGCGTTCATCCCGCTCGGCGGCTGGGCGGTGGACCGCTTCGGCGGGCGGCGGACGTTCGCGGCGGCGGTCACCCTGTTCACCGTGGCCTCGGCGCTGTGCGCGCTGGCGCCCGATCTGCCGCTGCTCGACCTGGCGCGGATCGCGCAGGGGGTCGGCGGCGCGATGATGGTCCCGGTCGGACGCCTCGTGGTGCTGCGCGGAATCCGGCGCGAGGAGGTGATCCGCGCGGTCGCCTTCCTCACCTGGCCGGCGCTCGCGGCGCCGCTGCTGGGGCCGGTGCTCGGCGGACTGCTGGCCACGTACGCGTCCTGGCGCTGGATCTTCCTGCTCAACGTCCCGCTCGGAGTGATCGCGCTCTGCCTCGTCCGCGCGATCCCCGCCGAGCGCGGCCCGGTCCGCCGCCTCGACGTGCCCGGCTGGTGGTGGACCGCCGTATGCCTCGGCAGCCTCACGGCGGGCGCGTCGATCGAGGCGATCCCCGGAGCCAGCGCCGCGGCCGCCGTCAGCTGCCTGATCATCGCCGTCGTCACCGGGGTCCTCGCCGTGCGACGGCTGCGGACGGCGCGGGAACCGCTGCTGCGCCTGGAGCCGCTGCGGATCCGCACCTTCCGCTTCGCCAACGCGGGCGGCTCCGTCTTCCGCGTCGCCATCAACGCCGTGGCGTTCCTCGTGCCGCTGCTCTTCGTCGACTCCTTCGGCTGGACTCCTGCGCACGCGGGCGCGGCCTTCATCGCCCTCTACGCGGGGAACCTCGGCATCAAGCCGGCCACCACGCCGCTGCTCAAGCGCTTCGGCTTCCGCACGGTGGTAATAGGCGCGGTGCTGGGAGCCGTCGTCACCACCGCCCTCATCGCCACCCTGAGCGGGCGTACCCCGATTCTGCTGACGCTCGCGCTGCTGACGGCCAGCGGCTCCTTCCGCTCGATCGGCTTCACCGCCTACAACACCGTGACCTATGCCGACGTCCCGTCCGCCGACCTCAACGACGCCAACACCCTGTCGTCGGCGATCCAGCAGGTGGCCGTGGGCCTGGGAGCGGCGGCCGGGGCCCTGGCCATCCGCGCCTGCCTGGCGCTGGGAGTCCGCGACCCGTACCAGGGCGCCTTCCTCGTGGTGGCCGCCGCGCTCCTGATCCCCGCCCTCGAAGCGGCCCTCCTCCCACGCGACGTCGGCAGCGCGCTGACCGCCGCCTCGACCTGAGGTACTTGTATCTTCGGGACAAACGATCTGTACTTCTGCGCCCTACCAGTGAAGTCAGCTGCCTGCTAAAGTCGCCGCGCGAACAACTGTGCGGTGTACAAGGTGGGGAGCGGAGCATGTCGGGATCGGAATCCGCGGGTGGGCACGTGGAGGATCCTCCGGAGGAAGTGGGCGCGCCGGAACCCGAGGACGAGGCTCCGGAGCGGACCGTCGAGCAGACCGCCGAGGTCGAGGAGACGACCGAGGCCGAAGCCGATGCGGGCGAAGAGGAAGAGGCAGCCGACCCGGAGGCGACGGTGCAGGCCCCGGCCGATCTCGCTCCGACGGTCGAGGCCCCGGCCGACCCGGCTGCCACCGTCGAGGCTCCGGCTGATCTGGCGCCGACCGAGGTGACGGCGCTGGCGACGAGCGGGCCGGCGACGCAGCCGGTGGTTCCGCAGCAGCCGCAGCCGCAACCGCAGCAGGGCTTTGCGCCGCCTTCGATGCTGCCGGCGCAGCAAGCGCAGGCTCAGTTCCCGATGCAGGCGCAGCAGCCTCAGCAGTTCCCGCAGCAGCCGCAGCCCCAGTACCCGGGCCAGCCGATGCCGATGCCGCAGCCGCCGCAGCAGCAGGCGCCCTATGGCTACCCGGCGTACGGGCAGATGCCCGCTCAGTACCAGTCGATGCCGCTGCCCCTGATGAACGCGCCGGTGGATGCGGCGGTCGCGAAGCGGAAGCAGCGGCGGCGGTTCATGGTGGTGGGCGCGGTCGTGGTGCTCGCGCTCGTCGGGACCGGGATGTACGTGCTGCTGTCCGGCCGCAGCGGCGACTCCGTGGTCTCGCAGGTCACGTGCCGGCCGGCCAACCTCTCCTCGTGCCTGATCAAGGCGCCCAGCGGCGCCGTTCAGCTGGCCGCCGCCGGCAGTGACAACTGGCCTTCGCTGACCACGGCCACCCCGGATCAGTACGCTGCGGACTTCGTGACCGGCGTCCAGGGCGTCGGGGAGGAGACGCAGGGGCTGCTCGCGCAGGACGAGCTCAAGTCGATCGTGCACAACGACTGGAACGCCGTCGACGGGAACAACGTCGACATCGTGCTCCTCGAGTTCGACACCCAGAAGGGCGCCCAGGACTGGAACGCCACGCGGGCGGCCGAGATTCTCGCCGAGTATCCGGGTACGAACACGCCGATTCCGGGCGACGCGACCGGCGCGGCGCACGCCGCGGTGAAGGCGGATTCGAAGGGGAACTTCGACGCCGCGTACACGGCCGTGGTCGGGCGGATGGTGCTCGACGTCGCCTACTCGAGTCCGAGCCAGCTGAGCACGCCGGACCTGCGGAACTGGGCCGGGACCGAGCTCGCCTCGCTGAAGACCGAGCCGGCTCCCGCGACCGACCCGGCGCCCAAGGCCCCGGGAACGCAGCAGGTGGCGTGCAACTCGGGCCTGCAGTCCTGCCTGATGTCGGTGCCGGGGGACGGTTCGGCGTGGACCAGCCCGTCGGATTCGAAGTGGGTCTCCGGCGCCTCGCTGACCACCTCTCAGTTCGTCAGCCTGTTCTGGGAGAACGAGTCCGCCTCGCAGCAACAGCAGGTGCTCTCGAACTTCACCGCGGACGGCGTGACCGGGATCGCGCACGAGGACTGGACCGTCAACAGCGGCTACGAGCAGGCCGACATCTACCTCATCCAGACCATCACGGCCGCCGGCGCCTCGGCGCTGGACACCAGCAACTTCGGCGAGCCGCAGTGGGGTGGCGGGCTCAGCGGCGTGAGTTACAACGTGCCGAACGCGTCGGGGACCCAGGCCTGGTACACGAACAAGCAGGACTCGAACGGCTTCACCGACTTCGCGTACACCACGAACGTCGGCAACGTGATCGTGATGGGCTGGTTCTACTACTACGGGTCCTTCGACTCGGGCACCACGAACAGCTGGGTGACCCCGGAGCTCGACCGCGTCCAAGCCAGCGAGCAGACACTTCCGCTGGGGCTTCTGCCGCTGAACAAGCCCACGCTGCCGGCCGCGAGCCAGGGGACGTGCTCGGGCGACTGCCTGATCGGGCTGCCGGGGAACACCACGGACACGACCTCCTCCTCGTACCAGACCACCAAGGCCCTGACCGCCGCCGGATACGCGGACCGGTATGAGACCACTGCGAGCGCCGACGTGAACACGTGGCTCATGTCGGACGGGTTCGTCTCCGGCGAGCACCGTTCGTGGTCGGCCTCGGGCGGCGCCACGGCCGACGCGGTGCTGCTGAAGTACGGCACGCCGGCCCAGGCGCAGGCGGCGACGCTGTTCGACTACGGCGCCAACGCGGCGAACAACCGCGTGTGCACCGATACCGCGGTTCCGGGGTCGTACTGCCTGGCCGCACCGGTCAGCGCCGACGACATGCTGCAGAAGGAGACCGTCCGCGTGTTGGCGTGGAAGGGCGACTACGAGGTCAGCGTCAGTGTGACGACCTCCAACTCGGCCGACCTGGCGCAGGCCTACGGCTGGGCGCAGCAGCAGCTGAACAAGCTGCCCGCCAACTGACGCAGGCGGCAAGACAGGCTCACGACTCGCTCACCTTCATCGGGGTGAGCGAGTCGCGTGTCAGGGGCTTGCGGCAGTGCGCGCAGCTCAGCTCCACGGCGACCGGCTCGCCGCAGTCATGCCGGAACTGCACGGCGGGCGCATCCACCGCCCACTTCTCTCCCCAGGTCAGCAGGCTGATCATCGCCGGGAACAGCTCGCGTCCGGCTTCCGTCAGGTGGTACTCGTACCGCGGCGGGTGCTCGCTGTAGAGGCGCCGCTCGATGATCCCGGCCGCCTCCAGCTTCCGTAGCCGGTCGGTGAGCACGTCGCGCGGCGCGCCCGTGTAGCCGACGATCCTCGCGAAGCGGTGCACCCCGTACCCCAACTCGCGCAGCGCGAGCAGCGACCACTTCTCGCCGACGATCTCCAGCGCCGCCGCCATCGTGCACGGACGGACCGCGAGGGGGGATTCGGCCAGGTCGAAGGGCTGATACCGGGGGGCTGCCCGCTGCGCGCTCATGCGATCCAGCCTAGACCCAGTCGGTTGTCTTTTCCAACCGTCTCGGCTAGCCTCGCAGTAAGTTTGGAATACCAACTCACGTGAGGGTGGCCCATGTCCCTGCCGCAGACCCAGGTGAAGCCGGCCGCCGCCGTGCCGCGCGACCATCCGCACGCCCTGCGCACCCTCGCGCTCGGCAGCCTCGGCGCCTTCGTCGTGTTCCTGGACACCACGATCGTGAACGTCGCCTTCGAGGCGATCAGCCACAGCTTCCACAGCACGACCGACCGGCTCGCCTGGGTGCTCAACGCCTACAGCCTGGTCTTCGCCGCCGCGCTGATCCCGGCCGGGCGGCTGGCCGACCGCTACGGCCGCAAGCGGCTGTTCCTGGTCGGCATGGGCGGATTCGCGCTGATGAGCGCGCTGTGCGGACTCGCCCCGAACGCCGAGGTGCTGATCGGCGGGCGCGCGCTGCAGGCCGCCTTCGCGGCGCTGATCACCCCGACCTCGCTCGCGCTGATCCTGCCGGAGTTCCCGCCGGAGCGCCGTCCCTTCGCCATCGGCACCTGGGGCTCGATGAGCGCCGTGGCCGCCGCGCTCGGCCCGACGATCGGCGCGCTGCTCACGCAGTACGCGTCCTGGCGCTGGATCTTCCTGATCAATGTGCCGATCTGCGCGGCCGTCGTCCTCATCGGCCTGCGCACGCTGCGCGAGGGCCGCGATCCGCACGCCGAGGGCCTGCCGGACCCGCTCGGCGTGCTGCTGATCGCCGCCGTGCCGGCCGCGCTCAGCTTCTCGATCATCGAGGGGCCGCGCTGGGGGTGGACCGACGGCCGGGTCGTCGGCGGGTTCGTCGCCGCGGCCGTGCTGCTGCCGCTGTTCCTGCTGCGCAGCCGCGCCGCCCGCTTCCCGGCGATCGACCTGAGCCTGTTCCGGGTCCGGCAGTTCACCGTCGTGAACGCCGCGACGCTGGTGTTCGCGGCGGCCTTCTACGGGACTCTGCTCTCGAACATCATCTTCCTGCAGACGGTCTGGCACTACAGCGTCCTGCGCGCCGCGCTCGCCAGCTCGCCGGGCCCGCTGGTCGTCGCGGTCGTGGCGCGGCAGTCCACGAAGCTGGCCCACCGCTTCGGACCGCGGATCGTGCTCACGATCGGCGCCGCCTGCTACGCCGCGGCCCTCGCCCTGTTCGCGGGCTCCATCGGCGCGCACTCGGAATGGCTCGCGCACTGGCTGCCCATCTCGATGCTGATGGGCGTGGGCATCGGCATGACGCTGCCGGTCCAGTCGGGCGCCGCGGTGCAGACCCTGCCGCCCGCGCGCTTCGGGCTCGGCTCCGCGGTGAACGCGAGCTTCCGCCAGCTCGGCGCCGTGCTCGGGATCAGCCTGTTCGTCGCGGTCGTCGGCTCGCCGGGCCCGGCCGCCGCGGTCGACGCCTTCCACCGCACCTGGTGGCTGTTCGCGGCCTTCGGGGTCTTCAGCGGCCTGGTCTCCTGGACGCCGCGGCTGCGCGGCCGGGCTACGGCACGACCGTGACCGGCCAGCGGCCCGACTTCACCAGCCGCACCCCGACCGAGCCGAGGATGCGGTGCCCCGCCTGCTCGGAGGCGCCGATCACCAGCGCCTCCGCGCGGACCTCCTCGGCCGTCTTGACCAGTCCGCCGTAGGGGTCGCCCGGGCGGGTGCGGAACTCCCAGCTCGGCGCCGCGTCCGCGGGCAGCCGGTCCAGCGCCTCGTGGATCTGGGCCCTGATGTCGTCGGCGATCCCGCGCCCGGCCGCCGCGATCTCCGCCGCCGCCTGCGGGACCGCCCCCGCCCCGACCGGCTGGATATAGGCGATGACCAGCAGCGACCGCTGCCGCCGGGCGAGCCCGGCGGCGTACGCCCCGGCCCGCAGCGAGGAGCGGGAGCCGTCGATCCCCACCAGGATCACGCTCGGTCCGTCGCTGCCGAGTTCGAACATGGATGCTCCTTCGGGGGGTCCGCGCTTCGTCCTCGATCCTTCCGCATCGCCGCGCCGGACGCCATCGAACCGGCCCTGCCGCGTCCCGGAAGGTGGTGCCGACGAAGGAGTCGACGGTGCCTGAGCGCCGGCGGGTCGGGTTCTCGTTGCCCGCCCACTCGTAGTCCCATTGCCCGGCCGGCCCAGCGACACGGGAGGGACCGGCGTCTCTCGGAGCACTGCGAATCAGGGGACTCACCTCGGGAGATGTGGGAGGCCGCCGAGTTCACCCTGGAACCTCAGCGCGCTCCCCGCGTGACGTCCCCCGAACGGCGTAGCGCGCACGGCCTCCCGGGACGCCGTGCGCCGGGCCCGAACCTAGGGTGGGGAGCGCTCGCACCCCCGCCGCAGGGCGGGGAATCCCAGTCGAGGAGGTTCACCCATGAGCGCACCGACGACGACAGCCCACCGCCCCCCGCAGGTCGACGCGCGGCCCCCGCGTCCCTCGCTGCTCAGCAACGTGGAGAACGGCTGGTCGGCGCTGGCCGCCGAGTTCTTCGGCACCGCGATCCTGGTCTTCTTCGCGGTCGGCACCGCCGTGTACGCCGACGCCGCGGCGGGCGTGGTCGGCATCGCCCTGGCCTTCGGCTTCGTGCTCATCGCGCTCGTCTACACGATCGGCGCGGTCTCCGGCTGCCACGTCAACCCGGCCGTCACGCTCGGCATGGTGCTCTCCGGCCGGATGAACGCGATCTGCGGCGCGCTGTACGCGATCGCGCAGTTCTGCGGCGGCATCATCGGAGCCCTGCTGCTCTACTGGGTCTCGCACTCGGTGCTCGCCCGCGCCGGCGGACCGTTCAGCCGGAACTCCTTCGGCGCCAACGGATACGGCGCCAACTCGGACCTGCACATCAGCACCGGCGGCGCGTTCCTGGTCGAGATCATCCTGACCGCGCTGCTGATCGTCGTCGTGCTCGGCGTCACCACGGGACCCGGCGTCAAGGGCCTCGAGGGCGTCGCCATCGGCACCGCGCTGACCGCGATCCACCTGGTCGGCATCCCGCTGACCGGCACCTCGGTCAACCCGGCCCGTTCGCTCGGCCCGGCGATCTTCGCGGACGACAACGCGATGAGCCAGGTGTGGCTGTTCATCGTCGCCCCGCTCTGCGGCGCGGTGGCCGGCGTCCTGATCCACACCGCGATCCGCGGCTACCGGGACCAGGTCGCCGAGGAGGCGGAGAAGGCGCGTCGCGCGTCCTGATCCCCGCCCTCCCGGTTCGCCGGCTCAGCCCAATGCGACGGCGGCCTCGGCGGTCTGCGCGATGAAGGTCAGCGACTCCTGGAAGTACAGCCGCACGGTCTCCGCGTCGTGCGTCAGGTAGCCGATGGAGACGTCCTGGCCGAGGTGCAGCTCGAAGTCGCCGCCGCGGGTGCTGACCAGCAGGCCGGCGTCGATCGCGGGAGCCCAGACGATCTCGCCGCCGTCGCCGAGCATGCGGGTCAGGTGCTCGCGGATCGGGTAGCCGTGGTCGCTGGTCTCGGCCACGGCCGTGTATCCGTCGGCGGACAGCAGCAGGCTGTAGGGCCCTGCGACACCGGCGAGGCGCAGCGCGGTGAGCGCCTTCGCGAGGGCCGTCGGATACTCGCGGGGGTCCTCGGGAACGGTGATCGCCGCGTTCGATGCGGCCTGCCGGATGCCGGTGATCCCGGCCGCGGCGAAGCCGTCCACGATCGCGCGGTCCTCGGCGAAGGCCAGCTGCTTGGCGGCGTCCTTCACCGGCTGCCAGTCCGCGTCCTTGGCGCCGCGCGCGACCGCGTCCACCGCGGACCGTCGCACGGTGAACGGCACCCGGAACCGCACGACGTTCGCCACCTCGTAGCAGCCCGCCTCCACGCCCGCGCTCGGCGCGTCCAGCGCGCGCAGATGCCCGGTGCCCACCGCCGCGAGGGTGAGCCCGGCCGGCCCGATCACGTCCACGGCGCGGCGCGCGGCCACGTGCAGCTCGAAGGTGCGGCGCGCCTCGGCCTCGATGTCCGCCCAGGCCTCGTCGGCGATCGGGGCGAGTTCACGATGCAGGTTGTTCACGATGCCAGGCTCCTTCGCAGGCTTCCGATACCGAGCGAGCCGTCGTCGACGGTCGCGCTTTCGATCACGCTCACGGTTGCGTCTTCGGTGATCGATTCCGGCGGATCCTCGAGGAATTCGGCGCTCGGGCAGAAGAACAGCGCGCCGGTCACGGCCGTCGAGAACTCGAGGATCCGATCCGTCCGGCCCGGCACGTCTCCGAGGAACATCCGCCGCAGCATCCGCTCGGTCACCTCGGGGCTCGCCGCGTAGCCGATGAAGTAGGTGCCGAACTCGCCCGAGCCGACCCGGCCGAAGGGCATGTTGTCGCGCACGATCTGCCGCTCGGTGCCGTCCTCGTCCACGATCGTGTTCAGCGCGACGTGCGAGTCGGCGGGCTTGACCGTGTCGTCGAGCTCGATGTCGTCCAGCTTCGTGCGCCCGATGATCCGCTCCTGCTGCTCGACCGGGAGCCGGTTCCAGGACTCCAGGTCGTGCAGGTACTTCTGCACGATCACGTAGCTGCCGCCGGCGAAATCAGCGTCCAGCTCCGGGGTGACCAGCGCCGCCGCGAGCGCGGCCGGTCCCGTCGGATTCTCCGTCCCGTCCACGAACCCGAGCAGGTCCCGCTCGTCGAAGTACTTGAAGCCGTGCACCTCGTCGACCACCAGGACCGCCGGGCCCAGCTTCCGCACGAGCTGCCCGGCGAGCTCGAAGCACAGGTCCATCCGCCGCGCCCGGAGATGCAGGAGCAGGTCGCCGGGCGTGGCCGGAGCCGTGTGCCGCGGCCCCTCCAGCCGC
This sequence comes from Actinospica sp., assembly GCA_035712985.1. Classification (GTDB taxonomy): domain Bacteria; phylum Actinomycetota; class Actinomycetes; order Streptomycetales; family Catenulisporaceae; genus Actinospica. Next base: position 17,690 of record DASTAE010000287.1, read on the forward strand.
TCGAAGGGATGCAGTTCGGCCGGACGCGCCCCCGGGAACAGCCGGTCCCAGGCGGCCGATCCGATCCCGGCGACGGCCGTCAGCCCGCCGTCCGGGATCCGGAAGCCGACCGAACGGACCAGCCCGGCCAGGTCGGCGAGCGTGTCCCGGACGGCGTCCTCGCCGCCCGGCTCGATCGTGGCCACCAGGAAGATCGCCGCCGCCGTGAGCGGGGTCAGCACCGGTTGCGGCTCGGGTGGGGTGGTCGCCATGAGTCCAAACTTAGGCGCCTCCGAGGGTGCGCGCGCTGTCCCGCGCGTATTCGGGTGAGCGAGAATGTGATCGGGCTGCCCGCGATTTGGAGGCTGGCGTGACGGTGAACCGGATCGGCCTGGTCGTGCACGGCGGGCGCGCCGAGGCCGCGGAGGCGACCAAGCGGGTGCGCGCGTGGTGCGCCGAACGCGGCGTGGACTGCGTCGACATCGACGTCTGGGACGAGCATCGCCGGCTGAACGCGCACGAGGAGATGGCGGCGGCCGGCGACCCGGACCTGATCGTCACCCTCGGCGGCGACGGTACCTTCCTGCGCGGCGCACGGCTGGCCGCGGCGAACGACGCGCTGCTGCTCGGCGTGGACCTCGGGCGCGTCGGCTTCCTGACCGAGGTGCCCGCCGCGTCCGTGCTCAAGGCGCTCGACGCGGTGCACGGGGACTCCTACCAGATCGACAGCCGCATGCTGCTGACCGTGCGCGTCTCCCGCCGCCTCGAGGTGCCGCGGGACATGGAGAGCTGGGTCTCGACCTACGGCCGCGGGCCGCTGCTGCCCTCGCCCAAGGTCCGCGCGGACGGCGAGGCCGGCGACGAGTGGGGCATCCCGCTCAACGTCAGCGCGGTCAACGACGTGGTGCTGGAGAAGCTCTCGCGCGACCGGCAGGTCTCGGTCGGCGTCTACGTCTCCGGCAGGCTGCTCGCCTCGTACTCCGCCGACGCGCTGCTGGTCGCCACCCCGACCGGATCGACCGCGTACAGCTTCGCCGCGGGCGGCCCCGTCGTCTCCCCGCGCGCCGAGGCCCTGGTCTTCACCCCGGTGGCCCCGCACATGACCTTCAACCGCTCGGTCGTCACGGCCCCCGACGACGCCGTCGGCCTGCGCGTCCTCGAACGTTCCGGCCGGGCCGCCGTCAGCATCGACGGCCAACTGCGCGGACTGCTGGAGCCGGGGGACTGGATCGGCGTCTACGCCGCCCAGCGCCGGCTGCGCGCCGTCCGCCTCGGCCCGAACGACTTCTACGGCCGGCTGCGCGAGCGGATGAACCTGACCGACGCCCCGGCCGCCGTCGCCGACGGCTACGCCGCGCCCTTCTGGTCCTTCACCTCCCCGCCCCCGGCCGACCTCGCGCACCTGCAGCTGGAGACCGGCCCCGATGCGGTCGTCGACCCGCCGTCCGACACGCCGTGACCGAACCGATCAGGAATCGAGAAGCCGCTCCGCCGCGGGCCACGTAGCGTGAACAGTGCGCCGGGAGGTCCGGCGCAGCGATCCGGAGGAGTGCAGCGACCATGGCCGACAACTTCAAGGCCGTCATCTACCCGGTCCGGGACCTGGAGAAGGCCAAGGCCCTGTTCACCGCGCTGCTCGGCGCGCCGCCCGAGCAGGACGCCCCGTATTACGTCGGATGGAGCATCGACGGCCAGAACATCGGCCTCAACCCGCACGGCTTCGATCAGGGCATGACGGGCCCCGTCCCGTACGTGGACGTCGACGAGATCCGGGGCCGCGTCGCCGCGCTGGAGGCAGCGGGCGCAACCGTGCTCCAGCAGCCCGCCGACGTGGGCGGCGGCCTGCACATCGCCACCCTCAAGGACGCCGACGGCAACGTCATCGGCCTGCGCGGAAAGGCGGCCTGAGCCCGATGCCGACGTACACGGTCGACTACCAGAACGTCTCCACCGAGGGCCTGGAGTCCTCCCCGGTCGCGGACGCGCTGGCCGGACTGCGCGCCAACGAGGCCCGCTACTACCGCAACAAGTACGACCATGTGTTCACCGTGAGCCCCGTGGCCGAGGCGCCGGAGGTGCTCGAGTACATCAACCGGGTGCTGTCCGAGGAGCGCGACATCGTCATCGCGTCCAAGCCTCTCGAGGTGACCGAGTTCGAGGTCGAGGGCCTGCGGATGTCCTACGTGTTCTACGAATCCGGCCTGTCGATCAACGTCATGTACGCCCTCGACCCCGCGGGCAAGCGCGCGGTCGGCTTCAAGCTCTCCGAGGGCATGGACGTGCCCGAGGAACTCGCCGAGCGCTTCAAGTTCGCCCGCCAGAAGTCCAAGCTCGCGGGCGTGATCCGCGGCAGCTTCTTCGTCATCAAGGGCGAATACTGAGCCCGTCGACGAAGACGGCCACCTTCTCGTTGTAGAACGCGATCAGCCCGGCGATGGGCGTCAGGGCCCTGGTGGGGAAGTCACAGGCCCACGCCACGTCGTCGTACGTGGTCCCGTTGACGAGGGCCGACCAGTACCCGCTGGTCCGGCCCTTGTACGGGCACGCGGTGACGGTCGCCGAGGGGGACAGGCTCGCGAAGTCCACCTCGGTCCGGTTGAAGTAGCAGCGGGTGGGCAGCCCCGCTCGCAGCGCGTCCGCACGCGGGGTCCACCCGAGAGGTCGCCGGGCACGGTTCGCTGGGGCAAGAGGAGCTAAGCGGCGGGACGGCGTGGGCGGGCTGCGGCTAAGACTGCGTCAGGTAGTCCAGGATGCCGTCGGCTATCGCCTTGGCGAAGCGGGCGCGGCCGGAGGTCGACTCCATCAGTGCGATGTCGCCGGGGTTTTTCATGTTCCCCAGTTCGACGAGGACCTTGGGCACCGTGGAGAGGTTCAGGCCTGCCAGGTCGCTGCGGGTCTCGTAGCCGTTGTCGCCTATATAGGTGGCGGCCGTCAGGCCGGACTCCGACACGAACGTCGCGTGCAGGGCCCGCGAGAGCTCGTTGGAGCGGGCGTCGTTGGTGACGCCGCCTTCGGAGCGGGTGGCCTGGATGATCTGGAAGCCGTGGCCGGAGGCGCCGAAGCCGTCTCCATGGATGGATATCGCGGCGTCGGCGTGGGCGTCGTTGCCGATGGCGGCGCGCTGGTTGACGCAGGGGCCGACGCCGTCGTTCGTCGTTCGGGTCATGACGACCTTGATGCCACGCTGTTCGAGGAGCTGCGCGACGAGGTCCGATACGGAGAGGGTGAAGGCGTACTCCGGGTAGCCGTCGTCGCCGTCGGTGCCGGTGGTGTCGCAGGTCTTGTACTGGCCGAAGCCCATCGGGACGAGCTTCGCGATCTCGGCGGCGTGCGAGGCGTTGCCGCCGTTGTGGCCGGGGTCGATGACGACGACCTTGCCGGTGAGGGAGGCCGCCGACGCCTGGGCGGCCGACGCGCCGGCCGGCGTGCTCGCCGGAGCGGCGGGCGTCGTAGAGGTCGTAGACGTCGCCCGCGTGGCCTGCGTGTTCGCCGCGTCCGACGGCATGCCGAGCGCCGGGAGCGGGGAGACCTGGCTGACCGGGGCGGCGGTGGCGGTGCACGCGGTGGCGGTCAGGGCGCACGTGGCGAGCGCGGCCGCCAGGGCTGAACATCTACGTCGGTTGCGGTTAAGCACGCGCCCACCCTGCCATGCCTCCACGTACTGAGCGCAAGTCATGGTCGGCCCTTCGGTCGTCCGCCCCGCGCAACGGCAGGTAGAGCCCCCTCCGTGAGTAGGGGGCTCTACACGCGCCGAGAGACCTTGTGTGTGGGGCGGTCAGTGGTTGGTCGGCGCGGCCTTCTCATGGGTCGCGTGTCGTGACGGTCTCCTTCCTGTGGGCGGGAGTGCGGTACCGCCTGAGTTCACGGTGCCGCGAGGGGAGAGCCCGGGGTGGCGGTGGGTGCCGTGGGTACTGCGACGCGGAAGACGTGGGCGGATCCGCGCGCGGGTGGGTCGTGGGTGCGTGGGCCGCGTCCGCGGGACGGGAGGTCAGCCGCGGACCGGGCCCAGCAGGCTCAGGGAGTTGCTGATGTCGTCGACGTAGTACACCCACCTGCCGTCGAAGCTCGGGGCGAGGCCGAACAGGGCGCCCGCGCCGGCCATGGAACCGGTCACCGCGGTGGTGTCCACCGCCTTGACCAGGGCGGTCGCGCCGCGCGGGGTGATCGCGACGATGTTGCCGTTGTTGCCGTTGGCGGTCAGCAGCACGCCGTGCGGCAGTGCGATCAGGCCCAGCGGGCCCTGGATCAGGCCGCCCTCGGCGATGGTCTGGCCGAGGCCGTCGCTGTTCCACCGGGTGGTGGCGAAGGGGATCGCCGCGATGCGGTTGCCGAGCGTGTCGGCGATGAACAGCGTGTTGCCGATCACGGCGACGCCGGTCGGGCCCTGGATCAGGCTCGCGGTGCTGGTCATCTCGGGCAGGCCGGAGGCGACGACGGCGGCGCTCAGCAGCTGGAAGTGCTGCCGGGTCACGGCGAGGTCGATCCGGACCACGGTGCCCTTGTTCACCTGCCTGCCCATGCCCATCCCGCCGGAGATGCCGTTGAGCACGTTGGCGACGAACAGCTTCACCGAGTTGCCGTTGTCCACGGCCGTCATGTCCCAGGGGCCGTTGATGCCGTGGCCGGTGATGACCGCCCTGGCCTGGCCGCGGCTGTTGATCAGGATCAGGCAGCCGGAGCGCAGGGTGTTCGGGGTGCCGTCCGTGGTCGGCGTGCTGCCGACGATCACCCAGCCGTCGCGCAGCACGACCAGTGCCGTGGTCAGCCCGATGCCGCCGGGGCAGGTCGAGGGCAGGGTGGACGGCGTGAGCGTGGCGAAGACGATGCGCCCGCCGGTCGCCGGGTTCACCTCGATGATGGTGGTCCCGGTGCCGCCGGTGTTCGCCTTGTTGTTGAAGTTGCTGACCAGCACGTCGCCACGGACCAGTTTCCCGATCCCGTACGGCACGACCGCGACCCCGTACGGGTTCAGGTCTCCGTTCATCGGGATCGTGGAGGACAGCATCTTGGACGCCGTCGAGCCGCTGGTCACATCGGCCGACAGCACCGTCTGCCTATGCGACTGGGAGGTGTTGCGTTCGTGCTCCCAGGGCGAGGCATAGGCGGCGGTCGCCGCGCCCGCGCCGAGCAGCAGCGCCAGCGCGGCGCCGATCCCGACGCGGAACTTGGTTCTCCTCAACATGATGGACACGCTCCTTAGAGGTTGTAACGCGCGAGCCGAGGCGGATCGCGAGCCCAGCTGTGTCATCGCTCCCAGACGGAGCAATCGCCGCCGCGGTTCAACCGAATTTTGAGCGCATCGGTGTATGAGTTCTGCCACGCAGGTCACAGGCGATTTTCGAATTCCGTTGAACCGCAACGCTTTCGACGCCGTGCCTTACGAGCGCACACGCCGAGTCGGACCGGCCCGGCGCTCGAACACGATACGTAAGGGCGTGATGAGCTGTGCGTCATCCTGTAGCCCACGCAGGAAAGTCCCTGCTTCCGGCTTCGTTGTTCACGGTGCTCGCGATCACGGCCGCCACGCTGTTCTCCTCGGCGGGTCCGGCCTCCGCGGGCAGCGGGTACGGCCAGCTGATCGTGAACCCGGGCACGGCCTCGCCGGGACAGACGGTCTCGATCCTGGGCGTCTGCCCGAGGAACGGCTCCACGCTGAGCGGTGTCACCTCGACGGCGTTCGCCGGCGGCTCGGCCTCGATCTCGCTCGGCTCGGAGAACTTCACCGGGAACGCGACGATCGGGTCGGTCTCACCGGGCACCTACCTCGTCACGGCGAACTGCGGATCCGGAAGCCCCTCGGTGGACATCACGGTGTCCTCGGGCGGCACGGTGAGCACGACCGCGCCGACCACGATGCCCGCCACGACCATGCCCGCCCAGACGTCGCCGACGGTCACCCATTCTTCGGCGCCGCCGATGACCAGCGCACCCGCCCCCGCCGGCAGCACCGCGGCGATGGGCGGCTCCTCCACCTCCTCCGGCCGGATGACCTCGCCGACCGGAATGCCCTCGGCCTCCTCGAGCAGCTTCTCCGCGGTCGGCTTCCCGGCCGCGAGCTCGTCGACCGGGGCGCCGGCCGTGACCAGCACGGGCGTGATCAGGGTCGGCCTGGCCGGGCAGAGCAGCCAGCTGACGACCGTGCTCGCCCCCGCGCTGCTGGCCGGGCTCTTCGTGACCGTGTTCGCGGTCGGCTTCCTGCTGCACCGCCGACGCCGCGCCTCCGCCGGTTCCCACAACTAGGAGCACTTCATGACTTCATCGAGTTCGCACAGGGATGAGGGCCGGCGGGCCCGGCCCGAGCCGCTGCGCCGGCAGACCCGCGCCGAGCAGGCCGAGGCCAAGCGGCAGTTGCGCTCCTGGCGCAAACGGAAACTCGGCGTGATCCTCGCGGGGCTGCCGATCGCGGCGATCGGCCTGGCCGGATACGCCCTCGCCGCGCCCGGCCGGCATCACCACCATCAGCCGCCGGCCGCCTGCTCGACGGTCTCGGCGACCGCGGCGCAGTCGGGCACGGCGATGAACCCGACGACGGGTGCGGCCGCCGCCTCGTCGACGGGCGCCGCGATGGGCGGCGCGACCTCCGCCGCCGCCTCGGCCGCCGGAACCGGCGCGGCGACCGGCATGGCCGGCACCGGCATGAACGGCACCGGGAACGGCATGACCGGGACCGGAACCGGTATGAACGGAACCGGGACCGGCACGGCGACCACCGGCATGACGACGGGCGGCGCGGCGTCGACCACGACGGCGGCGACCGCTGCGTCCACGACGGCAGCCGGTGCCGCGAGCACGTCGGCCGCGGCCACCACCCCGGTGACCGCCACGACGTCCTGTGCCGGCGCGACGGCCACGGCGTCCGCGAGCACGACGGCCTCGGCGTCGGCGACGGCCGTGGCCGCCGCGACGCCCAACCCGAACTGCACGCTGATCGTGCCCGCCAACCCGCTCAGCGCCCAGGGCCTGGCGACGCCGTACCAGTTCGTCGCCACCAACGCCGCGATGGGCCCGTGCCACGAGGCGAACATCAACCAGAGCGCCTTCGTGCAGGCCACCGTCTACGACCCGGCCACCGGCGCGCTCAGCGTCTACGATCCGCTGGTGATCGACCAGGGCACGACGCCCGCCGCCGCGCCGGTCGTGCCGACGCTCCCGGCCAACGCCGTCGTCGGCATCTGGTTCGGCTTCAACGCCACGAACCTGACGCTGCAGGACTCCGGCGGCAGCCTGGCCGCGGGCAACTGCGTCAACGGCCTCGGCACCTCGGTCTTCGGCCAGTTCGCGTACTGCGACGCCCCGGCGTTCTTCACCGCGGTCAACCAGGGCATCGCGAACGGGATGGTCACCGTGCCGAGCCCGGGCACCGCGGTCGACGGCCAGCCCTGTCTGACCACGCGCAACTTCGGGCTGATCGACCAGGACCAGAGCGACAACGTGACCACGTCCTACCTCGCCACCGCGAACGGCCAGACCGCGCAGAACAACGCGGCCAACATGGGCGCGCTGGCCGGGGCGACCACCCTGGCGAACCCGAGCGACAACGCCCTGCTGGACGTCTTCGTCGACCCCGCGCTGCACTGCACGCCGTGGACGGCGCCGAACCTCGGCAACAACGGCACCCCGGCCACCTCGCTCGGCCTCGACGAGATCCAGGCCAACGCCTTCCCGGCGAACCCGACCGCGCTGGTTCCGCAGAACGACCCGATGACCCTGGTCAACGGCAACTTCAGCCAGCAGAAGACGAACATGTACCGCGCGGGCGTGGACCAGAGCCAGCTGCCCGCGGGCACCACGCCGGCGGTCTACTGCGGGGACATGGACAGCATCCAGTCGGTCCGGCTCCAGCAGGACGTCAACCTGCTGATCAACCAGACCACCCCGTCGGCGGCCGCGGCCAGCAACCTGTTCACCTTCCTGGCGATGCGGTTGCAGCAGTCCTTCACCAACCTCAACTGCCAGAACTTCGGCCTGACCAACCCGGTCTCCTCCCTCGCCACCAACGGCAACGGAGTCGTGGTCGGCGCCGTCTTCGCCCAGCAGGTGAACGCGGTGACGGCCGGAGCCGGCAACCCGGCGGAGAAGTGCGTGACCATGGCCAACGCGACGGCGCAGACTGCCTGCGCCCTGGCCGCGGTCGGCGGAACCACCGCCTCCGCCTCACCGACGCCGACCATGACCGCCTCACCGCGACCGAGTGGCGACATGCATCGGCACAGCGGCCACCACTGGTGATCGGGCCGCTGTAGGTAGATAGGAAGAAGAGGTGTCGCCCCCGCGCCGCAGCCCGGGGGCGGCACCGCCTTTCCGCGTATCCGGATGCGTGCGCGCCCGCGGTCAGGGGAAGAGAACGGCATGCTCTGGTTGCCGCACCGCAGTCCGGTTCCGCCGCGTGAGCAGGCGTGGATCGAGAAGATGCTGGGCTGGTGCGTCGAGCGGATCGGCGAGCCGGCGCTGCGCGGGCCGGTCGTCGAGCCGACCGCCGCGTTCTTCCCGGAGCCGTACACCGGATCGCCGGCCGACGCCCTGCGGGTCGTCGATCGCGTCAGGGCGCTCATGGGCATCGGCGCGGACCGGGTCGAGGTGGAGCTGACCGTGGACGGCATGTCCTGCGACCTCGCCGGGATGCCGCCGCACCGGACGCGCCGCGCCATCGTCGCCGGGCACTACGAGCGGCGCGGTGATCGCGGACTGATCCGCATCGATCCCGCCCAGGCCCGCGACGCCCCGCGGCTGGTCGCCGTCGCGGCCCACGAGCTCTGCCACGAGCTGCTGCTCGGCCGCGGCGGACTGCCCGGCGCGGACGGCGAGGACCACGAACCGCTCACCGACCTGCTCACGGTCTACACCGGCTTCGGCATCTTCACCGCGAACGCTGCCTTCCGCTTCGAGTCCTACCGCGCGGGCGGCTGGCGCACCAGGACGCTCGGCTACCTCAACGCCCCGATGTTCGGCTACGCGCTCGCCTGCTACGCGTGGCTGCGCGGCGAGCGGAGGTCGCCCGAGTGGGCCGGATATCTCGACGCCAATCCGCAGGGATACATGAGACAGGGCGCGCGATATCTCGCGGCTAACGGCCCGTCGCCCGCTCTGGCGTCGAAAAGATGATCCCCGGTAATCCCTCCATTCGAAACAGGGGGATTACTTTCTTTTCCGATCAACGGACGGCGGTCACGGAAAAGGTGGGTAGGCCTTACCATTCCCGTATCGCGTGCCGGTGGTGGGCCACCGCGAAGCTTTTCGCGTGCGGGAGTGTGTCGTGGAATCGGTGTACCGGTGGCCGCTCACGGCTCGGGCTGCCGAGCTGGAGGCGTTCGGCAGGGTCTGGAGCACCCCGCGCTGCCGTTCCGTGGTGGTGTTCGGATCTGCCGGGGTGGGCAAGTCCCGGCTGGCCGAGGAGTACTTCGCCCAGGCCGCGCGGTCCGGCGCGGTGCTCGGACGGGCCACGGCCTCCCGGGCGGCGGCCGCGGTGCCGCTGGGCGCGATCGCGCATCTGATCCCGGCCGGCGTGGACCTCGCCGACCCGGTCCGCGGATTCGCGCAGGTCGCGACCGCGCTCGCCGGGGCCGGCCCGGGCAGGGCGGTGCTGGTCGACGACCTGCAATGGCTGGACGCCGCCTCGGCGGTGCTGCTGCGGCAGCTGATCGACGCCGGTTCGATCCGGCTGATCGGCACGGTGCGCGGCGGGGAGCCGGTCGGCGAGGCGGTCGAGGCGCTGTGCCGCGACGACACGGCGTGCCGCGTCGACCTGGCGGCGTTCGACGTGCGGCAGGTGGAGCAGGTGCTGCGCGCGGCCCTGGGCGGCCCGGTGAGTCGGCGCACCGTGCACCGGCTGCACGACTCGAGCGGCGGCAACGCCCTCTATCTGCGCGAACTGGCCTCCGGCGCGCTGAAGGAGGGGGCGCTGGCGCACGACGGCGAGATCTGGGAGCTGGCCGAGGGCCGCACCGCGGGGACGCCGCGGCTGGCCGAGCTCATCAGCGCCCGCCTGGAATCCGCGGGGCGCGAGGGCCGCGCGGTGCTGGAACTGCTCGCCCTGTGCGAACCGGTCCCGCTGGCCGACGCCGAGGCGCTCGCCGCGATGGACGTGCTCGTCGAACTGGAGGCGGCCGGGCTCATCAGAACCCGGACCGACCAGAGCAAGACGTCCGTCTCCCTGGCGCACCCGCTGTACGCGGAGGTGCTGCGCTCCGGGCTGACCCCGCTGCGCCGCCGCCGACTGCTGCTCGATCAGGTCGAGCGAGCGAAGGCGGCCGCGGACTCCTACGCGGTCGATACGCGCCGGATCGCCGCGTGGCAGCTGGAGGCGACCGGCACCGCCGAGCCCGCGCTGCTGATCGAGGCCGCAGCCCTCGCCCGCCACGCGCACGACTACATACAGGCCAAGCACCTGCTCGAGGCGCTGAGCGAGCGCGACTTCACCACGGCCGCGCGGCTGCTGTACGGGGACGTGCTCTGGCACACCGGCGAGCCCGCGCGCGCCGACGAGGTCCTCGCCGCCGCCGGGCGCACCGCCGAGGGCGAGCGGCAGTTCCTCTCCGTCATCATCGCCCACGCGCTCAACCGCTCCTGGGGCGAGGGCGACTACGCGGGCACGATCGACCTGCTCGCCTCGGCCCGCAAGGGCCGCACGAGCCCCGAAGTCATCAATGCCCTGCGGCACTTCGAGGGCGCGGTGCGCATCAACGCGGGCCAGACCGAGCGCGGGGCGGCCCTGCTCGACGACCTCCCGGAGGAGCCGGACGAGGCCGCCGACCGGGCCGCGTGGCTGCACGCCGCCACGATGAAGCCGGTCGGCCTGAGCTACACCGGCCGGACCGCGCGGGCCGTCGCGTGGGCCGAGAACGCCCACCGGCTGCGGCTGGGCATCGAGGAGCAGGTGCTGTTCCCGCACCCGGCGTTCCACCTGATCTCGGCGGTCGTCGCGCACAGCGCGGCGGGAGGCTTCGCCCGGGGCCGCGAGCTGGGGCACGAGACCGTCGACCGGCTGACGAAGGCCCGCGCGCCGGGGATCCGGATGTGGATGTCCGTGCACGTCGGCTACCTCGAACTGATGGCCGGTCACCTCTCGGACGCGCGGCGCTGGTTCGCGGAGGCGGCCGCGGTCGGGCGCGCGCTGCGCCGCGGCGTGGCGGTCAGCACCGCGCAGACGGGGGTCGCCGTCTGCGCGGCCCTGCTCGGCGACCTCGACGCGGCCGAGCAGGCGCGCACCGAGGCCGACAAGTACCCGGTGCTCGGCACGCACGGCCACTGGGTCACCCTGGCGGACGCCTGGATCCGCGTAGCCCGCGGCGCGACGTCCCGGGACGTGCAGGCCGGCCTGATCGAGGCCGCCGAACAGGCCCGCGCCGCGGGCAACCTGCTCGGCGAGGCGCTGCTGCTCGCCGACCTGGCCCGCCTCGGCGCCGCCGCGCCCGCCGCCGCGCGGCTCTGCGAGATCGCGGCGGACTTCGACGGCGGGCTCGTCCCCGCCCTGGCCCGCCTCGCCGGCGCCCTGGCTGCGGACGAGCCCGCGCGCCTGGTCGAGGCGGCCGAGGAGCTCGCGGCGGTCGGCGCCGACCTGATGGCGGCCGAGGCGGTCTCCGCGGCCTCCGCCGGGTACACCCGGGCGGGCGACGTCCGCCGCGCGACGCTCGCGGCCCACGACGTGCGACGGCACCTCGACACGTGCGGCGAGCGCCCGCACACCCCGCTGCTCAGGGACCCCAGGAGCACCGCGTCGCTCACCGAACGCGAGCGCGAGATCGCCGTCATGGCGGCGCACGGCATCCCCAGCCGGGAGATCGCGGAGACGCTGCGGGTCTCGGTGCGCACCGTCCAGAACCACCTGCAGCGCGCCTACGCCAAACTGGGCGTCACCAAGAGGTCGGAGCTGCGCCGCGTCCTCGGCTAGCAGGCATCGAACTCGGCGGGCCGGTGTGGACTGTGGCGCACCGGTAAGGCATGCAATAGGCTCCGGGCCATGACTGAATGGGATGCTGCCGACGCCGCCGTGGCGGCGGCGGTGGCTGCGGGGGCGACGTACGCCGATGCCAGGGTGATGCACCGACGGTTCGAGTCCATGTCGGCGCGCAACGGGGATGTGGAGGATCTGACGCAGCGGGAGACCGCCGGGATCGGGGTCCGGGCGCTGGTCGGCGGGTGCTGGGGGTTCTTCGCCCTCCCGGACCTGGACGACGCGGTGGCCCGGCGGGCGGGGGCGGAGGCGGCCCGGATCGCGGCGGCCTCGGCCACCGTGCCGAACAGCGCCCGGCGGGAGGCGATGATTCCCTCGGAGCCCGAGGTCGGGTCCTGGGCCAGCGAGTGCGAGATCGATCCGCTCTCGGTCTCGCTGGCGCGGAAGGGGGACCTGCTGACCTCGGCCACGGCCGAGATGGCGAGGCAGGGGGCGGACATCGCCACCGGCTCCTACGACATCTGGGACACCGCCAAGTGGTTCGTCTCGTCCGAGGGGCACCGGATCGACCAGCATGTGCGCGAGTGCGGGGCCGCGATCAGCTCCACCGTGATCGGGGACGGGGAGACGCAGGTCCGGTCCTATCCCTCGCGGCGCGGGCAGTTCGGGACCCGGGGATGGGAGCTGGTTCAGGAGGCTGATCTGGCGGCGCACGCGGCCCGGATCGCCGACGAGGCGCGGGCGCTGACCCGGGCGCCGCAGTGCCCGGCGGGGGAGACCACCGTCATCATCGGCGGGGAGCAGATGGCGCTGCAGATCCACGAGTCCGTGGGGCACGCGATCGAGCTCGACCGGATCCTGGGCTGGGAGGCCGCGTACGCGGGGACGTCCTGGCTGGATCTCGCGCAGCTCGGCAGCCTCAAGTACGGGTCCGAGCTGATGAACATCGTGATCGACCCGACCTATCCGGGCGCGCTCGGCTCCTTCGGGTGGGACGACGAGGGGACGCGGGCGCGCAAGCGCGACGCCGTCCGCAACGGGATCTGGACCGGGGTGCTCGCGGGGCGGGAGAGCGCGGCCGTCGCCGGGCTCGACTACGCCGGGAGCGTGCGGTCCGACGGCTGGGCGCGGCTGCCGATGGTGCGGATGACGAACGTCGGGCTCGAGCCCGGGCCGCACACGCTCGAGGAGATGATCGCGGCCACCGAAGACGGGATCTACATGGACATGAACCGGTCCTGGTCGATCGACGACCGCCGGCTCAACTTCCAGTTCGGCTGCGAGATCGCCTACGAGATCAAGAACGGCAAGCTCGGCAGGATGCTGAAGAACCCCACCTACACCGGCATCGGCCCGCGGTTCTGGGCTTCGATGGACATGCTCTCCTCGGAGATCGTCGCCTGGGGCACGCCCAACTGCGGCAAGGGCCAGCCGGGGCAGACCGGGCACACCGGCCACCCCGCCGCTCCGGCCCGGTTCACCAACGTCCGAGTGGGGGTGCGCGGATGAGCGCGAAGGTCGAGACCGAGCTCGAACTCGCCGCGCGTGTGCTGGAGCTCGCGCGCGCCGCCGCGGGGCCGTCCGCGGACGTGGACGTGTCGGTCGGCCGCGTGGCCCTGGGGCTGACGCGCTTCGCCAACTCGTACATCCACCAGAACGTCGCCGACGTCACCACCGAGGTGCAGCTGCGCATCCACAGCGACGGCCGCACGACGACGGTGTCCTCGACGCTGGTCGGCGCGGACGCGCTGCGGGAGATGGTGGACCGGACCGTCGGAGCCGCCAAGGTCTCGCCGCCGGATCCGGGCTGGCCGGGGCTCATCGGGCCGACGCCCGTGCTGCCGAGCCACGACGTCGACGAGGCGATCATCGGGGCCACGCCGGACGACCGGGCCGCGCGCGTGCGCGATTTCGTCGAGGCCGTCGGGGACCTGACGGCGGCCGGTTACTTCCGGACCCGGCACTGGAGCACCGCCTACGCGAACTCCGCGGGTCAGGCGGTGTCGGGGGAGTGCACGGAGGCCTCGATCGACGGGATCGCGAAGACCGCGTCGCTCTCCGACGGCGTCGCGCGCCAGGCCTCGCGGCGGATCGCCGACATCGACGCCGCGGTGCACGGCGCGCGGGCCGCGGCGAAGGCCCGCGCGTGGGACGGCGCGGTCGAGATCGAGCCGGGCACCTACGAGGTCGTACTCGAGCCGACCGCGGTCGCGGACGTGCTGTTCTGCCTGGCGAACTACGGCTTCAACGGCAAGTTCGTCAACGAGCGCCGCTCCTTCCTGGAATTCGGCCGCGCGCAGTTCGACGCCTCGGTCACCCTGGTCGACGACGGCGTCTCGGCCTTCGCGGCCGGCCTCCCGTTCGACAGCGAGGGCACGCCGCGCGGCCGCCTGGTCCTGGTCGAGAACGGGGTCAGCCGCAGCGTGTCCTACGACCGGCGTTCGGCGGCCGAGGCCGGCGTCGCCAGCAACGGCTACGCCGAGCCCGACAGCGCGGTGTTCGGCACGGCCCCGAACAACATCCGCCTCGAGCCCGCGGCCGGCCCCGCGCCGGCCGAGGTCGACGGGCCGATGGCGGACTCCTCGGTACGGGACCTCGTCTCCGGGGTGCGGCGCGGCCTGCTCGTGACCGACCACTTCTACACGCGCTGCCTCGACCCGCGCCGCGTGCTGATGACGGGTCTGACCCGCAACGGCACCTGGCTGATCGAGGACGGCGAGCTCGTGCGGCCGGTCAAGAACCTGCGGTTCACCCAGTCGTACGCGGAGGCGCTCGGCCCCGGCAACGTCCTCGGTGTCGGCGCCCACGCGATCGCGCTGCCCTACACCTACGGCCCCAACTCGGCGACGGCGCCCGCCCTGCGCCTCGGGGCCTGGCAGTTCACCGGCGGCGCCTCGGGCTGAGCATCCGGCTGGCCCGCCCCGTGGCAGACCAACGTGCCGCACTCGTACCGCGCGGCGGCCTCGGCCGGGGCCGCCGCCCCTGAGGCGGCGGCCTACCAGGCGTCCGGTCCGTCCATCAGCGACCAGTCCAGCCGCCGCCCGAAGTACACCAGCGGCTCGCCCGGACCGAGCCGGCAGTCCGCCACCTCGCCGATGACGACCGAGTGGTCGCCGTGCCCGAACATCCGGCCCACCGAGCAGCGCAGGTACACCGGGACGTCCGCGAGCCGCGGCACCGCGCCGTCCCAGGTCCAGTCCAGGCCGTGGAACTTGTCCTGGCCCTGGCCCGCGAAGGCCTCGGCGGCCGGGCCGCCGGCGCTGCTGAGCAGGTGCACGGAGAACTCCCCGGTCATCGAGAGCGCGGCGGCGGTGCGCGAGCCGTGCGCGACGGCCATCAGGATCGACGGCGGCCGGACGCTGTACGAGCACAGCGACGTGACCAGCATCCCGCACGGCTTGCCGTCCGGACCCTGCGCGCCGACCACCGCGACGCCCGAGACCAGCCGGGACATCGCCTCGGTGAACGCCGCGCCCAGGCCGGTGACGACGGCCGTCTCCTCCACTGACATGGTGAAAAATCCCCTCACACCCCGAGTCGCGCGGTCGCGCGCAGGCAGAAGTCCCCGCGTGCCGCCGCGTCCTCATCCCCGTTTCGCGTAGCGACGTCATTGTAGTCCGCGGCGGCCTCGCTGAGGCGGCCCGCCGGGGCGATTTGACCGTTCCGTCCCTGGTGTATACCAATTGGTCTGTACCAATTTGCCGAATGGTCTTGACCAATTCCCCCGCCGCACGTACAACATGCTCACCGCGCCGCACCACCGACGCGGCGAGGTGCGCAATCCCACTGCTCCTCTCTCCCTTGGAGGGTTCATGCGCTTCGGAAACAGAGTTCTGCACACAGCGATCGCGACCGGTTCGGCGGTCGGGCTGGCCGCCGGCGGTGCGGTCCTGGCGATCGCCTCGGCGCCCGCCGCGCAGGCGGCCAGCACGTGCGCGGCGGCGTGGAGCTCGAGCGCCGTCTACACCGCCGGCATGCAGGCCAGCGAGAACGGGATCAACTACACCGCGAACTGGTGGACCCAGGGCAACGACCCGGCCACCAACAACGGCGGCAGCGGCTCCGGCCAGCCGTGGACCTCCAACGGCTCCTGTACCGGCGGCTCGACCGGCGGCGGGGGAGGCGGCGGGGGAGGCGGCGGCACCGGTGGCGGAACGGGTTCGGCGAGCGGCCTGCTCTTCAGCCCGTACAAGGACGTCACCATCAACATGAACTGGAACACCGACCAGATGCAGTCGGCCGTGGAAGGCTCCGCCATCCCGGTCGTCGGCTCCGGCAGCCTGGTCTCGCAGTACGTGCCGAAGCTGCCCGCGCTCACCCTCGCCTTCGCCACCGGCTCCTGCGGCAGCGAGACCTGGGGCGGCGTCTCGGGTGCCGGCTTCGCCGCGGAGAACGTGCCGCAGCTCCAGTCCGCGGGGCTCGACTACGTGGTGTCGACCGGCGGTGCGGCCGGAACCTTCACCTGCGGCTCGACGTCAGGCATGGAGTCCTTCATCGCCCGCTATGCCGGCCCGCACCTGGTCGGCATCGACTTCGACATCGAAGGCGGTCAGAGCCAGTCGGACATCCAGAGCCTCGTCGCCGCGGCGGCGGGAGCCCAGGCGCAGTACCCGAACCTGCAGTTCTCGTTCACCCTCGCCACGCTGGCCGCGTCCGACGGCAGCTACGGCGGCGTGAACTCGCTCGGCGACGAGGTCGTCCGGGCGGTGCTCGGCTCCGGCCTCAGCAAGTACGTCATCAACCTGATGACGATGGACTACGGCAGCGCGTCCAGCAGCGTGTGCGTCGTGTCCGGCGGCAGCTGCGAGATGGCGCAGTCGGCGATCCAGGCCGTGAAGAACCTCGAGCACACCTACGGGGTCCCCGCGGGCAAGATCGCCGTCACCCCGATGATCGGCATGAACGACGCCACCAGCGAGATCTTCACCGCCGGCGACGTGGACACGCTGAGCTCGTACGCGACCGGCAACGGCCTCGCCGGGCTGCACTTCTGGTCGCTGGACCGGGACACCCCCTGCTCCGACGACTACGCGTCCCCCACCTGCAACTCGATCTCCAGCACCTCGGCGCTGGAGTACACCAAGAAGTTCCTGAGCGACCTCGGGTACTGATTTCGGGTACTGACTCGGGCGGTACCGACGAAGAACCCGTAATAGCCGGAAAGTAGGCGAAGGCGTGGCCGCGCACAGCTCACCGTGCGCGGCCACG